>JAFTCN010000030.1 GCA_017454675.1 Clostridia bacterium
ATGGTGCGTCGTTCGGATCGTGATACCAGACAGGTGCGTCTGGCTTTCCGGAGCGGTGTTCCTGTTTGCCGTTATCGTCGAGGTGTCGCAGATATTTCCGCTGTGCGATGTGCTGGGCATCGAGAACAGGCTTATCCGGACGCTGATGGGGACGTCGTTCGCGTGGGGGGATATCATCGCGTATCTTGCGGGGTGTGCCGTTACGCTGGCGGTCGATCTGATCCTGCGGGGACGCAGGAGAGCGCGGGATATTTGAGTTCCAGGAGGTTTTCCAATGACACTCACAGAATACAAAAAAGAAATAACTGAAATATTCCGGAAAAACACCCGGCGCGGGTTCGCGGACTGGAGACAGTGCGGATATCTCTGCCGGGATCTGACGAGGTTTCTGGAGAAGAGCGCCGTCGAGCTGACGGGCGTTGGCAGGTATAAAGATCTGTTCGATGTCACGCTCAGGGCCTATGTCAAATGGAGCGGCACGGACAAGGACGACTCGAACGGGGAGACGCACGATTTTTACGCGACGGAAGACGGTATCTGGGACCGGCTGTACGAAAAAGAGCCGCCGGAGCTCGATCACGCGTCGATGTTCGACGGATTCATGCGCATTATGGACGGCTCTCTCGTCGACTATATGGAGGACCACCTTCTCGATTATGTGACGGACCGTTTCGTCGAGCCTGAACTGCTGGAGCGGAAGCTCGCCTGGCTTGAGGCAAAGATCGGCGCGATCTTAGAAAAGGAAAAGGGGAAAGAACTGTTCTGGTCGGATGTCCCGCTCTACAGGAACCGTGTCATCCGGGTCTATGCGGATCAGAAGCGGCCGATCGAGGAAATCCGGGAATACGCGAAAGATCTGGATGACAGAAGCTCGCGCGAGATCCTCGGCGGGATCGAGCTGGAATACGGCAACCTTGACGAGGCCCTGGCGATCTACCGGAAGCTGGCGGCGAAAGAGGCGAGAATGGTATGGGGACGGCACCCGTACAACGTCAAACTGAAAGAGTTATACAAAGAACACGGTCTCCGGGAGGAATACGAAGCGCAGCTGGAGAGGCTGCTGCGGCTGGATACCGGCGATTCCGGACTGCTTGAGGAATACAGGTCGACTGTCCCCCCGGAGGACTGGGAGGCAGAGCGCGACAGGCTCTTCGATTCCTTCCCGGCGGAGGATGAGAGGGTGCTTCAGTGGTATGCGTCGGAAGGGTGTTGCGACAGACTCATGGACGGCGTCGAGGCCTGCGGGTACGCTTTTCTGAAGTGTTACGCGAAGCTGCTCGAGGGAAGATACCCGTCAAGGTGTCTGTCGATCCTGACAAATACCGCGTGTGATGACATGGCCTCGGCAAATACCAGGGCGGGATATCAGCATGTCGCGAGAGTCCTCCGGTGGATGAGAAAATTCCCGGGCGGAAAAGAAGAGGCGGCGCGGCTGGCCGGGGAGTTCCGCGCGGCTTATCCCCGCCGCCCGGCGATGATAGAGGAACTTGAAGGATTCTGAGAGCGGGACCGAGCCGGTCGTCCGCGTGATGGTCGAGGCCGAGCCCGCGGAGCTCTGTGATGAATACGCCGGACGGGTCATAGAAGTGATCAGGAAAAAGGGGCACGAGTACGGAAATTGATGTTTACAAAATCACTGTTTTGTGATATAATTGTAAACAGAGAGGAGGGGTGGTTATTATGATTGGGAAAAATTTGAAGTATTACCGCCAGCTTGCGTGTCTTTCTCAGGAAAAACTTGCGGGCCTGGTAGGATTAACAAAAATGGCCATCTCCAATTACGAAAACAATAAAAGGGAAGCAGACTCCGGGATACTGATCAAACTGGCGGATGCCCTGAATATCGATGCCTCCAAGCTGCTGAGCGATCCGACGGGTTCTGCCGTCATTACTCATGCTGAGTTCAGGAAAAACAGCGGTATGAGCAATTCCTCCCGTGATATGGTCTATGAAACAGTGGACCGTTACCTAGGGCATTTTAATACTGTTGTTCAGATATTGGGGGAAGCTGTTCTTCCCGATATCCCCAGAATAGAAAAGCTTCCTTTCACAGACATAGAGAGCGCAGGACAGGAAATGAGAAAATACCTGTCCTTATCGTCAACCGGCCCTGTCGGAAATATCGTTGACGCACTTGAAAACCGCGGAATAATTATTTGCCAGATGGTCTTTCCGGACCGACAGTTTTCCGGAATTAACGGAACACTTAATGACCGGCCGTATATTGCTGTTAATATGACTATGCCGCCGGAACGGCAGCGTTTTACCCTGATCCATGAACTGGCGCATATACTGTTTGCGTTTCCGGATAATGTCAATGTTGAAAAAACCGTTGACGGGATTACCGGTGCGTTTCTTTTCCCCATGAAGGATGTAGTAAGGGAACTCGGCAAATGCCGGACCAATATACTAGGCGAGTTAAGAGCGTTGCAAAGGGAATACGGTATTTCAATGCAGAGCATATTGATCCGTGCGCGTCAGTCCGGATGCATAAATGCCTCTGTTTATGAAGAACATCAGAGGTGGATCAGCAAAAGCGGGCTTAGAAAAGACGAGAGATCCGGATTACCGACCGAAAACAGCACGCTGTTTGAAAATCTGATCATTCGTGCTGTATCGGAAGATATGATCAATATTAATAAGGCCTCCGAACTTCTGGACCTCCCAAATAACGAGATCAAACAGCTTTGCGGTCTGGAGGTCTAGACTGCATGTTCATTAGTAGCGATACAAACATTTGGTTCGATTTTGAGGAGATCGGCTTTCTTGAACACCCGTTTTTGCTGGATAATGAGTATTATATCAGTGATGTAACTTATCATGATGAAATACAGCATTCGGAAGCGATCAGGGCAATTGTCGAATCAGGCAAACTACACATAACTTCTGTGCCGGTTAATGAACTTCAGTATGCGGTCGAGCTGGTGAAAAAACACCCCACAATAGCGATTCATGATGCCATTGCGCTCTCAATAGCTAAATCAAGAAGATGGACATTATTAAGCGGCGACAGAAGGCTCAGAGAAGCAGCGGAAGGGGAATCTGTGGAATGCCGCGGTACGCTGTGGATCTATTCGCTTTTGAATAAGCAAGAAAAAATACCTAAAGAAGTTTGCTTAAAGGCGTTGAATAAACTGTTGGATGCTGTCGATAATAAGAAACGCCGTTTGCCTAGATCGGAGATCATTAGGATGATTGACGAATTAGAGAAAGACTGCTGATACCTCCGATTTGCTTGCTATTGTAATATTGATCGTACTTAATTGAAAAGCAGCCAGACACCCGCTTGGGTGCTGGCTGCGTAAGTACATCATGACCATCTATTTAAACACTCCTCACATTCTTTGGGAGCGCCTATATAGGTGTAACTAAGAAATCAAGGGCTTCTTCTTCATTCTCAATGATCATACCGTGTTTTTGTAATCTAACAAGCTGCTCATCGTATGTGCAGGGAGGTTTAAGTTGCATCTTTTCTCCAAAAAAACCAGGTCCGAAGACCTGGCTGGTCCCCAACTCTAAGAGTCGGGCAACTCTGTTGATAATATTATAAACTCTTTTGGCAAATCTGTCAATACATTTTTTTAGTTGGATTCTGTTTTATTACCGAAAACACGGTGACAGTCATGAAAAACGATATTTGACCAAGCGTAAAGATCTTCCTTATCCCGATTGATACAGTTACGTGATAACAGGATATGCCTGTCATATTTTTTCGCCAATAGCATCTTGACTTTATGACAGTATTGAGGTATAATTATCACATGGGAGTATTAATGACTATGAAAAACATTGAATTAATCGGGAATAATCTCAGGATACTGAGAGAAAACGCTGGATTCAACCAGCAGAGTATCGCAACCTTTTTGGGAGTTGATCAGAGCTTTATCAGCAAAATTGAAAAAGGCGAAAGAGCGGTTTCAGCTGAAATGCTCGAGAAACTTGCGACTTTGTTCGGGGTTAACGCTTCGTCTCTTTTACAAAAAGAGACAGTCAATAAAACTCTTTCCTGCGCTTTCAGAGGGAGCGAACTAGGCCAGGTCGAGATGGAGGCAATTTGTTCGGTCAATCGAATCGCTCTGAATTCCGAATTTATGCACGGACTTCTGGAGGAGAACGAAAGATAATGGACAAAGCGGAATTAATGACTCTAGCCATTCAGCTCAGAAAAGATCTGGGGGAAGACAGCAGTTCTCCGATAGATATTTTTGCGATTGCCAAAGGAATTGAAGGGCTCTCAATCGTTTATTATCCCATGGGAGATAATTTGAGCGGAATGTGCGTGAAAGGGAGCGATAACAATTGTGTAATCGGAATTAATTCCGGTATGTCGCTGGGAAGGCAGCGTTTTTCGCTTGCACATGAGTTTTATCATAAGTACTATGATAAAACTATGGTTTCGCTTTGCGGTAAAAAAATCGGATCCGGCAAGGGGAAAGAAAAAGAAGCCGATTTGTTTGCTTCTTTTTTCCTTATGCCCAACGATGAGCTGATAAAAAAAACACATGCCTGTTCGGTTAAAAACCCGCGCGGGAATCTCACTTTGAGTGATATAATCAGAATAGAGCAGTTTTTTCTTGTCAGTCATAAGGCAACTGTAATCCGACTGGCGGAAAACAGGCTGATCACACAGTCGGAGGCTGACCAGTATCTTCAAATGAGTGTACGTACGCTCGCGGAATCAATGGGATATGACGGAGATCTTTACAGAGCTCTTCCGCCTGAAAAACAGTATAGAACATATGGATCATACGTTGAAACGGCCGACCGTTTGTTAAAACTGAATCTGATTTCAGAAGGCAAATATGAGTCTCTTCTTCTTGATGCGTTCAGACCGGATCTCGTTTACGGTGAAACAGACGGTGGTGATTTAATTGACTGATCAGCTGTTCTTTGATACCGACTGTCTGTCCGCTTTTTTATGGGTTAGGAACCAAAGCCTTCTTGCAACTCTTTACCCCGGCAGAATAGTAATACCGGCTCAGGTCTACAAAGAACTGTCATATCCGTCTACTCCTCAGTTAAAAGAGAGGGTTGATGAAATGATCGCAAAAGAGCAGGCGAGGGTAGAATCATTTGATGTCGGTTCGGAAATGTTCGAACTGTATATCAAACTCACCGCAAGTCCGGATCCCGGTCACACGGTAATTGGCCCCGGCGAAGCCGCCGGGATCGTTTTGGCAAAAGCTCAAAACGGAATTCTTGCCAGCAATAATCTGCGCGACGTGAAACGGTATGTCGATGAATACGGATTGAAACTGGTAACTACGGGCGATATTCTTAAAGAAGCCTGCGAGAGAAAATTGCTGACTGAATCGGAAGCCGACAGTATCTGGCATGACATGCTGAACAAGCGGAGACGTCTTGGATATAAAACCTTTTATGAATTTCTTGAAGCAAATCAGTGATCGATCGGGAGCACAACAGATATTATGGAACTCCATTCTATCATCCTGACTGCGCGGTACGGTGCCTGAAAAAACAGCATTTGAAAACAATAGCCACTGGACCGTCGACATGGAAAAGAGATAAGTGATCAGGGAAAAGGGGCATGAGTACAGATGCTGAAAAAGGAGAACGGTGTGATCGGGTCGGGTCGCACCGTTCAATTTTGTAAAGAGGGTTTGCGCCAACCGTCGGTGTAAAAACCGGCCAATCGTCGGTGTAAAAACCGGCCAATCGTCGGGTTAAATTTGCGCCAATCGTCGGAAAAAGCTTGACAAAGCGGATTTTTTGGGGTAAAATTATGAAAAAAAGGAGGCGATAGGATTGATCGGAAAGTATAAACCGAGAATTGCCGACGCCATTCTTGAACAGAAGCTGGAAGGCAAGGGCGCTGTTTTGATCGAAGGTCCGAAATGGTGCGGCAAAACCACGACTGCAGAGCAAATAGCAAAAAGCGTTTTGTATATGGATGATTCCGAGACGAAAGATCAGAATGTCGCGATGGCATCGGTCAGCCCGAAACGGTTGTTGAAGGGCGAAACGCCGCGACTGATCGACGAATGGCAGATCGCGCCGAAGCTTTGGGACGCGATCCGGTTTGAAGTCGATCACAGAAATGAACTCGGACAGTTTGTTCTGACCGGGTCTGCGGTCCCTCCCGATACTACCGAGATCACTCACTCCGGGACCGGACGCTTTACCTGGCTGACAATGCGACCGATGACTCTTTTTGAATCGGGAGATTCTACAGGCGAAGTCAGTCTGGGTGCGCTGTTCAGTGATCCGTCGGTTGACGGAGAGAGCAAGACAGAGCTGTCCCGTCTGGCGTTTCTGATTTGCCGAGGAGGATGGCCGCAGGCCGTCGCGCTGCGCGATGAAATTGCTCTCGAACAGGCTTTTGATTATTTTGAAGGGGTGGTGCGTTCAGATATCAACCGCGCCGATGGCATTCGCAAAGATCCAGAAAGAGTTATCAGACTGATGCGGTCGTTTGCCAGAAATCAGGGTTCACAAATAGCCAACACTGTTATTGCAAGAGATATCGGATCCAACGAATCGGGAACGCTGGACGAAGAAACTGTCTCTTTATATATCAAAGCTTTGAAGAGGATATTTGTTATCGAGGATATGACCGCATGGAATCCGAACCTGCGTTCAAAAACCGCGATAAGGACGTCAGACACAAGATATTTTGTCGATCCTTCGATCGCCGTTGCGGCGCTCGGAATCGGTCCGGAAGATCTGTTGAATGATCTCAACACGTTCGGACTGATGTTTGAGGCCCTTTGCGTCAGGGATCTGCGTGTTTACGCCGATTCTCTCAATGGTCAGGTCTATCACTATCGGGATAAAAACGGACTTGAATGCGACGCAGTGGTCCACCTTCGCAACGGTGCTTACGGTCTGATCGAAATAAAACTCGGCGGTGAAAAGCTGATAGAAGAAGGAGCCGCTACACTGAAGGAATTGAGTAACAAGATCGATACGACGAAAATGAAAGCTCCGTCCTTTTTGATGGTCCTGACAGGTTCCGGCAACTATGCATACCGCCGTCAGGACGGTGTTCTTGTCGTTCCGGTTACGACCCTGAAAAACTGAATCGCTGCAATGACGCGACACGACGGAAAAAACTGTTTCCCGGAGGAAGGATAATGACTTTAAGGCCGGTTTGTGATATAATAGAGTAACTATAATAAATATCTTCGTGAAAAAAGTCCGGACCGGGACCGACATTCAGTTCCCCGTCCCGGAGGTCTTCCGATGACACTCACAGAAAACAAGAAAGAAATAAACGAAGATCCCGTGACGGACGGAGGGGTTGCCGAAGCCGGAAAAAGTGACGGCTCATCCGGCGTCGCGGAGGCCGGCGGAGTACTCTTCTCGCCCGAGGACATCGGCGCGGCCGGGAGGTTCCTTCCGGCGATGATCACGCTCGCGCTGATCCTTGCCGTCGCGTCTGCGGCGGCTGCCGTCGTGTCGGCGGAGGGCGTGCGGCTGCCCGTCGCGATGTTCTGCGCGGTGCCCGTCGCGGTATCGGTCGCGTCGGTCATCATCATGATCCCCGCGGCATTCGCCCGCCGGGGACGTCGGGTCTATAACGCGTCGAGGATATATCTCACCTTCGCGAAGGTCTTCTCGCTTCTGTACGCGCTGACCGACACCCTGCTCGCGGCGCTGGTGCTCGCGGTGAGCATCGTCCTCTCTATGGCGGTGAAGCTGCTCGCGGAGTGGTCGGCGAAGGCCGTCGAGGCGGTGAAGAACAACGAGCTCGTGGTGAAGTTCATCGAGGCCGACGGCACAGGAGCCGTGAAGCGCCTCTTCGGGCGGCTCTCGCGCTTTCTCATCAGCCTCATCCCGGAGGAGGGGATGAAGGCCATCGGGATCGCGCGGTGGATCGCGGAGCACAGGGGAGCTCTCACCGCTGCGCTCATAGCCGCGGCGGCTCTCATCTTCCTCACGGTCGGCGTCTCGACCGTCTTCCGGCATATATACTACGCCGGCCTGCGCGGCAGGCTCAGGCGTCTGTGCGCGGGATATTTCGCGTCGGTGAAAGAATAGGAAGAGAAGAATAGGAAAAGGAAAAAGAAAAAGAAGGACCCGAAGCCTCGAAAAGAAGGAAAAGGAAAAGAAGAAAGAGAAGGAAAACGGGAGAAGAGGCGACAAGGACGCCGCAGGGCCGTGACCGTCATTGCCCTTGTATCCTTCGCGCTGCGCGCCGCGCTGCTCTTCTTCATCGACGGATGGCTCGCCGCGATGACGGCCTTCCTGTGCGCGGCGGCGCTGCTCTTCGCGGCGCTGACAGCGAGAGCGGAGAGAGAGAAAGAAGAAAAAGAAAAATAAAGAAGAGGAAGAGAGCAGGGACCCGCAGCCGGTCTGCAGTTAAAATCATAAAACCCGACAAATGATACACGGGGCCGCCCGAGGACGGTCCGCCAAAAAGGGAGGTAAGAGGTAACAAAATGAGAAAAGCACGCAAACTCACGCTACTTGTCACCGGCGCGCTGATCGTATGCGCCGCGATGCTTCTTGCGTCATGCGATCTTATCAATATCACGGTAAACCGCGCCGACTCCACATCGGCCGCCCCCGGAACGGCGGCGGGTACGCCTGCGGTGACGCCGGCGGACAGCTCATCGGAAGCTCCAGATCCGGAGGGCGCTCCGCTCGACGCGGCACAGATCATTTCACTTCTGGGCGGCGAATGGGTCCGCACTGAAGTAGCGACCATCGAGTATTTCAGGGCGCGCGGTGAGGCCGGCGGAAAGGTCGCGGTCTTCTTCGGCGACCGCACCGCCGAAAGATCCGAGAGGGAGCTGACCGTCGTCAGTATGACGGAGAGCAAAGTGACGCCGGGTCGCTATTCCCTCGTTCTGGGCGACAGGCTCGACGGGACCGGCGAGCATGCCTTCACGCTCACCTTCTCTGACGGAAGCAGAATGCTCGACGTCGACGACGGCGAGGGCGAGGTGCGCCGGTTCACTCAGCTGACTCCGGGATACGAGACAGTCGATCCCGCATCGTTCGCGAAGGACCGGAAGGGCGCCTGGTCGGCGTCCGACGGCGATTTCATCAATTTCTCCGACGAGAAGCCGGTGATAATGTTCGGCGTCTGGAATTCCGGCGGGGACTTCCCGGTCGCGGAGATCAAAGAGGTCAGAAAGTACAGTGAAGATCATTACGAGCTGACGCTCATGTCTGACGGCGACGACAGGGGCCGCGAATACGTACTCGATCCGAAGGCGTCGGGAGACGGTATGAGATTCGGCGCGATCGGCACGCCCGGCAAGGATTACATATTCGACATCGACCGTCAGTTCCCCGAGCCGGTATCATCGTCAGAGTTCATGGGTTACGTGCGCGGGATCTGGTTCGGCAACTCGGATACCGACGACTACATAGTGTTCAGGATGGGTGAGGGCCAGACGATACCTACCCTGTTCTTCGGAAACCGTCGCAGCGAAGGGGATATGGGAGCCTATGCGGTCACCGGATGCTCATCGAACCGCAGGGGCACGCATTTCGTCATCACACTGGGCCGTCCCGAGAATCTCGGCGATCTCCGCACCGTCGAGGCGGATCTCACCGGCGCCGGGCGGTATCTCACGGTCGACCTTCAGGACGGCCGCGGCGAGAAGACGTATGAGTTCTACGGCGGCGAAGAGATCATACAGGCGACCCCGGCGACCTATTCCAGGCTCCATCCGGGGACATATGCGGTCCGCAGCCTGACGCAGAGCTACGCCTTCCTGCATTTCTACGGCAAAGACGGTGTGACATACATGATCCGCTCGACGGGGATCGAGCTGAAGACATACAGGATCATCACGTCCTACACGATCAAGGGCGGGCAGCGCGACGGCGAGACAAAGCTCGTCATGCGCTCGGCCGAGACCGGACAGCCGGAATTCGCTTATATGAGATACAAAGACGATTTTAAGACGATAGAATTCTGGACCGGGGCCGAAGCGCATACCTACTACTATTACGATCCGGACCGCCCGTACCCGCCCGACCTGCAGTGACGTGATGCCCCGCGGGGGGTGGGCACCGGCCGGCAAGGGCAAAGGCAAGGGCAAAGAATAAAAGAGAAAGCAAGAGTTCCAATACATGGATAAAGAGACAGAACGCCCGTCGGGGCTCACCGGCGAGCTGCGGGACATCGCGGGATGCTTCCGGGTGAAGGGCAGGGCGGAAGACGCCTTTGCCATCACCAAGGGCTATGTCAACCGTACATACTGCGTCGTGACGCGCGACGACGACGGCACCGTATCCAAATACCTGCTGCAGAAGATCAACACGAACGTCTTCCGCGACGTCGATGCCCTGACGGAGAATTTCCGTCTGACGACGGAGCACCTGCGGGACCGCTTCATCCTGCCCGGAAGTCACGGCGGACCGTCGGTGCAGACGGCCGTCGAGACGGTAGACGGCGGGATGTACCTGCGGCGCGGCGGGTGCTGGCGCATGATGTCCTACCTCGACGGCGTATATTCGCTCGACATACCCGACTCGGAAGAGACCTTCTTTGAGACCGGGCGGGCGTTCGGAAAGTTCGCACGCGAGATGTCGGACGTCGACGTGAACGACGTGAAGACCGTCATCCCGCACTTCCACGACACGCCGCGGCGCTACCGCGACCTCGAGGCGGCGGTAGCCCGCGACGCCGCCGGGAGAGTTTCGTCGGTACTGCCCGAGATCGGTTTCGTCAGGGAGCACGCGCCGAGGCTCGGGATCATCGGTTCGGCGCTCGATTCGGGGATGATCCCCTACCGCGTCTGCCACAACGACTGCTCGCTCAACAACGTGCTCTTCGACGCGACCACGCACCTGCCCGGGGCGGTCATCGATCTCGACACCGTTATGCCGTCGACGCCGCTCTACGACTTCGGCGACAGCATGCGCATCGGGACGAATACCGCGAAGGACGACGAAAAGGACCTGTCGAAGGTGAGCTGCGACCTGTCGATGTACGAGGCGTACGCGAGGGGGTATCTCGGGGAATGCGGATCGATGCTCACGGAGGCCGAACTGCTCCTCCTGCCGTACGCGGCGCCCGTCATAACGTCGGAGGACGGGATACGGTTCCTCGCCGACCACATCGACGGCGACACCTATTACAACATCCTCTATCCCGGGCAGAACCTCGACCGCGCGAGGACGCAGCTCGCGCTGCTGGCCGACATGGAAAAGAAGCTCCCGGAGATAAAGAAGATACTGCACGGACTGTACGAGCGCCAGGGACTTCCGGTGCCGGACGGCTTTTACGCCGCCCGCGGCGGATGGGACGCGTGAGCGCACAGAAGACTTCAGCGTGAGAGAAGGCGGACCGATGGAAACGGACGGTTTGAGAGTCATAATACCCGCGGCGGGGAAGGGCCGGAGGCTCGGTTCCGACGTCACGGGAATGCCGAAGGCGATGTACCGGGCGTGCGGAAAGCCGCTGCTAGAGACGGTGCTGGAGCAGCTTGATTTCGTCCGGAAGAAGGATATCTATATCGTCGTCGGATATGAGAAGGAGAAGATAATCTCGTATTTCGGCGACGGATACAGCTACGTGGAGCAGAAGGAGCAGCTCGGCACCGGACACGCTGTCGAGGTGTGCCGGCCCTGTTTCGAAGGCTTCGACGGGACCGTACTCGTGACCTTCGGCGACATGCCCCTCTTCCGCCGCGGCCCGATGAAGGAGCTTTGCGAATACCGCGCCGCGTCGGGCGCGGCGTGCGTCCTCATGACGGCGGAGAACCCCGAGCTCGACATGTGGGCGAGGATAGTCAGGGACGGCGAAGGGCGGTTCAGCGCCGTCGTCGAAGGCCGCGACTGCACCCCTGAACAGGCGAAGATCCGCGAGCTCTTCTCGGGCGTCGCGGCATTCGACAGCAGGAAGCTGTTCGCCGTGCTGGGAGAGGTCGACCGCGACAACGCGCAGCACGAATACTATCTCACCGAAGTCCCAGAGATCATGGCGCGCAGGGGGTGGACCGTCGAGACCCGCATGACGGCAGACGGAGACGACCTGCGCGGCGTCAACACCCCGGAGGATCTCCGCGTATGCGAGGAGATCATGAGGCGGAGAGAAACCGGCGTCTCAGGGTAAGCCGGGTAAAAAGACCCCGGAAGCGACGGTAATTTCGCTTCCGGGACATTTGAATGAGCAAGCGGGATCTTCAGGATTCCGACCACTTGTATCTTGTTCTGTATTTGGCAAACGTTTCCCAGGGTATTATTCCGTCGTTCTGGAGTCTGCCTATGACTATACACGGCGGCACGCCCTGGGATCCGGCGAATCCTTCTATGTCGGAGAGTTTGATACTGCCGTTGTGCATGCAGGCGAAGTCGTTGTAGGCATCGCGATCGATCATTGCGTCTTCCGCGAAGCGGTCCGCGGCGGCCTCTCTCTGATCATTGCTTTCACCGTGAACGTCGATGTAATCGTACGGGGACCTCAGATCTCCGTTGACTATATGTCCGAGTTCATGAAAGAGCGAGAACCAGAATATATCGGCAAATGAACCGCGGAGCGTCAGTATCATGCGGTACGTGTCGTTCCCCTTGCGTTCGATATAACCGTGTACCGGTGCTCCCCTGAAGTTGCGCATAAGGCTGAAATTGATGCCGTATTCGGACAGCAGACTGTGCAGCGGTCTTTGAGGATCGGAGAGATCTTCGCACATTATTTTTTTGATGTCCGTCACGAGCTGACCTGCTTTTTCGGGGACGTATGCCGCCTTCAGGTGGCAATCGTCTCCGCGTTTGCACAGGCAGAGCCAGGCGCCGAATACGTATGGATCGACTATAGAGCTGCCGGAGATCCTGAAAGCTCCGGCAGGGATCAGTTTATTGAGATCTGTAAGATCGCTTACGCGGAGTATCTTTCGCAGGATGATTATCTTTCTCTCAGTACCTGCTTCCGAAGCGACGAGCCCCTTTTTCTTGAGAAACGAAACGATCTCGTGGAGCCTTCCGTAAACTTCTTTCTCTTCCTCTCGAACGGCCTCCTCTTCACCGGCTGCGAGAAGCTCGGCGTCGTAATTTGCCTGCAGGTTCAGCCAGAATGATCTGGGAACGTCCAGGGCATACTCAAGACCCAGCGCCAGGCTTTTGGATATATCTTTTTTTCCGCGGATCACGTCGCTCAGAAACGCTTCGGAAACGCCCGCCCTGTGAGCAAGCTCCTTTTGCGTCAGATCGCGTGTTTCTATCATATCCGCTATAGTTTCTCCCGGATGTATTATCAGGTCACGGGATATACCATGTCTCTTTTCCGCCATGATAATCGACCAGTCCTTCTATCGTGATTTCGTTGCATAACAGTACATCGTTTTCATTGCCGCCGGGCCGTATTATCAGCCTGACGTTCCCCGTTATTCGAAGTGAATAACTGCCGGAACGGCTGCCTTTTAAAGGTTCCGGCTGACCCAGGCCGAGTTTTAAAAAGATTCCGAATGTATCGGAAGCTTTGAGTCTGTCTATGTGTTTTTTTACGGCTTTTACCCAGGCGAAGTCGATCTTTTTCTTCATTTCGCCGTAGTCATCAAAATAACGTTCTACTCTTTTGTTACCGTAGATTATCCTCAATAAACTGCCACCGCCGAATCTTTACGAAGGCTGAAAATCAGCCAATTGGTTAATTCGTATTTATTATAACACACTTCCGGCGGAATGTCAAGTGTTTCCCGGGAAATAGAAAAATGAGAAACCGTATTTTTGCAATAACGGCCCGCGTTATCGCCGCGTGCGTGATATTCGCCGTCGCTATCTGCCCGCCGCTCGCGGCGGTCATAAGCCCGGTCTGCGCAGCCGTCCTGCCGGCGAGATATATCACGCCGGCCGTCACTCCGGTGCTCGACCAGAAGAACAAACCGCTGTGCTGGGCTTATTCGTGCGCCGACCTGCTGTCGATAAACGCGGCGGTGCGCGGATACGCGCCGGGCGGGCGGACCGTCTTCTCTCCCGCCGTCATCGCGCGGGCGGAATTCGACGGACTTGAGCACAGAAACTCCGGCGGCCGCAACTGGTACGACTGCACAGGCGGGACCGACTACGCGCTGATCGCCGGGGCGGCGGGGAAGGGCATCAGATACCAGTCCGACATAGGATCTGTGGCCGCGGCCGCCGCGATGCCCCAGGCGGGGCTGTATCAGAGCTCGGGATACGTGGACGAATACCGGACGTCGCGCTTTTCTTACGGCACCCGCGAGGAGGCCGTGCGGAAGATCAAGACGTGGGTCGCCGAGTTCGGCGCGGTGGGCATCGTCGCTCAGCCGGGCAGCGCGTACGACAGCGCCACGGGAGTTGCGACTTTCGACAGGTACGACAGTTCGAAATACGGCCACGCGATGCTCATCGTGGGCTGGGACGACGGCAGGGCCGCCGGCTCCGGCACCGGAGCGTTCAGGGTGAAGAACACCTGGGGCGAAGGCTGGGGCGACGGCGGATACGCCTGGGTGTCATACGAAACCTCATTCGGCGACAGCTACTACACGGCATCGGTCAGGACCGGAGATGCCGCGGAGGATTTTGCCGTCCTGTCTCACACCGAGACGGCCTCTCTGTCGGGCAGCACCGGGGCGGCGGCCGGCGGTGATATCGCCGCGGTGAGCGTATATACCGCGGCGGAGAGCCTGACGGTCTCCGAGGCGGGTTTCTACACGTCGAAGCGCGGCACTGAGGCTCATATCAGGGTCTGGGCTGCCAAAGGCGGCGTGGCTGATATCCTCGCGCGGGATCCTGACGCGGAGGCGTCGGGGAGCTTCGATGACGAGGGATACTATCTTCTGAAGCTCGACCGGGAGCTCGAGCTGAAGGCGGGCGATACCGTCGTGTCGGTGACGACCCTCACGTCGGGCGGCGTGACGTTCGTATGCTCGGAATACAGCGACCCCGATTTCGGCCTGGCGGTGACTTCGGCGGCTCCCGGAGGGAGCTATATGCTCTCGGGAGGGAAACTCAGGGCCGCGAAGGGCGACTGGATCTGCATGCTCGCCGGAAGGGCATCGGGGCGTCCTGCGGCAGCGACGGGAGAAGTCACTGCGGCGGAAGTCACTGCACCTGATATCACCGCATCGGGAGATCCGACTGCAGATGTAACTACAGCGGGAATCCCGGCGGCTGATGTGACTACTTCCGATACAACTTCATCCGAAGTAACTGCACCCGATGTAACAACAGCCGTCATAACTTCATCCGGAGCGGAGACGCCCGGATCTGCGGCAGCCGTCGTGACCGCGGCGGACGTGACCGCGGCGGACGTGACCGCAGCGGACGTGACCGCAGCGGACGTGACCGCAGCCGATGCGGAGACGGAGCCGGATGACGGTCAGGGATCTCTCAGCTTCCTCAAGACCGCCGGCATCATCGCACTCGCCGCGGTCGCCGCGGTGAACCTGCTCGTGATCCTGGCAGTCGAACTGTCGAGGAGAGACGACAGGAAGAAGAAAAAGAAATAACAGAAGCACATATGAAAACCTGAACTTGAAAAGGAGACCAGCCATGGGAAAAAAGGTGAAGATCGGCGTGTTCGGAGGAGGTCGCGGCTTTACGATGATAAAGCAGCTGCTGAACCATCCCGACGCGGAACTTGTGGCGGTGTGCGACAAGTACCCGCCGCTGCTCGAGAAGGTGAGAAAAGCCGCGGAGGAGGCCGGCGCCGACGTCGCGCTCTATCCTACCTTCGATGAATTCATCAAGCACGACATGGACGCCGTCGTGCTCGCGAACTACGCGCACGAGCACGCGGTCTTCGGAGTCCGCTGCCTCGAAGCCGGCAAGCACATTATGTCTGAGGTGCTGCCCGGCGAGACGCCGGCGCAGCTCGTGAAGCTCGTCGAGACGGTCGAGAAGACCGGGCTCATCTACTCGTACGCCGAGAACTACTGCTACATGAAGGCGCCCTTCGAGATGTGGAAGAGATACAGGGAGGGCGCGATAGGCGAGATCCAGTACGCCGAGGGCGAGTATATCCACGACTGTTCGTCGATCTGGCCCGGCATCACATACGGCGAGCGGGATCACTGGAGAAACAACATGTTCCCGAACTTCTACTGCACGCATTCGTGCGGCCCGCTGATCACGATATCCGGCCTGCGCCCGGTGAAGGTGGTGGGCTTTGAGACGAATCCCAACCGGTCCGAAAAGCAGATGCGCATCGGCATGACGCCCAAGGCCGCCATCGAGATGATCACGCTCGAGAACGGAGCCGTCGTCAAGAGCATCCACGGCGGACTCAAGATGGAGCCGGGCAGCGTCAACTACCAGGTCTACGGAACGGGCGGCATGATGGAGTCGAAGCGCTACGGCGAGGCGGATTTCAACATGTACCTCGAGGGCGAAAAACTGTGCAGGGGCGAGTGGTCGAAATACAGCCCGGTCAACGACATAGGTAAGGATATACCGTCGAAATCGACGGGACACGGCGGATCCGACTTCTACACGACGCACTGCTTCATCGAGAAGATACTGGGGAGGCCCGACGGCGACTGGTGCATAGACGTCTACACCGCCTGCGACATGGGCCTGTGCGGCATCATGGCGTGGAGGTCGGTCCTCGACGGCAACGCGCCGAAGGAGATCCCGAACTTCAGACTGAAGGCCGACAGGGACAGATTCAGGAACGACAACATCTGCACCCACAGGGAGGTCGCGGGCGACAGCGTCGTGCCGAGGACCACATATCCCGGCCCGCGCGTGCCCGACGAGGTATACGAGGAAGTCAGGAAACAGTGGCTGACGAAGGATTCGGCGGTATCGGATCTCTTCTGACGGCGATAACGGAAAGGAAGGGCGCGGCCCCCCTGCGGGGCCGCGCGACGACAGATGAAGCTTTACGCAACAGACTATGACGGGACGGTCTCGCACGGCGGAGTGACGCCCGGGCTGCTGGAGGCCCTGGCCGCCTGGAGGCGGGCGGGGAACCGGTTCGGCATCGTGACCGGCCGGCCCGTCGCCAGCATGCTCTCCGAGCTGCACAGGGTGCGCCTGCCCGTCGATTTTCTCATCGCAGACAACGGCTCGACGGTCTGCTCGGGCGACGGGAAGGTGCTCATGTCGACATGGGTCGACGGGCGCGACGCCGTCACCGCGCTTACGGTCTCGGCCCGGTTCGGATGCTGCGTCAGCCGTCTGTCGAACACCGACGGCTACATGATGATGGCCGCGCCGCCGGAGGACATTGCCGCCCTGCCGGGCGGAGAGGGCGTCGCTCTCGGCATGACCGTGATGCGGCACGTCTCGGAGATATGTGTCGTCTTTGACAGCAGCGATGAGCGCGTCGCGGCAAGAGAGGCAGTGAAGAAGGAGACGGAAGGGCGGCTGCACGGTCTGGCGTCGGGGCCGTACGTCAACGATTTCGTGGCGTCGGACACCGACAAGGCAGAGGGCATCCGCAGATTCATCCGGATCGCGGGGATCACCCCGGAGAAGGTCTACACGACCGGCGACGCTCTCAACGACCTCGCGATGATAAACGACCCCGAATTCGAGGGATACTGCGTCGAGAACGGTATGGAAGAGGTCAAAGCCGTCTCGAAGGTGATAAAGTCGCCTCTCGAACTGCTCCGCTCGGCGCTGTGAAGCGCCGGCGGCCGCGGTTTCCCGCGATTCGTGAGCGGCAGATATATCAAATTATATATTGACAAAAACAAGAATAACGTGTATAATAGTCACGTTATTTTTTGTTTGGGACGGTTTTTGTCATGAAATATCTTGATGTCGGACAGACGGCGGAAAAGTGGAAGGTATCCGAGCGGCGCGTGACGCTGCTCTGCCGCGACGGCAGGGTCGCCGGAGCGAGGAAAACGGGAAAGAAGTGGGAGATACCCGAGGGCGTCCCGCTCCCCCCCGACGGGCGGACGCGCGAGGCCGCTTCTGCTGCGGAAGTGACCGTGTCGGAGGAGAAGACATCGGTGGGATACACGCCGGTCGGAGCCGGTATCCGGGCGCTCGACGCTTTTGAGAGGACCTACGGGAAGGCCCCGAAGGACGTGGCGTTCACGCCGTACCGGGTCTGCCCGATCGGCGCGCACAGCGACCACCAGCTCGGGAAGATCACGGGGTTCGCAATCGACAAGGGCATATACATCGCATACGGCCCCAAGATGAACGGGGTCGTCGAGATAAGGTCGCTCCAGTTCCCGAAGCGCGCCCAGTGGCACGTGCAGTCGACGCCATCAGAGAAGGAGGGCGACTGGGCAGACCATCTTCGCGGCGCGACCGTCGCGCTGAACTCGCGCTATCCGCTGCGCATCGGCTTGTGCGCGGTGATCGACGGCGAGCTGCCGATCGGCGGGCTGTCGTCGTCGGCGGCCGTCATCATAACCTTCCTGTCGGCTCTGTCCGCGCTCAACGGGATAAAGCTCACGCCCCGCGAGATGATAACCATCTCGAAGGAGGCGGAGAACAGATACGTGGGCGTCGCCTGCGGAAAGCTCGACCAGTCGTGCGAGATCTTCTGCCGGAAGGACAGCCTGCTCTATATGGACCTGAAGGACGACTCGTACGAGCTCATCCCGAACAGCCCTTCGGCGCCGCCCTTTGAGATCGCGATATTCTTCTCGGGCCTCGAGCGGTCGCTGGCGTCGTCGAAATTCAATATGAGGGTCGACGAATGCCGCTCCGCCGCCTACGCGCTCAAGGCGTTCGCCGGCATGGACTACGGAAAATTTGAAGAGACAAATCTGCGCGACGTCCCGTATGAAGTCTATCTGAAGTACAGGGACAGGCTGCCCGCGAACTGGGCGGCGAGGGCGGAGCACTGGTACTCCGAGTTCGCGAGAGTCGAGGCGGGTGCCGAAGCCTGGCGCCGCGGCGACGTCGCAGAGTTCGGACGGCTGTCGTTCGCGAGCGGGCAGAGCAGCATCGTGAACTGGCAGACCGGCTCGCCCGAGCTCATAAAGCTGTATGAGATCATGAGAGAGACCGACGGTATCTACGGCGGCCGCTTCTCTGGCGCCGGATTCAAGGGCTGCTGCATGGCGCTGATCGATCCGTCGTTCCGCGAGAGCATACTGCGGAAGGTCGGGGAGGGATACCTCGCCGAGTTCCCGAAGCTGCGCGGAAGATACAGCGCGCACATCTGCGGCACCGCCGACGGCGTGAAGCTCTGACGCCGGGCGCCGCGACGCAAAAACCCGGCCGGAAAGGGAAAGGAGAAAAAGAGAAATGCTTGCACCGAACATCGATCTGCGGGGGAAGACCGTCCTCGTGACGGGAGCCGCCGGATTCATAGGGGCGAACCTCGTCCGCGAGCTCATAAAGAGGACTGACGGGGGCGTCGCCGTGGTGGGGCTCGACAACCTCAGCGACTACTACGACGTCTCGCTCAAGGAATACAGGCTCTCGGAGACAGAAAAACTCGCGAAAGCGCATCCGGACTGCAGCTGGACCTTCGTCAGGGGCAGCATAGCAGATAAGGAAACAGTCTTTTCGCTCTTTGAGAAGTACCGCTTCGACGTCGCCGTGAACCTCGCGGCGCAGGCCGGGGTGCGCTATTCCATCGATCACCCCGACGTCTACATCGAGAGCAACATCATCGGTTTCTACAACATACTCGAGGCCTGCCGGAGGTACCCGGTGGAGCACCTCGTATACGCGTCTTCGTCGTCGGTCTACGGCGCGAACAAAAAGGTCCCGTTCTCGACCGACGACAGGGTCGACAACCCCGTATCGCTCTACGCCGCCACCAAAAAGAGCGACGAGCTGCTCGCGCACGCCTATTCGAAGCTCTACGGGATCCCCTCGACCGGGCTGCGGTTCTTCACCGTCTACGGACCGGCCGGACGTCCCGACATGGCATATTTCAGTTTCACCGACAAACTTGTGCGCGGAGAGACGATAAAGATCTTCAACTACGGCAACTGCTCGCGCGATTTCACCTATGTCGACGATATCGTCGAGGGCGTCTGCCGCGTGACCGTCCGCGCTCCCGAAGTCAGAGAGGGCGCCGACGGCCTTCCGGTCCCGCCCTACCGCGTATACAACATCGGGGGCAGCCGCCCCGAGAACCTGCTGAACTTCGTGAAGATCCTCTCGGAGGAGCTGATCCGCGCGGGCGTGCTTCCCGGTGACTACGATCTCGCGGCCCACAGCGAACTCGTTCCGATGCAGCCGGGCGACGTCCCCGCGACCTACGCCGACACGTCGGCGCTCGAGGCCGATCTCGGCTTCCGGCCGTCGGTCACGCTGCGCACGGGACTGCGAAAGTTCGCCGTCTGGTACAAAAAATACTACCGGATCTGACAAAGACCCGGACAGGAGGATTTGAGTGAAAATGAAAATAGCCGTAGCAGGGACCGGATACGTCGGTCTGTCGATGGCCGTGCTGCTCTCACAGCACAACGAGGTCACCGCGGTGGATATAATAAAAGAAAAGGTCGACCTCATAAACGAAAGAAAAAGCCCGATCTCGGACCCCGAGATCGAGCAGTATCTGACGGAGAAGGAGCTTCGTCTCACCGCCACGACCGACGGCGACAGCGCCTACCGCGACGCCGGGCTCGTCATCATATCAACACCGACGAACTACGACCCTGAACGGAACTACTTCGACACCTCGAGTGTCGAGTCTGTCATCTCGCAGGTCATCGCGGTGAATCCCGACGCCGTCATGGTCATCGAATCGACGGTGCCGGTCGGGTACACCGAGAGCGTCAGGGAGAAGTTCAGGTGCGACAACATCCTCTTCTCACCCGAGTTCCTGAGAGAGGGAAGGGCGCTCTACGACAACCTGTATCCTTCGAGGATCATCGTCGGCGTGCCGGTCGGCAACCGCAGGCTCGAGAAGGCCGCGCATACATTCGCCGGTCTCCTGTGCGAGGGCGCCGTGAAGAAGGACATCGAGATACGCTACATGAACCCCACCGAGGCGGAGGCCGTCAAGCTGTTTGCGAACACCTACCTCGCGCTCCGCGTGTCGTTCTTCAACGAGCTCGACACCTACGCGGCCGTCCGCGGGCTCGACACGAAGTCGATCATCGAGGGCGTCGGGCTCGACCCGCGCATCGGGAACCACTACAACAACCCGTCGTTCGGATACGGGGGATACTGCCTGCCGAAAGACACGAAGCAGCTCCTCGCGAACTACAACGACGTCCCGCAGAACATAATCTCGGCGATCGTCGAGGCCAACCGCACCCGCAAGGATTTCATAGCCGACCAGATCATCGCAAAGCGTCCGAAGACCGTCGGCGTCTTCAGACTGACCATGAAGGCGGGCTCGGACAACTTCCGCCACAGCTCGATCCAGGGTGTGATGAAGCGCATCAAGGCGAAAGGAATAGAGGTCGTCGTGTACGAACCGACAATGAAGGAGGACAGCTTCTTCAACAGCCGCGTGATCCGCGATCTCGACGAATTCAAGGCGGTCTCCGACGTGATAATCGCCAACAGATACTCCCCCGAGATCGACGATGTCCTTGATAAAGTCTACACCCGCGATCTCTATTTCAGGGACTGACAAATGATCAAAAACCGGCCCGGAAGGGCGGTTTTCGGCAGCTCATCGATCAGGCGGGGCACTGTTCCCGGTCAGATGCAGTTCACGAGCTCGCCGGTGTCGTGAACCTGAGTTCTGACGGTATGCGCGTCGCTTCCGAGTACCGGATCGGATGGATATTCCGCGGGAAGGCCGAGCGCGCGCAGGCGGGACAGATAGACAGCCGCGTCCTCGACGCGCTTGAAGGATTTTTCAAACACGCATGGGAAGGCGGTCCTCTTCGGCGCCGGAGGATCAGCTGCGGCCCTGACGACGGTCTGCGCGATCTCAGGCAGCAGCTCCGAGTTGTCGCGGAAGACCGCACGGTTGCGCTCGAGCTCTGTCTTTGTGATCACTGTCGCGATCCCCGGCACAGACCTTGCTGCCTGAGCGCATGCGATGTCGCCGCCGGCGAAGAAGCAGCAGGGGATCCCGTACGAGCCGGCGATCGCCGCGTCGATGTCGACCTCGCCGATATAGCTGCCGTCGAGCCGGTAGAACTGGACCTTCGCGCTGTTCATGGTGTGCGCCAGCACGCCGCCGAGAGTCCCCTCCATGGCGTGATAGCCGAAAAAGCAGATACGGTCGAAGGCGCCTTCGGCAAATCCGAGGCGCGGTCCGTCAGGCTTTATGACGGTGATGCGCGGATCAAGGTCAGAGGGATCGATGTTGCCTCCTCCGCCGTGGTTGTCCCAGAGGGCAACGGTCCGGGCTCCGGCGGCGAAGAGCGCGCCGGCCGCGGCGTTCAGCTCGAGCGGGGCCTGCCGTCTTGCGATCTCCCACTGTTCGGTCCCGCGGTGCAGCCCTTCGTACGGGACGCCGACCACTCCGCCGACGCCTTCGAGATCGCAGAGAAGCAGTATCCTTTCAGGGAATTCCATTACTTCGCCTTCGCTTCCCCCGCGCTCACTGAAAGAAAAACTCTTCGCCGGACAGGTCCGACCATGAGCAGCTGTCGACATGCCGGGCGGGCGGGATCTGCGGCCCGGACCGCAGCGGCGCCGCGCGCTTTACCGCCTTCGCCGGGGCGATATGCCTGCCGGGCTTTACAGGTCCGCCCGACGCGCCTTCGGTGAACAGGGCGCAGGCGCCGTTCCGGTCGCGTATCCAGCCGTCCCCGAACCTTCCGAGCAGGTATCCTCTGTAGCTGTACACAAGATCCCCCCTGAGGTAGGCCACGGGGCTGCCGTCAAAGAGGTAGATCTTCTCGCCGTCGTCGGTATAGGCGACGGCATAACCTTTGCGATCGTAGAAATTCATATAAGACTCCTTCGTTTTTTATCGGTTTTCACACTATTATATCTCAGTTTTCCTGTCTGCGTCAATGTTTTTCGGAGCATCGCGCAGACTTTTCTGTTCTGACGGTCCCGACGTGGCGGGCCGGCTATCCGGTCTGCCGCGGACGGCCGGCGCGGGAGCGGATCACGGCGACTTGCGTCCGCGGGGAATTAATCAGTTGACAAAGTCGGTGACGGGTAGTATAATTAATCTGAATCATGATGATATATGATCCATCCAATGAAAGGCGGACCGGTAAATGGAAATAAACGTCGGAGGAAAAAACGGACTTTCCGGTTTCGGAAGAGTCCTCTTCGTGCTGCTCGCGCTGGTGCTGATCTTCTTTGTGGCGAGGACCGTCGCACTGCAGATCGCAGGAGAGGAGACCGTCGCCGAGATCACGAATGTGACGAGGAAGGAAGAGAGCAGGGGAAAGGCCAAATACGACATCATCATCACCCAGACTTACAAATATTCCGTTGACGGGAAGGAATACACCGGGTCGCAGAGGACCACGGTCAGCGATTCGCAGAGGACGAAGGACGGAGGGATGTACCCGGTCCGGGTCTGGGCCGAGAAGTCGTCGCAGAAGTCGGTGAAGATCACCTACCTTCCGATGTTCCCTCAGTTCTCGAATCCGACCGAAGGGCTGAAACTGAACGCGGGCAACATAATACTCATGACCGTATTAACTGCCCTGGCCGTCGTTTTCCTCGTGTTCGCCTTCAAACCTAACAAAAAGACGCCGGCGGACGCGGCCCTGACTGCCGGAGGATCAGTGCCCATGCCTCAGGGGACCGTGAACACGGCTCAGACCGGACAGGCGGGTCAGACAGGGCAGGCGGCCGGATTCTGTCCTCACTGCGGAGCGCAGAACGCCGGCGGGACCTTCTGCCCCTTCTGCGGAGGCAGACTCGACGTATGAAGCCGGATCCGGCTCAGGAGTATTAAGGAGCTAACCAATCGATGCTTTACGACGGAAAGATACTGATGGCCAGATCGGACAGGAACATCTGTCTGCTCCCCCGGATGGCCAACCGCCACGGGCTCATCGCGGGCGCGACGGGCACCGGAAAGACGGTAACGATGAAAGTGATGGCCGAGTCGTTCTCCGATCTCGGCGTCCCGGTCTTTTTCAGCGACGTCAAGGGCGACCTCTCGGGCATGTGCGTCCCGGGCGCCGACACCCCGGACATGCGCGCGAGGATAGAGAGATTCGGCCTGTCCGGCTTCGGATACAAGGCTTATCCCGCCCGTTTCTGGGACATCTTCGGCGAGGCCGGGCACCCCGTCAGAGTGACGGTGTCGCAGATGGGCCCCGTGTTCCTCGCGAGGCTCTTCGACCTCACCGAGGTGCAGGAGGGCGTCCTCAGCATAGTCTTCCGTGTGGCCGACGACAACGGTCTGCTGCTCATCGACCTGAAGGACCTGCGCGCCATGCTGCAGTTCGTCGGCGACAACAGGGCGGAATACACCACCGAATACGGCAACATTTCGACGGCCAGCATCGGCGCCATCCAGCGCGCGCTGCTCGCCTTCGAGGACGAGGGAGGCGGCAGCGTCTTCGGCGAGCCCGCCCTCGACATCCGGGACTGGATGCGCACTGACGCCGCCGGACGCGGCATTATCAACATACTCTCGAGCGCGAAGCTCATCCGCAGCCCGACGGTCTACGCCACCTTCCTCCTGTGGATGCTGTCCGAGCTCTTCGAGCAGCTTCCCGAGGTCGGAGATCCCGACAAGCCGCGCATGATCTTCTTCTTCGACGAAGCCCACCTGCTCTTCGACGGAGCCCCGAAGGCGCTTGTTCGGAAGATAGTGCAGGTCGTAAAGCTCATAAGGTCGAAGGGCGTCGGCGTGTACTTCGTGACTCAGTCGCCGTCGGACATCCCGGACGAGGTGCTCGCACAGCTTTCGAACCGGATCCAGCACGGAATGAGGGCATACACGCCTGCCGAGCTCCGGGCCGTCAGGGCTGCCGCCGACGGATTCCGGGCGAACCCCGCCTTCGACACGCAGGAGGCCATGCTGGGCCTCGGGACGGGAGAGGCGCTCGTCAGTTTCCTTGGGCCGGATGGCGTCCCCGAGACCGTCGAGAAGGCGAACATACTGCCTCCGCAGAGCCTCATGGGCCCGGCTGACGGAGAGACGGTGAAGGAGCTGATCCTCGGCGACGAATTCGAACTCAAATACCGCGAGGCGGTCGACCGTCAGTCGGCATACGAGATCATAAGCGAGGCGAACAGAAAGCTCGCCGAAGAAAAGGAAAAGGCCGACGCCGAAAAAAAGGAAAGCAAAAAGAAGAAAAAGAACGGAGAAGAGGACAGTGGAGAGGAAGAGGACGGCGGAAGCGGGAAGAAGTCCGGCCGCGGTAGCTCAAAGACAAGGAAAAAGATCGAGAACGCCGCAGCGTCCGCCGCGAATTCGGCCGCGAGATCGGTCGGACGGAATCTCGTGAGCTCGCTCACCGGCAGTTCGAAAAAGAGCGCGGGAAAGATCGTATCCCAGGCGGCGTCGAGCGCTCTCTCGTCGCTGCTCGGCTCGTCGGCCGTGTCGATAATCCGGGGTCTCTTCGGAAACAAAAAGTGATCTCTGTACAAACCATAAAAAAGGATCCTTTGGGGGTGGGAACTGTGAAAAACGCATTTCTTAAAAAACTGCCTGCGGCGCTGCTTGCGCTGATCATGACCGCCGCGCTGCTTGCGTCGTGCTCGGAAGGGCCCGCGGTGAGCGGCGAAACGACACCTGCGGAGTCGGGTCCGGCCTCGGATACTCCGGCCGCCGAGACGACGGCGGAGATACCCGAGAACGAGCGTGACACACTGGGCGACCGGAGATTCGACGGCGGGGAGTACGTCATTCTCTCGAGGACGCTCACGTCGTACGAGTTCATCGGTGACGACACGACGGGCGACCTCGTGAAGACGGCCGTCGCGAAACGCAACCTCGAGACCGAGGAGAGACTGGGCGTGAAGCTCAAGGTCGTCGAGTCTCCCGGAAACTGGGGCGACAGAGCCGCCTTCCTCGCGGAGGTCGAGAAGGCCTACAAGAACGGCGCCAAGGTTTACGATCTGGTCATGACGCATTCGGCGTATATCGTGAACATAGGTCTGTCCGGATACGCGTACAACATCAAGAACCTCACGGCAGTCGATCTGAACAAGAAGTGGTGGTGCCCGCAGTACACCGAGAACGTCGACATCGACGGCAAGATACTCTCGGCGGTCGGAGACATCGGATACAGCCTCTATGAGTATACGATGTGTACCTATTTCAACAAGGATCTGGCGTCAAGCAACAACATCCCCGACGTCTACGGGCTCGTCGATTCGAACGAGTGGACATATGACAGGATGCTCGAGATCGCGCTGGGGGTCGGCGAGGACATAAACGGGAACGGCAAGGCCGACAGAGGCGACCTCTTCGGTATGAGCATGTCCGGACACAACGCCAGGATGTGCGCCACCGTCTGGGACTGCGGCATAACCGAAAAGGACGCCGACGGCAAGCATTTTATCACGATTAACAACGAGAAGTATATCAACGCGTACGAGAAACTCTACAACTCGGTATACGGCAATCCGAACCACGTCCTGCTCGTGAGCGAGGGCGCCGACATGACGAAGGACTTCGTCGACGACCACCTGCTCTTCTTCACCGAAAAGCTCAACTGCGCCGCGAGCATGAGGGAGATGAAGGCGGACTACGGCATCGTTCCGTTCCCGAAATACGACGCCGAACAGGAAAGATACATCTCGTCCGCCCGCGACGCCATGAGCGCCCTGGCGATAATGGGCAATATCGCGGATCCCGAGATGGTCGGCTGCGTGACCGAGGCCCTCGGAATGTACGGCTGGAAGTACATAACGCCCGACTACTACGAGACGACGCTCAAGTACAAATACATGAGCGATCCGACCGCTTCGCGCATGCTCGACCTCATCCGCGACTCGCTCAGATTCGACTTCGCGATGAACTTCACGAACTCGATAGGACTGATCTATTCCGTCATGGGTGACAACCTGCTCAACAGCGTCAAGGTGATATCGGCGACATTGAAGGCCAGCTCAAAGTCCTGGCAGCGCAACGTCGACGAGATCTACGAAGCCTACGCAAAACTCGGCTGAGTGATCGCCTGACGCCGCGACGGCCCGGCACAGGACCGCCGGGGGGCCGTTCCGGCCTCCCGGCGGCATTTGCATGACGGGCACCTGCCGCGGGACGGGGCCGCAGGCCCCGCTCCGCACGATATCGAAAAACAGACAGGAAAACAGCATTTCATGAAGATCTACGCTACCGATTACGACGGTACAGTCACATACCGCGGCGTCACTCCCGAGCTGAAAGAAGCGGTGAGACGCTGGCGCGAGGCCGGGAATCTCTTCGGTATAGTAACCGGACGCCCCCGGAACAGCATAAGGTCCGCGCTGCGGGCGAACGGGCTCGAGGTCGATTTTGCCGTCTCCGACAACGGAGCGACGGCGAGCGACGGCTCGTGGGAACTCATCTACAACGCGACGCTCGACCCGACGGACATCGCCGTCGCGTCGCACCGGCTGCGCGAGCTCGGCTGCACGCTCTACCGTGTGTCGAACCTGAACGCGTATTATCTTTCGTATTCGGTCCCCGAGAACGTTTACGCCGTTCCGGGTACCGGCGAGCTCAGGATAGGCGACTCTCAGCTCGGGAACATCAACGGCTTCTGCGGAGGATTCGACGACCCCGAGCTCCTCGAGTTCTCGCGCACCGAGGTGGAGAGGGTGACCGAGGGCAGGATACACGGCATGGCCCCCGGAAGCCGGACGATGGACTTTTTCAGGCGCGACGTCAGCAAGGCGGCGGGACTCAAGAGGTACGTGAAGCTGTCGGGCGCGTCTCCCGAGAAGATCTACACGACGGGCGACGCCCCGAACGACCTGCCGATGCTCACCGACCCCGATTTCGAGGGATACTGCGTGGACAACGCGATGGAAAAGGTGAAGTCCGAGGTGGGAAGGAGCGTGGACAGCCCGCTCGAGCTGCTGCGGAGGTTTCTCTGACATGGCGGATACAGTTCGCTCCGCCGCCGGGAAAAGGTCCCCGGGCGGCAGGACGGAGCCCGATCACATACTCGATTTCGGGCCGTCGGGGCGCCGGGACCGAGGTGAAGGGAAGGAGAGCTTCCGGATACTGATGCTCTCCGACCTGCAGATCATCGACCTTTGCTGTACGCGCAATCCCACGCGCGACAGGCAGATAAAGGGCGCCTATTTCAGGGAGGGCGTGCCGGGAATGGAGGAGAGGTGCTTCACCTTCGTCCGCGAAACGGTGGCCCGCGCGGCTCCCGACCTGCTGGTGTTCGCCGGCGACAACGTATACGGCGAGTTCGACGACCTCGGCCGCATGCAGGATCTGTTCTGCCGCGAGGCGGAGGGCTTCGGCATCCCGTGGGCTCCGATATTCGGCAACCACGACAACGAGAGCCGGATGGGAGTGCGCTGGCAGATGTCGCGCTTCGCGGAGTGCCCGCACTGCCTCTTCACCGACGGCGGACTGACCGGGCACGGCAACTACGCTCTGAGCATACGGCGGGACGGGCGCGACGTCATGCTCCTCTTTCTGCTCGACACGAACGGCTGCAGGACCGTCGGAGACCCGTGGGCGCCCGAGGAGGGCATCACGCCCGACAATATTGATTACGGGCTCGTCTGCCACGAGGCGGGGATATACCCCGACCAGACCGCGTGGTACCGCGCCGTCGCACAGACCGCGAAGGAGAGAAACGGGCGGACGGTGCCGTCGCTGGCCTTCTTCCACATCCCGCTCACGGTATACGACGAGGTCTTCCGCGAGTGCTACGGATACGAGTTCGGGGTGAGCTTCGACGCGACCCGGCCCGGCGACTACGGAGGCATATACGAGCACTCGAAGCATACGGTCGACGCCGACGGCAGCTTCTACCGGACCGCCAGAGAATGCGGGACGGCCGGCTTCTTCACGGCCCACGAGCACCGCAACGACGCCTGCATACACCGGGACGGTGCCGTCTTCGCGTACGGCGTCAAGAGCGGATACTGCACGTTCTACCGCCGCGGGGCGGTCGGCGGGACCGTGATCGACGTCTTCGCCGACGGCAGCTTCACCGTCTTCCCGCTCTACACCGAACGTTATTTCATCTGAATCACGAACGCGGGCAGAACAAAAAGGGCTGTTTTCTGGCAGCCCCTATTGTTTGCTTTCTATGTGTTACGACGCGTATTTTCCGTCGAGGTCGGCGAGGAACTTCGCGAGTTTTGCGTTCGCCGATTTCGACGTGGCCGTGACGGCCGTCGCGACTCCGTTCACTCCGCCGCCCTTGACGATCTGGTAGAACGCCGACTCGAAGCCGGTGATTCCGGCGGTCTGGTCGATGTCGTAGGTCTTGGACGAGAAGACGGTGTCGAGCATGGCGACGTCCTCGAAGGTCCGGGCGAGCCTGGCGTCGCCGAGTATGCTGTAGAAGGCGCCGTGCAGCGTCATGGCGCCTTCACGCTGCCCGTTGAGCGAATAGTATGCCAGGGCTTCGGTGATCGCGACAGCGAAGTCGGTGTCGGCGAGGTTGCGGGGCATCGAGAGCGGCGACGTGTTCGAGCCGCTTGCGTAGCAGTAGTACTCCCTGCTGCCGCCGCCCGAGTTCGGGATCGGCAGGATTCCGTAGTCGCTCTTCATGTCGGTCAGTCCGTTGACCGACGAGAGGGTGGTCGACCTGAAGAGGCAGTTGCCCGACTTGAAGATGTTCACGGCGGCCGTCCACTGCTCCGACGACGAGAAATAGTTCCCGTTGTTGACGATCATGATGTCCTTGTTCGAGGCCATCAGAGCCGTCTTCTGGAAGAAGTTAGAGACTTTCTCCTCGGCGAGGTGGCAGGTGAACTCGCCGCCCTCGTTCGTCAGCGTCTTGAGCCCCGAGCCGAGGAAGAAGTAGTAGGGGGCGGAGACTTCGCTGAGCATGCCCCACATGCCCTTCGTGTCGTTCGGGTCGGCGGTCTTGTCCTTGATCATCTCCATGAGCATCTCATAGGTCCAGTTGCCGGCTGAGACGATGTCGTAGGGCTTTCCGTATGTCGCGTTGTAGCCGTAGTCGTTGTAGAGCTCCTTGTTG
Source organism: Clostridia bacterium (assembly GCA_017454675.1). GTDB lineage: Bacteria > Bacillota > Clostridia > Oscillospirales > CAG-272 > CAG-390. The sequence goes on from JAFTCN010000030.1 coordinate 29,808, forward strand.
TAGATGACGCCCATCGTGCGCAGGTCGTCCCTGATGTTGATCTCGCCGTCGAGCGTGAAGAGACGGGGGCCGACCGCGTATTCCTTTATCACGCGGGCGTCCCACCAGGGAGCGTCGGTGCGGAAGCCGTCGACGGTGTTGAGGTCGAGGAGCAGTCCGTTAACCGCTCCGGAGAAGGCGGTCGTCGCGGGCATGAAGATCGCTTCGCAGACGGGGTCGCCTGCCGACGACGCGTTGGCTATGAGCGTCGCGGCATTGGAGTCGACGGTGTGCTCTATCTCGCAGTTGTAGAGCGACTCGACGAGCGTCTCGCGGCTGTAGAGGGCGTCGTTTATCGCGTCGCCGTTCTCGGTCTCGCTCTCGGAGAAGTGCATCTGCACCCAGAGCTTGTTGTCTTTCATGAGCATGCGGTAGACGAATCTGCCGGTGTCGATGACGGCGGGCGCCCCGTATAAGGTGTCCGCGGTCTGTTCTGTTTCCGTGCCGTCAGGCTGTCCCGACGTTGCGGCGGCCGGTGACGACCCGGTATCCGCGGGCGTTTCGGGCTTCGCGCATCCCGCGAAGAGCGACGCGGAGAGTATCAGCGCGAGCAGCGCCGAGAGGATCATCCCGGCCTTTATACCGGCGTTTGAAGCTGTTCTTCTTTTCATATGTCTTACCTGCCTTTCGTCCTCGCCGGGCGCAGAATGCGGTTTCGCGGTCCGGCTGTGTTATTATAGCACATTTCAAAAGATAAGTCAAACCGTAAAGATAAAAAAGTGATGAAAGAACGGAATGCCGGTGTCCCCCGGGATAATTCCCGGAGGCAAAGAAGGTCTGAAGGACCGCAAAGCCGGTGTTCCCCGGTAAAAATGCGCGGGTCTCGGTCCCGTCTCCGCGATTATCCGGCGCAACGGCGCAGAAAAGTCTTGACTTTAACACTTTAGCGTGGTAAAATATAAAGGCGTTCCGGAGAGCGGGACGCCGCGGGCGGTATGACACGGATCGCCGGCCGGAGAAAAAACACGACACAGGAAGAGGTAGAAAAATGATCGGCCGCACAAGTTCCATCGACAGGCTTTTCGAAGCGGTAATGCAGCTATCATCGATAGAGGAATGCTACGATTTCTTTGAGGACATATGCACGGTGAAGGAACTGCTCGACATGTCAAAGCGCCTCGACGCCGCGGTGCTGCTGTCTGATGGCAGGAGCTATCAGCAGATAGTCGAGGCGACGGGCCTTTCCACCGCTACGATCGGACGCGTCAGCCGCTGTCTCAACTACGGGCAGGGAGGATATGTCAGGGCGATCGCGAGGCTCGCCCCGGCTGGGAAAGCGCCGGAGGGGACGGACGCCCCGGATCCCGCGGGAGGCAAAGGCGGGAAGTAAAACAGAAAAGACGGAAGAGCAGAGTATATAAGAGAAAGACAGAAAGAGAAATGGATATAGACGAGGCCATACTCAGCGGAAGCGAGAAACTTATCTTTGCGCTGCGGGCGCTCTACGCATCGCGGGGATTTGCCCCATACCGCATGAGCAAATTCGAAGAATACGACCTGTACGCCGGAAACAAGGAGTTCCTGATCTCGGACAACGTGATAACCTTCACCGATACCGACGGGAAACTGATGGCGCTCAAGCCCGACGTGACTCTGTCGATCGTCAAGAACACGCCCGACGACCCCGGAGTCACGAAAAAGGTCTACTACAACGAGAACGTATACCGCGTGTCGGGACGCTCGGGACAGTTCCGCGAGATGATGCAGTCGGGCGTCGAGTGCATCGGGAAGGTCACGGCGGAGGAGACGGCGGACGTGATAATGCTGGCGTCAGACGCCCTGATGAGAGTCTCTCCAGACTCGGTGCTGAGCATATCCTGGCCGCTCGTGTTCCGCGGCATCCTCATGTCCGGCAGCCCCGCCGCGGGCTCTGAGGAGGAACTGTACGCTGCGGCGGCCGGGAAGAACGCCGACGAGGCCGAACGCATATGCGCCGCGGCGGGCGTCGCCGCCGGGTACCGCGAGGCGCTGCGCGGCCTGCTGTCCTTCAGACAGCCGGTACCGGCGGCGATACCGGCGCTGGAAGCGCTCGGGCTGCCGGACGGGCTCATCCCGCACGAATTCACCGAACTGCTCTCGATCCTGGCGAAGAGGGACTCCGGCTGCCGCATCACCGTCGATTTTTCGGTGACCGGCGACATGAACTACTACAGCGGGGTCGTTTTCAAGGGATTCGTGGGCGGGATCCCGTCCGCCGTGCTGTCCGGAGGCCGCTACGAGGGGCTTATGAGGCGCATGCAGCGGCGTTCGAACGCCGTGGGATTTGCGGTATACATCGATGTCATCGAGCGCTCCGCGGCTTCTGAGGGGCTCTCACGCGGGGGATGGATAAACGTCGCGCTGCCGAAAGGGCGGCTCGGCGAGAAGGTCTACTCGCTCTTCGCGCAGGCGGGATACGAGTGTCCGTCGATCCTCGAACCGAACCGGCGCCTGGTATTCGAGAACCCGGACCGCATGGTCAGGTACTTCTGGGTAAAGCCGTCCGACGTCCCCGTGTACGTCGAGCGCGGCGCTGCCGACGTCGGAGTCGCCGGGAAGGACATCCTGCTCGAGCATTCGCCCGACGTCTACGAGCTGCTCGACCTGGGAGTCGGCGTCTGCCGCATGGCGGTCGCGGGCCCGAAGGACTTCACCGACGGCGGAGAGGGCACGCTGCGGGTCGCGACGAAATTCGCGGCCGTCGCCGGCAGCTACTACCAGTCGCGCGGTCGCGACATCGACATTATCCAGCTCAACGGCTCGATCGAGCTCGCGCCGCTGCTGGGACTGTCCGACGTGATCGTCGACATCGTCGAGACCGGAACTACGCTCCGCGAGAACGGGCTCGAGGTCAAGGATGAGATATTCCCGATCAGCGCCCGGCTGATCGCGAACAAGGCCGCATACCAGTCGGGCGGGAGCGGGCCGATCGAGGCGATGAAAGCGGCGCTCGCGGGCGTCTGCGCCAAATAAAACGGAACACCGGAGGACCGAACTTTGATAAGGATAATGAAATACGGCGCTCTGCCGGAGAACGAGATATTCGCGAGATCCGACAGCACCGCGGACGTCTCGGCTGCGGTAGCCGAAATAATAGAAAACGTGAGAAGGAAGGGAGACGCCGCCCTGCTCGACTATACGCGCAGGTTCGACGGCGCCGACATCGACTCTCCAGAGCTGGATAAAGAGGAGATCGAAGCGGCGTACGGGCGCATCCCGGCAGCGCTGAAGGAATCCCTGCTCTACGCCGCGGAGTCGATCACCCGCTACCATTCTAAGCAGAAGATGAGATCATTCTCCACCGAAGGGACCGCAGGCCGCCTGACCGGACAGCGGGTCGTCCCGCTCGAGCGGGTGGGGGTCTACGTCCCCGGAGGCACGGCGGCGTATCCGTCGACGGTGCTTATGGACGTCATACCCGCCTGCATCGCGGGTGTCGGCGAGATAATCATGGTGTCGCCTCCCGACAGGAACGGGAAGATCTGCGACGCCGTGCTCGCCGCCGCGAAGATCGCGGGGGTCACGAGGATCTTCAGGGCCGGAGGGGCCCAGGCGATCGCCGCCCTCGCATACGGCACCGAGAGCATACCGGCGGTCGACAAGATCGTCGGCCCCGGCAACGCGTACGTCGCCGAGGCGAAGCGGCAGGTCTTCGGCAGGGTGTCGATCGACATGATCGCGGGACCGAGCGAGATCCTCGTCATATCCGACGGGAAGACCGACCCCGAATACCTCGCTGCCGACATGCTCTCGCAGGCAGAGCACGACAGGCGCGCGAGCGCGGTGCTCCTCACCGACTCGGATGCGCTGGCAAAGGCCGTCGCCGAGGCGATAGAGCGGCAGCTTCCGAGGCTCGAGCGCGCGGAGATCGCCAGGGCGTCGATCGAGTCCGAGGGCAAGATAATCATAGTTGAGGATCTCGACCGGGCCTGCGACGTCGCAAACCGCATCGCGCCCGAGCATATCGAGCTCTGCGTCGACGAACCGATGGAGCTCTTCGCAAAGATCCGGAACGCCGGCTCGGCATTTCTGGGACGGTACTGCCCCGAGGCCGTCGGAGACTACCTGGCGGGTCCGAACCACACACTTCCGACCGGAGGCACCGCGAGATTCTCGAGCGCGCTCTCGGTATACGATTTCTGCAAGCGCATACAGTACGTGTATTACACGGAGGAGTCGCTGCGCAACGTTTCGTCCGCGATATGCGAGCTGGCGAACACCGAGGGCCTTACCGGCCACGCCGCGAGCGTCACCGTAAGGACAGGGGACGTCAGGGGCGGTGAGGATCTCCTCTCGCCGAACGGAGCCCGCATGCCGCGGGAGTGGAGACTTAACAAATGAGCCGGTATTTCAGCGAAAAATACGGCGGTCTCGTGCCGTACGTCCCGGGCGAGCAGCCGCGCGGAAGGAGTTTCGTAAAGCTCAACACCAACGAGTCGCCGTTCCCCCCTTCGCCCTACGCGCAGCGCTTCGCGAGGGAGGCCGCGGGCGACCTGAGACTGTATTCCGACCCCGAATGCCGGAGGCTCCGCGAGACGGCTGCCGAATACTTCGGTCTCGCCCCCGACTGCTTCGTCTTCACCAACGGTTCTGACGAGATCCTTTATTTCGCCTTCAGCGCATACTGCGACAGCTCTCACCCGGCGGTCTTCGCCGACATAACATACGGCTTCTACAAGGTTTTTGCCGGCGTATGCGGCGTACCGGCGCGGATTATACCGCTGAAGGACGACTTCACGCTCGATCCGGAAGACTACTTCGGCGCCGGCGGGACGGTCTTCATCGCGAATCCCAACGCCCCGACCGGCATCGCGCTTACGCCCGGCGATATCGAAAGGATCGTCGCGGCGAACCGTGACAGCATCGTCGTGATCGACGAGGCATACGTCGACTTCGGCGCCGGATCGGCCGTCGGGCTGGTGAATAAATACCCGAACCTGCTCGTGACTCAGACCTTCTCGAAATCCCGCTCGCTCGCGGGAGGCAGGCTCGGCATGGGGATAGCCTGTCCCGAACTGATCAGCGACATCGAGACGCTGCGCTACTCGACGAACCCCTACAACGTCGGCAGCATGACCCAGGCGGCCGGGATCGGGGCGCTGCTCGACAGGGAGTACTTCGAGGAGTGCCGGAACAAGATCATATCGGTGAGAGGATCGACGGAAAAGAGGCTGCGGGAGCTGGGCTTCGATTGCACCGACTCCTCGGCGAATTTCATCTTCGCCGAGCACCCCCGCGTGTCCGGTGAGACCTTTTACCGTGAGCTGCGGGAGCGCGGGATACTGGTGCGCCACTTCGACGCTCCGCGGATCTCGAACCGTAACCGGATCACCGTCGGCAGCGCGGAGGAGATGGAGCTCTTCCTCGCCGCCGCCGGGGAGATCGTGAAGGCGGCAGAGCGAAAGGATGACGGAGGACCGGGTGACTGACATGGAAAACTCCAATGCGGAAAAGACTGCCGGAAGAACGGCCGAGATAACAAGAAAGACCTCCGAGACCGACATCAGGCTGAAACTCTGCCTCGACGGCAGCGGGAAGAGCCGCGTCGACAGCGGATCCGGCTTCCTCGACCACATGCTGACGCTCTTCGCGTCGCACGGCAGGTTCGACCTCGAACTCGTCTGCAGGGGCGACACGTACGTCGACTACCACCACACGACCGAGGACACAGGGATCGCGCTCGGCTCCGCGTTTGCCGCCGCGCTCGGGGACAAACGCGGCATCCGCCGCTACGGCGACACCGTGCTGCCGATGGACGAGGCGCTCATTCTCTCGTCGGTCGACTTCTCGGGCCGCGACTTTCTCGGATACGGCCTGCGGATCCCGACCGAAAAGGTCGGAGACTTCGACACGGAGCTCGTCGAGGAGTTCTTCCGGGGATTCGTGCGGCAGGCGGGCTGCTCGCTGCACATACGCCAGCTCGCGGGCAGGAATTCGCACCACATAATCGAGGGCACCTTCAAGTCGGTAGCCCGCAGCCTCCGCGCGGCGGTATCGGTCGATCCCGCGCTCGGAGGGGAGATCCCCTCTACGAAAGGAGTGCTCTGATGACGGCGATAGTCGATTACGGCGTCGGCAACCTCTTCTCGCTCCGCTCGTCCTTCGGGGCGGTCGGCGAGGAGGCCGCCGTGACGTCCGACCGCGGCGTGATCATGAGCGCCGACAGGGTCGTCCTGCCCGGCGTCGGGGCCTTCGGGGACGCCGCCCGCAAGCTCTCGGAGACCGGCCTCGGCGACGTGATAAAAGAGGCCGCGGGAGAGGGGATACCGCTTCTCGGGATCTGCCTCGGTATGCAGCTGCTCTTTGAGCGCAGCTTCGAATACGGGGAACACGCCGGCCTCGGCCTTTTGCGGGGCGAGGTGAGGCCGATCGCCGAAACGGTTCCGGAGGACAGCCTGAGCGGCCTGAAGATACCCCACATGGGCTGGAACTCGCTCGACTTCGACCTGAAGGAGGGAAACAGCCACCCGCTGTTCAAGTACATCAAAAACGGCGACTACGTATATTTCGTCCACTCGTACTGCGCCGTGGGCTGCGAAAGCTCGCGGATAGCGTCGTCCTTCTACGGCGCGCCGCTGACGGCCGCCGCCGCGCGGGACAACGTCGCGGGCTGCCAGTTCCACCCCGAAAAGAGCGGGCGGACCGGCCTTTCGATACTCAGGGCGTTCTGCGAGATGCGCCGCCCGGGTTCGTGACGCGCAAAAGCACCGCCTGAGGCGGGGAAAGGGAAAGGAAACTGTCGGAATGATCATTTTTCCAGCTATCGATATCATCGACGGCAAGGCCGTCAGACTGTACAGGGGAGACTATTCCCGCATGACTGTCTACAGCGACGATCCCGCGGGCGTCGCGGTGTCCTTCAGGGAGGCCGGAGCCGAGGCGGTGCATATCGTCGATCTCGACGGCGCAAGAGCCGGCGGCACTCCGAACTTTGAGACCGTCGCGAAGATCAAGGAGAAGAGCGGGCTCTTCTGCGAGGTCGGCGGCGGCGTGCGCAGCCTCGGCGTTATCAGAAAGTACATCGACGCAGGCATCGACCGGGTCATCATCGGCACCGCGGCGGTAACGAATCCGCCCATGCTGATCGAGGCGACCGCGCTGTACGGAGGCCGGATAGCGGTCAGCGCCGACGTCAAAAACGGCAGGATCGCGATCCGCGGCTGGACAGAGAAGTCGGGGGAGGATCTCTACGACTTCTGCGAGCGCGTCTCTGTCGACGGGATCTCGAACATCATCTGCACCGACATCTCGAAGGACGGGGCGATGCGCGGCACCAACATAAAGCTCTACCGCGAGCTCGCGCGACGCTGCGACGCCGACATAACCGCGTCGGGCGGGATCACGAAGCTCTCGGAGATAGAGGAGCTGAGATCGATAGGACTGTACGGAGCGATCGTCGGGAAGGCGTACTATTCCGGCGCGTTCACGCTGGAGGAGGCCATCGCGGCCGCGAAATGAATCTGAAGGATGCTGACTAAAAGGATAATCCCCTGCCTCGACGTAAGAGACGGCAGGGTGGTAAAGGGAGTCAATTTCGGGGGCCTGCGCGACGTCTCCTCGCCGCTCGACCTGGCCGCCCGGTACAGCCGCTGCGGCGCCGACGAGCTCGTTTTTTACGACATCACGGCGTCTGCGGAGGGACGCGGGATCTTCACCGGGATCCTGCGCGAGACCGCGGAGAACGTCTTCATCCCGCTGACCGTCGGCGGAGGCATAGGGTCGGTCGCCGATTTCGACCGCGTGCTCAAGTGCGGCGCCGACAAGGTGAGCGTCAACTCGGGCGCGATAAAGGACCCGTCGATCATAAAAAAGGCGGCAAAGCTCTACGGCAACCAGTGCGTGGTGCTGTCGGCAGACGTCCGCCGCGTCGACGGGAGATTCACGATATTCGCTCGGGGCGGCCGTGACAACACCGGCATCGACGCGATCGAGTGGATCCGCCGCGGGGCCGAAGACGGCGCGGGCGAGATAGTCGTCAACTCGATGGATACCGACGGCGTCCGCGGAGGCTTCGACCTTGAGATGCTCGACGCCGTATGCAGGGCTGTCAGCGTGCCCGTCATCGCATCGGGAGGCGCCGGATGCATACAGGATTTCATCACTCTCTTCAAGTCGGTGCCGGGCGTCGACGCCGGACTTGCCGCTTCGATCTTCCACTTCGGCGAGGTCGACATATCCGACCTCAAGCGCGCCATGCGCGACGCCGGGATCCCCGCGAGGATATCTGACGCCGGCGGCGGAGACGGCGGGGAAGAGGTCGCGGAGCGGGAAGCTGCTGCCGCCGCTGAAGATAAAAAAGCCGGGCAGCTGCCCGGAAAAAAGCAAATACACCGGAACGGGGTCAGAAAATGATCGACATAAACGAACTGAGATTCGACTCCGCGGGGCTCATTCCCGCGGTCGTCGCCGACGCGCGCACCGGCCGCGTCCTCATGCTGGCTTACATGAACAGAGAGAGCCTCGGGATAACGCTTGAGAAGAAGCTTGCCTGCTTCTACAGCCGCTCGAGGCGGGAGCTGTGGCTTAAGGGAGAGACGAGCGGGAACTTCCAGCACGTCGTATCGGTCACGGCCGACTGCGACCGTGACGCGCTGCTCGTCAAGGTCATCCCCGACGGCCCCGCCTGCCATCTCGGCACCGTGTCGTGCTTCGAATATCCCCTCTACGCCGATCCCGACGCCGAAGCCGGGTTTTCATACGAGGGCCTTATGGCGCTCATCGCCGGCCGCCGCGACGATCCCAAAGAGGGCTCGTACACCACATATCTCTTTGAGAAAGGGCTCGACAAGATACTGAAAAAGGTCGGCGAGGAGTCGACCGAGGTGATAATCGCGGCGAAGGCGGAGGACAAAAAGGAGACGGTCTACGAGATCGCCGACCTCGCCTACCACGTCATGGTGCTCATGACCGAGGCCGGCATCACGCTCGACGACATAAGGGCGGAGCTCGCCTCGCGCCATGTCATCGACAAAAAAGTCAAACAGGAGAAGATGACCTGAATGGCCGGCGCTGAAAAAAGACGGCTGTCCCGGCCCGGAACAGACGGGCCGCACGCCGTCTCTCGCTCTCCTTTCCTGCTCGGCGATTTCCATGTCCACAGCACCTTCTCCGACGGAAAGTCCGCCCCGGAGGACGTCGTGCTCGCCGCGATAGCCCGCGGAATGAGATATATCGGCTTTTCCGACCACTCGCATACCCCGCACGACGAATCGTACTGTATGCGGAAGGAACGCGCCGCGGAATACCGCGGCGTGATCGCCCGGCTGCGCGAGAAGTATTCAGACAGGATAACCGTCCTGTGCGGCGTCGAGCAGGATTACTATTCCGACATGCCGTCCGACGGTTACGACTATGTCATAGGTTCGGTCCATTATATCCGCGCCGGCGGGGAGTTCTGCGAGATCGACGGCCGCCCCGAGCGGCTCGTCGCGGCCGCGGAGAAGTATTTCGGCGGCAGCATAGCTGCGCTGTCTGAGGTATACTACGAGACGGTGTCGGATGTCGCCGCCGTCACGGGAGCGGATATCGTCGGGCACTTCGATCTTCTGACCAAGCACAACGGGGGAGGAAAGCTGTTCTCCGAGTCGGACCCCGTCTATATCTCCGCCTGGACCGCGGCGGCGGACAGACTGCTCGCCGGCGGCCGTCTGTTCGAGATCAACACCGGAGCGATCTCCAGAGGATACAGGAATTCGCCGTATCCGTCGGCAGAGCAGAGGAGATACATTTTCTCTCAAGGGGGAAGGTTCATCCTGTCCGGCGACAGCCACCGCCCGGAGAACCTCTGCTTCGGCTTCGAAGATCTTGTCTCAGAGCCCGGACTCATCACTCCCGAAGAATTTGCCCGGGGACTGAAAGGCGCTGAATAACGAAAAGACCCGGCCGTAAGGCTGGTTCTCATAAGGATAATGAGAACCGGCCGATCGGGAGCAAAGAAATTGATAGATGTAGATTGCTTTCTCCTTCCTTTTGTACCCATACAAAGATTATACACCGATTGTCAATTAATCAGCGCAGTCCAATAAGAGATGAGCACTGTTTTTGAGTTCTCCATCTCGGCTATTATCTCGGGAAGTTTTTCCGGTTTACTCTTTTTCAGTACGCTTGTCGTCTGGTACCTCGACGCGTTTTGGGTGATCCTTCCCGTCGACAGCTTCAACGCCTATTTCGGCACGACCTGTTTTGACCGCAAGTGGCTGCCTGAGTTCCCGGAGGAGATCATCGTCAGAGACGACTATGCCGGGTTGTGCAGATATAAGATGATTATATAGCGGTTGCAAATATGAGAAAATCAGAAAATCACAAGATTCATTGTAGGTTTCTGATTTTTTGTTGTCTATTAGGGTGAAAGGGATTTACGGTGAGCGCTCATGAGTAAGGATACAAGTAAAAAGTCCGACAGTTCAATCATTGCCGATTTATTCTCAAGAGATGAGAGTATAATATCTTGCATTTCGGATGAATACGGCAGGTATTTATATAAAATTGCCTATAATGTTTTGGCTGATGATGAGGATTCCGAAGAGTGTGTGAATGACACGTATTTAAAGATTTGGAACAGTATTCCGCCGGATAAACCTAAAAATCTCAAGGCATATATAGCCAAAATCGTACGAAATATTGCGCTGAACAAGTACAAAGAGAAGTCGCGGAATAAACGAATCCCGTCGGAGTGTACGCTCTGCCTTGATGAAATAGAAGAATGTATCCCCGACGTATCAAATGTTGACAAAGAGTATAACGACCGTCGGTTAAAAGAAACGATCGACATATTCGTCTGTGCTCTTCCAAAAAGGCAAAGATACATTTTTATATGCAGATATTACTGCAAAGACTCTGTTGAAGCTATCGCAAAGTCTCTGAATATCAGTGGATCCATGGTGTTTCATGAGCTTTCCGATATACGCAAAAAACTTAAAATCAAACTGATCGAGGAGGATCTGTGGTATGAAAATTGAAGTACTTGAAAATGTGCTTTCGGGTATCAATGAAAAAACGCTCGACAGCGTATTAAGTGAAAGACATAAAAGAATGGAAAAAGGAAGAATGAGCGCTTCTGTAAGCGAGACAAAACGCAAATCTTTCTTTTCGCTCAAAAAAGCAATAGCTGTGGCAGCGGGATTTGCAGTAATTTTGTGTAGTATTGCGATCATTATTCCTCTTTCCAAAACACGAAAAGGAGAAATCTACTGCGGCGATATCTCCGACAGCGACAGTTTGAGTTTCATAAAGTGGAACGAATACTTTGATGCGGCGAATAACATACACAACGGAAAAATCGATAAAAAAGCGGACTTGGAAGGATCAGAACGGGAAATAACAATAGAAGGCGAGAAGTATACGGGTGTTTATGCCGATACGACCAGTACGTTCGTTTTTTCGTCGAAAATGAGCGACCGCTATACCGGGTACGGATTCAGTTTCATGCTGGATGAGAAAAGCGGCAGACTGACGCGCTTTTCAAAAACGCATTCTTCAGATACTGCGATAGACGAATCTTCCGGAAAAGCGGCAGCGGAACGTTTCCTGTCCGGGATTCTCGACACAAAACAATATCAGTATTCCGGTTTCAAGGACGGTACCGGGGAAAACGAGCGCGTTTTTATATACAAGCGCGTGATAGGCGGAATCGATACTTCGGAATCTCTGCGCGTCACAATAGCCGGGGACGGATCGACCGTCGATTTTTCAAGCAATTCGCTCGGAGACTTTGACGGTTACAGTCTTCCCTCCGGTTTCAGCCCGGAGACAGCTCACAATAAAGCTGATAATAGACTGAAAGAGATCATCGAATCTCAAAATGATTTGAATATTACGGATTATTCCATCCGGCGTCGCGAAACCATGCTGGTAATGTATGAAGGAACGTGTTATTACTACATGGATTACGCCGTTGACATCGATTACGGCGAAATGACTGATTCGACAGCACTCGATCTGTTTTATGCGATCGATTAGAACGGAAAGCCTGACTATGTTTCGAAGGTCCGCGAGATGCTGGACGGAACGCCGGAATACACACTTCTGAACCAAAGATCGCAATCGTCGAAATCGCCGCGGACAATAGTTTTGTACGTCGAACCGTCGGCGTAAATGATCGGCTTCATATCGTATTCGTCGTTCAGGATATCCACGAGCGTGCGCAATTCCTTTTTTACTTCCGCGACGTCAATATCTTTTTCCGAATGAAAGTTGCCGTAGAATTCGACGTCGATCACGGGGGACAGCATATTATTGACGCTGCTGACCGTGTCGCAGAACAGTTTTGCCTGCTTTTCTCCCGAGGACTCAGAACTGAAAAAATGATACGCACGTTCGATCAATTTGAACGAAAGCAATCTCACAGAAACTGCGTCATATACGCGGGCACGCAGAGCGTGTCCGTATCCTTCGCGAGGTCTTTTGTGTAGATCAGATATTTCTGCAGGATACGCGACGAATATTTCTCAAAAAACTTATCCACAGAGACGTGCGCTTTGTATCCGGAAGACTTGACCTCGATGGGGCAGATCTTGTTTTTACGCGACAGCAGAAAATCGATCTCGTAATTATGCCGCGAAGTTTCGTTTGGGAAAGTGTAATAAAACAGTTTGTTCCCGTTTGCGGCAAGCGTTTGAGCAACTGCGTTTTCATACAGATATCCGAGGTTTGCGCTGAGTTTATCATTCAGCAGTTTTTCGTATATGATATTCTCGGTAAAATCGCGGTCTTTGAACATAAGCGTGACGAAAAGCCCGGTGTCGCAGACGAACATCTTGAACGCGGAAAGGTCCTCCGTTGCGGAAAGACCCGCGTTCGGATCGTCGGCATGATAAGAGATGAGCACTGTTTTTGAGTTCTCCATCTCGGCTATTATCTCGGGAAGTTTTTCCGGCTTGCTCTTTTTCAACACACTTGTCGTCTGGTATCTCGACGCGTTTTTCGCCAGCTGCGCCGGAATGGCGTCGAACAGCATAGACGCTCTGCCCGACGGATCGAACTTTCTGAAATCCTCTTCATAGAGAGACAGGATCG
>JAFTCN010000031.1 GCA_017454675.1 Clostridia bacterium
CCCGTAAGAACCTTTATTACTTCACATTCGTGGTAAAAGCCTCTTATCTTTTCGAGATATTTTTCACGTTTATATAAATCGGATCTGATTTCAATTTTCATGTCGCACCTCCAAAGGCGATACTATTATATCACTTAAAAGGGCTTTTGTCAATTTAAGGGGGTCAATTTTGATAAAAATTACAATTTGGTCCCCTTAAACAAAGATTTACACCCTTATTTCTCGGAATGATATGTTTCCCGTGGACTGGTATGGAATTGCATAAGAGGGTAAAAAGTGGTATCATATGCATTAGATGAAAGAAAAGGAGGATACCACAAAGATGGGGAAGGTTAAGTACAGTCCGGAAATGAAGGAACAGACAGTAAAGTACATTTTGGAAGGAGGAAAATCTGCAAGCAAGGTTGCGGTAGAACTCGGGATCGACAAGAATACGATCTGCCGGTGGGTAAGAGAGTACCGAGAGGCACATCAGATGCCGACGTATGAGGTCGAGAGAAAAATAAAGAAACAGTCTGCGGACGAACTAATCGCAAGAAATAAAGAACTTGAAAAGGAACTTAGAAGAAAAGAAAAAGAACTGGCGGACGAAAAGGAGAAGGTCGAAATATTAAAAAAATCCGGCCGACGCTTGCGTCGGCTGACATCATTCATGCAAGCCGGAGAATGAAATGCGAAGCGATCTTCGCAAATCGAGCACTGTATTCTGTGGCGAAGATGTGCCGTGCGTTTCAGATCAAGCAGTGCGAGTATTATCAATGGCTGCGTTATCAAAAGAAAAGGCAGCAAAGGAAAGAAGCCGAAAAAGCGCTTACGGATAAGGTAAGGAAAGTCTTTGTTGAGAACCGGGAACTGTACGGCTGCCGGAAAATGCGCGCCGCTCTTATGAACGAAGGGCTGACGGTTAGCGAATGGAAAATACGGCGGATCATGCGGGAATATAGGGCGGGACATAAAGTGCATACAAAAATGAAATGCACTTGTCCCGCCCCGAAGTTTATGCTGGCGCATAAACTTCCCCATAATAATTCAAGCCTTACAGGAAGGACAAAGGCGACGGATTATACAGCGAAAACATAATAAACAGAGATTTTTCGCCTGAAACGATGAACAAAGTGTGGGCGGGAGATATCACCTATATACAAACGAATCTGGGGTGGGTTTATCTTGCGGCGGTACTGGATCTGAAGAACAAAGAAGTGATTGGTTATGAGATCGGCAAAAACATAGACAGCGATCTGTCAATGAGCGCCCTGGGCAACGCAATAGCGACCCGAGGAAGACACAAAGGGCTGATCTTTCACAGCGACAGAGGGACTCAGTACAGCTCAAAGAAGTACAAAGCAATGCTTAAAAAAAACGGTATTGTCAGTTCAATGAGCGCTCCCGGATGTCCATACGACAATTCATGTATGGAAAGTTTTTTTGCCAGTTTAAAGAAGGAGTTGATTTATCGTAAAAAATATGCTACAATAGATGAAGTAAAGACAGACGTTTTCAGATACATAGAGCTGTTCTATAACAGAAAACGGCTGCACAGCAGTCTCGGGTATATGAGTCCGGTTGATTACCGTCTGAAGAACTGCAGCTAACAAATGTGTCGTTCAATGAAAGCGGAGCGGCTGTTCAGCCTTTCTCCACTCCGCTACGCTCCGTTTCAAAAGGCTGAACGGCCGCAATAAATGATGTGCAGACACTTTTTCGCGTCTGAAAACAAACAATATCTGTACAGGTCGGTAATGCATACGGTTGCTGCGTTACCCTCTTATAAAAATGCAACCAATCCAGTTTGGGCTCCCAAGTACAGCCACAGCCTTTTGTTACGCTTGTTTCATACACAGTAGTTGTAACTGGTTCGCTCAGTTAATTTGATGTATCATGAAAAGAAAAACAATAATAAAATCTGCCATTTTTGTATTAGTATGTGCTGTAATAGCCATAGGACTCTTCTCTTGTTTACATAAAAAATACCTTTATTATCGTTATGGAATGATTGAATATTCATTGTCAGACTTTAGGCATCACAAACATGCTTACCAAGTTGTAGCAACAAAACTGATGAATGCCTATCAAAGCGAAAGAAGAAAAAATCCAGATGTTTGTTATTTAGTTGTTCGTGACAATAGTACAACGGTAACTGGAGAGTGGGAGTTTGAATTTAAAGATGCTTTAGACGATACTTATTTAATATCATCAAATGCCACTGAAGAAGAGATGACCTGCCTTGATGAAGTACTTAAATCAATGCATTCCAATAAAACCAGAGGAGGATTACTCCTTATTAGAGTTGAAAACGATTGCGTGATCTTTCATGCATATTCACCGTATTATCTTGTCTGTGATTTTTCAGGCGATTTTTACAGTAATAACAAAAAAGATGATTCGCTTTTTATCTCAAAACTTAGTTCAAAATGGTATGAGGTTATAAATATTAAAACTCTGTTCCCATATGGGTAAATGATGCGAAGAATTGATTTTTTTGGCATAATTTGATTGTGTGCAATAATAACCTATTATTACTAAACTCTCTCTCGGCAGGTTCTCTGATTATCCTTATGAGAACCGGCCTTTACGACGGGGTTTCGGTTCACAGGATCATAATAGTTTTTTTCGGGCGGTGCCGGACGGCGGTCACTGCCCGGTTTTTATTACCAGAGTCTCGCAGGAGAAGCGGCCGATCTCCGCCTTTATGTCCCCGCCTTCGCATTCCGGGGCCCCGGTCTGCAGCGATTCCGTCGAGTCGGTGAACACGGCTGAAACCTTCCCGGCGCCGGGGTAAAAACTCAGCCCGGCCGTCTGTTTCCCGCTGTCTGTCACGTCCGGAGCGGCGGCACCGTTCCCGTGCAGGCGCACGGCGACTCCCTCTCCGTCCTCAGAGATCTTGAAGGCCGACACCTCGGCTCCCGTTACCTTCAGTGCCGAAGCGCGGAGTGGCAGACTGCCGCCGTGCCGCGTCGCGGATACGGCAGGCAGCGGGTGGCGGAAATCAGACGAGAGGGCAGGTGCCAGTTCACCGCGGACGCCCGCCGCGGCGACCCCTATGCGGAAGACGTGTATCCCGCGTTCGGGGTACGGGTCGGGGTCGTACGTCCCGCGGATGAGGGTAACCTTCGTCTCGCCTCTGTTGCTGCGGAAACCGTAATTCCCGCCCGACATCAGGGCCAGGCATTCGCCGTCCTCATTTCTGTTCAGCGGGACGATATAAGACTGGCAGGGGAGGTCGTATCCGGCATCCGCGCGGGACAGTCTCCCCATCGGGACGTCGGTGACCGCCCGGCCAGACGTCGTGTACGCCGCCGGGATCACGAACTCCAGCCTCGGGACGCTCGCGCCTTTTTCCGGCTTTTCGTCCCAGTCTGCCGTCACGGTGTACTCGAGCGTGCGCGAGTGCAGTCCGAGGCGGACTTTCACGTCGAGCTTTGATCTGCCGAAGGCGATCGAATAGCGGAGTTCATCCGACAGACCGGAGCGTGAGATGCCGCCGAAGCGGACGGGGCAGGTGCGGTTCAGGTCTTTTTTGTCTGTCGACTGCCCCTCGAGCCAGGCGGTCCTGCCGTGCGACGGCGGAGTTTCGCTGACGAGCCGGAAGTATCCTCCGCCCGCGGAGAGCTCCTCCCCTTTGACAGAGAACGATTTCAGTGTCATGTCGCCGCCGTCGAAGACCGCCCGGAGGAGGCCGTTGTCGAGCACCCTGTCCGAATCAGGCGACTCTGTGAAGGAGTCGTTCCCCTCGTGGGGGGCGGTGAGATGTCCTTCGGGCCTGCGCCGGCGCAGGACGACGGTCGTGTATCCGAACGCCGGGACTTCAAAGAAAACCTCGAGAGTGATGAATCTGTGCCCCCAGAACGATTCGCGCGGGCCCGACAGCGAAAAGGGAAGAGGCTCGCCGCTGCCGTCGCTCACCTCGCAGAGCGACGTGTCGTATCCGTAGTCCCACACCTGTACGGAAGCCGTTTCGGCACGGTCGCGGGAGGTCGGATTGAAGACGGTGAAGATGCGGGTGCTCCCGCTGCCGCGCTCGGCGGAGGGAAGGAGGTATCCGTGCGACTCGTTCTGCGCAAAGCCGGCTCCCGCGCCCTCGGAGGTCCCTCCGGCGTCGCCCCAGGTCTGTATCGGCGACGTATCGGTCATGTCGGAGATCGCCCTCATCGAAGCCGACGCTCCGGTGCCGATATACGCCATCGCCGTATCGAACTGCTTCATCGCGTACTCGCGGGACTCGAGCCTGCATGTGCCGGTGATGATGTCGTGGAAGTGCAGGGAGAGAATGTTCCGCCAGGCCTCGCCGTACATATCCGGCGAGCCGCCCTCCCCGCCGAAGACCCTGTTCATCGCCGAGAGGGACTCCGCCTCGAACATCCTCGCCTCGGCGGTCCGGTTCGCTGCCTTTATGCGCGACTGCGAGGAGTAGCAGCCGGTGTAGAGGCAGTTGAGCTCGTGCTTTACCTCGGGCAGACTGCCGCTGATCTTTTCGGCCTCCGCGAAGAAGTCGCGGATCTTCCCGAACCTTATCGACGGGGTCAGCGGCCATGACGCGTACTCGGCGATCCGCTCTATGTCGCGCCTCGACGGTCCTCCGCCGTGGTCTCCCACTCCGTATACGCAGAGGTGCGTCTTCATTCCCGTCTTTCCGCAGAAATCGGCGACGGTCTCGAACTTCTCGGGCGAAACGGAGACGCTGTACCAGTCGTACTCGCAAAGGTTTATCGTGCTCCTGCCCGACGGCGCGACGTACCTGTAGAGCTCTTTTTCGTATCCGCGGCAGTGGTACATGTATTTAATGCCGGCGTCGGCGAGGATCTCGGGCACATATGCCGAGTGGCCGAACGTGTCGGGCTCGAAGCACAGGTCGAAGTCGGAGCCGCGCAGACCGAGCAGCGGTATTAGGTATTTCCTCGCTTCGAGTATCTGCCTTGTCAGCGACTCGCCCGACGGCAGGTTCTTGTCGGGCTCCACCCACTCGGAGGCCGTGACCTCCCACTGACCGCTCTTTATCCGCTCTCTTATCTCGACGAGCATCGACGGACGGAAGAGCTCGACGATGCGGTAGAGAGACGCCTGTGACTGGGCGAAGGTGAAGGACGGGTACTCCTTCATGAAGTCGAGCACGGTGCGGAAGGTGTCGAGTGTCAGCGCGGCCGTCTCGTTGAAGCCCCATCTGTAGTTGAAGTCGATATGCGCGTGAGCGCAGAAGATCTCCGAGTAGTCCTTCGCGACGGCAGACAGGGGCGCGAGGATGACTTCGGCTTCCGCCGTGACATCCGGCGTCACGGCGCCGCGCTCCTCTATCGCGCGGCATACCGTTCCCGCCGCCCTGTCCATGAGTCCTTCATCGACGCGCCGGTCGTATTTCGAGAGTATGTCAAGATATGTGAGCTCCGACGCGATGCGCAGGGCAGCGGGTCCGCGGTCTCTGTTCCCGTTTATCAGATCGAGTTTTTCACGCAGATTCTTTTCCATGTTCCGGGGCCCTCCGGCCTTCATTTTGAGTGATGTGCGGCGTCTTCAGGCTTTCTTCTCTGTCTTTATAACCGCGGTGGCGCAGGCGCACTCGCCGAGCCGGAAGCTGACGCTTCCGCCTCTGCATTCGGCGTCGCCGCGTTTTTCCGATTCGAGCGAATCGGTGAGCGCGGCGGACAGCTCTCCGGCTCCGGCCCAGAATCCGAGCTGCGCGCGCTTATCTCCGCATTCGGTCATTCCGGAGTGCGCGGCTCCGTTCCCGTACAGGCGCACTGCGACTCCCTCTCCGTCCTCCGAGATCTTGAGGGCGGACACGGCGGCTCCTTCGACCGTGAGGGCGGAAGCCGAAAGCGGCAGCACTCCCGGATGTGACCTCGCCGACACCGCGCTGAGCGGGTGGCAGAAGCATGACGACAGTTCGGGCGCGAGAGCGCCGTCCGCGCCGGCGGCCGATATCCCTATCCGGATCTCGTGTATCCCGCGCTCGGGGTACGGGTCGGGATTGTATGCGCTGCGTATGAGGCTCACCTTGGCCGTCCCGCCGTCGAAGCGGTAGCCGTATTTGCAGTCCGTCATGAGCGCCAGGCATTCGCCTCCGTCCCCGGCGAGAGGGACGATATACGACAGACACGGTATGTCGTGCGTGACCGCTTTTCTGACAAGACGCCCCATCGGCACGTCGGTCAGAACCTCGCCCCGGTCGGTGTATGCGACCGGCGCGACAAAGTCGAGCCTCGGGATCGACACGTCCTTTACCGGCTTTTCGTCCCAGTCGGCGGTCACGGCGAACTCGAGCGTGCGCGAGCCGCGGGGAAGGGAGACCTTCACGTCGATCTTCGACGAACCGAATTCCGCGGTGTAGCGCAGCCCGGACGAGGTCTCTGTCGACGACATGCCGCGAAAGCGGACGTCGCGCGAAAGGTTGATATTCGTTTCGGAGGCGGTCGGGCCGACGCGCCAGGCCGTCATCCCGTAGACCGGGTTCTCACTCGCCAGCCTGAAGTATCCTCCGCCGCGGACGAGCTCGCGGCCGCCCGCCGAGAACGACTTGAGGATCATCGTGCGGCTGTCGAATACTGCCCTGACTATGCCGTTGTCGAGCACTTTGTCGTCGTCGTTTATGAATGCGTCGTTGTGTTCGTATGTACGCGGGATCCTCGTCACGAGGCCATCGGGCTTTTTCTGCGAGAGAACGACGGTGGTGTAGCCGAAAGGAGGCACGTCGACGGCTGCCTCGAGGCGGTTGAAGCGGTGCCCCCAGAACGACTCCTGACTGCCGGATAAAGTGAAGGGAAGCACTTCTCCCGAGCCGTCCCTCACCTCGCACAGCGACGTGTCGTACCCGTAGTCCCACACGGTGATGACCGCGTTCTCCCTCCGGCGGTACTGCGTCGGGTTGAAGACGGTGAAGATACGGGTGCTCCCGCTGCCGCGCTCGGCGGAGTGGAGGAGGTAGCCGCGCGCCGCGTTCTGGGCGAAACCGGCTCCTGCGCCCTCTGACGTCCCGCCGGCGTCCGCCGGCGCGTGGATCCCCGACGTGTCGGTCATCGCCGAGATCCTTCTCATCGTCTCCGAGGCGATGGTCCCGACATGCGCCAGCGTGTCCTGGAACCTGCCCATTGCGAACTCCCTGGTCTCGACCGTTCCCGAGCCGGGCAGTATGTCGTGAAAGTGGTTGAACAGAATGTTGCGCCAGGCCAGGTCGAGGGCAGAGGGGGAGATGCCCTCCCCTCCGAAGATGCGGTCCATCGCCGAGAGCGCCTCGGCCTCGAATATCCTCGCCTCGGAGATGCGGTTCGACATCTTGATCCTCGATTGTGTAGTATAGCATCCGGTGAAGAGGTAGTTGAGCTCGTGACCGATCTGCGGCAGGCCGTCTCTTATCTTCTCGGCCTCGGCGAAGAGATCCCTGATCCTTCCGAAGCGGATCGATGGGGTGAGAGGCCACGACGCGTACTCGAGGATGTTCTCGATGTCGCGCCTCGACGGTCCTCCCCCGTGGTCTCCGACTCCGTACACGCAAAGGTATGTCTTTATCCCGTATTTTCCGCAGAAATCGGGAAGGATCTCGAATTTCTCGGTCGTGACGGTGCCGTTGTACCAGGCGTATTCGCAGTAGTTGAGCGTCTTTTTCCCCGACGGCGCGACGAACTCGTAGAGGCAGGGGAGGTCGTACCCCCGGCAGTGGTACATGTATCTCACGCCGGCGTCGGACAGGATCTCGGGCACGTATGCGGAATGACCGAAAGTGTCGGGATCGAAGCAGAGGTCGAAATCCCGGTCAGACAGGCCGAGCAGCTGCCCGAGATACTTGCGGGTCTCGAGGACCTGCCTCGTCATCGACTCGCCGCTCGGCATGTTCTTGTCGGGCTCGACCCACTCGGCGGCGGTCACCTCCCACTGTCCGCTCCTTATCCTCTCCCTTATCTCGGGCAGGAGCGACGGGGCGAAGCGCTCGATTATCTCGTATACCGAGGCCTGCGACTGGGCGAAGGTGAATCCGGGATAATCGCGCATGAACCCGAGCACCGTCCGCACCGTGTCGACGGTCAGCGCGGCGGTCTCGTTGTAGCCCCACATCCAGTTCATGTCGATGTGAGCGTGAGCGGTGAAGATCTCGGTGTAGTCCTTCGCGACGGGGCAGAGCGGGGCGAGCATATCCTCGGCCGCCTCCGCGTCGGCGCGCGTCACGGCGCCGCTGCAGTCGAGGGCGCGGCATATGCCTTCCGCGGCAGCCCCGAGGAGATCCCTGTCGACCCTCGAGTCGTACTTCGCGAGCGCGGCGAGGTAGGACAGCTCTGACGCTATGCGCAGCGCGGATCTCCCTCTCTCCCTGTTTTCGTTTATGTATTTCAGCTTTTCCGAAAGCGTTCTTTCCATCTTTTTTACCTCGCTGATCGTGTCTGGACCGTTTCAGGAGCCAGTAGGCTCAGCGGCGTCTTTTTCCTCTGCTGCGCGCAATGCAAGGCGCAGCGAGAGCCAGAGACGCCGCGATCCCGGCGATATGTGCGGACGACGAGCATCCGCCCGTGATCCCGTCTCCTCCTTCACCGGTCTTTGGAGTTCCGGTCTCGGCCGAGGTGACTCCGGCCGGGGTGATCTCGGCTGCGGTGACTTCGGCTGTCGTAACGGTATGTCCGGTCTCCACCGAGAGAAGTTCTGTGACCTTTGAGTATCTGTCGCCGGACGACGTTTGCGAGGTGTAGGTGAAGAAGAGCTTTGCGGTTCCGGCCGAGCCCGAGAAGGTCCCGCTCCCGGCGTCGAAGGAGACGCCGGTCCCGCCGTCGTCGACGACCGTCAGCACCGCCTTTTTCGTCACGTCGAGCTCGTTCCCCCTGTATGTCCGCGCAAAGACCCCGTACCTGCCGTCGTCGCCGGCTCTGACGTACAGTTCTTTAATGTATGAGGAAACCCAGTCGGAATAGTTGGTGGTGATGCCGCGCGTGCCGGCGACGAAATATCTGTCGAAGTCTGCCCGCTTGTTCACCGTCCAGATCCAGGTGGTGATGCCGCGGCAGAAGAGGGCGCCGGTGAGTTTCGGCCCGAGAGAACCCGATGCGTAGCTCGGGCTGTATACCGAGGCGGTCGGCTGGAGGGTGTCGAGCAGCGTCGACATCGTGAATAACGGGTCGTTCTCGTTCGGCGATACGCTGCTGTTGAGCCAGGCGACCGATATGTCGGGAATGAGCCTGCGCAGCGCGATGAGCGGATCGGTGTGGAAGGAGATCACGACGACCTGGTCGAGTATCCCGTACTCGTTTATCATGTCGGCCAGCGGCTTCGCTATGTTCGTCGAGGAGGGCTTGATCTCGATGACTATGTTCCGTCCCTCCTTTCCCCCGAACTCGTCGAAATAGTCCGAGAGTGAGGGGATCGGCTCGGGGGCGGCTCCCGCGTAGGAGTCGATCATGTATCTCGACAGCTGCTCGGCCGTCATTGCCGTGATCGCCCCGCTTCCGTCGGTGGTGCGGTCGATCGTCGAGTCGTGCATGACCATGATAGAGCCGCCCTTTACCAGGTATATGTCGTTCTCGACCATGTTAGCGCCGTATTCGAAGGCCTTGACGCAGCCCGCCAGCGAGTTCTCCTGGGCCTGCGAAGGTATCCCGCGGTGCCCGATGATGTTGGGATACCGCGTCAGCGTGTTGGCGGGATAGTATTTATCGAAGATCTCCGACGCCTCGGACGGGGCGGGAGTCACTATCCCGGAGAACCCGGAGTTGACGGCGGCGACGACCGACGCGGCGCTCCCGTCTGTCTTTGCCCAGCAGACGAGATACCGGTCCTGCAGGTGCGCGATGTCCTCCGCCGAGGTGAAACCTTCCGGCATGATGACGGCCCTGGCCTCGCAAGAGACCGCGGCGCGGCGGATCTCCTCGGCTGAGGCGTATCTGCCGGCCGGGCAGTCGTAGACGGCGTTGAGGTATCTCCATACCGATCTCGCGGCCTTTATTGCCTCCGCGTCGCCGGAGAGTATGTATGCGTCGCGGAAGTCTCCCTCCTTCAGGGCGGCGGCGAGGGAGGCGGCGTCCGCGGCGTCGGTCCGGAACGCCGGGATGAACATGCCTTTAGTCTTCTTCATGAACTCGGCGAGTCCGGCCGAGTCCTGCCCGAGCGTGACCCTTCCCGACTTCCAGCCGAACACGGCGACCTCCGGCGTGTCGTCCGCGAGAGCGGCGAGAGCCGCGCCGATGTCACTGCCCGCGGCCTCGGTGACGCGGACGGGCGTGAGCGCGATGTGCGATGCGGGGAGCAGGACGCCGGCGTAGTTCCCGGGCATCGACGGTGCCTCGGCCTTGGAATCGGGATTTACCTTTACGCGGATGCCGTCGACCTTCATCGTGACGCCCCTGACCTGCAGGCCCATGGCGCCCGAGTCGTAATACGTGTTGTCGAGCTTCAGTATCTCTTTGCCGTTTATCCTGTATGACGTGTGCTTCCCGGCGAACTCGACGCGCACCGCGTTGAATGTTTCGTTGGACGAGGCGCAGGCGCCCTTGACGATGACGTTCCAGGCGTTCGACTCGTTGCGCTGCGCGAGCTCGCTGCCGTTCGATGCGGAACT
Organism: Clostridia bacterium; assembly: GCA_017454675.1. Lineage (GTDB taxonomy): Bacteria > Bacillota > Clostridia > Oscillospirales > CAG-272 > CAG-390. Next base: position 10,526 of record JAFTCN010000031.1, read on the forward strand.
GTCGTAGCGCAGCGCCGCATGCATATACGGGTAATTGCTGTTCTGCACCCTGTACATCACCGAGCCCCAGCGGGAGGTCGCGCCGTTCGGGGAGTCGAGCAGGAGATCGGCCTCGACGATCGCGTCTCCGAAGACGTCGAGCCACTCGGGGAAGAGGACTCTTATGTATCCGTCTCCCGAATTCGACGCGTTCAGCAGGAGCACCCCGGCCGCAGTATCGATGACTGTCTGCGTGCCGGCCGTCGACTGCACCGTGCGGAGGTCGCACTTCTCCGAGAAGTCCGTCTCCCAGAGGGTGTATTCCTTATCCCCGGCGGCCTTTGCGACGAGATATACCGTACGCTTCAGTGAGCCGCTCGACGCGTTGAGCGCGGTGACGCCGGGAGCGCCGGCGCTGACCGACGTGACATTCACGCCGTCCTTCGTCCAGGTTATATCCTTTCCGGGGACGGGGTCGTCGCCGGCTGCGAACTGGACCTCGCACGACGCGAGATCGACCACCTCGCCCGCGTCGGCGCAGAGCGCGGGCGAGGAGAAAGTCGCGGTGCGGATGACGGCGGACGATACGGTCCGGGACAGCGCCGGAGACGCGCCGTACAGCGCGGGGGCGAGCAGGGCGGCGGTCACCGCGAGCGCCGCCGCGATGCGCACGAGTCTTCTTCTGTTGAGAGACATCATTTCCTTTTCCTTTCGCATGACGCCGGGACAGTCCCCGCGGCCATGGCAACCTATAATATTCCACGTTTATTATGCATCAAAACAGACGCCGTGTCAAGAAATATCGCCGGTCAAAACAGGAAGCGCTATTGCAAAAATCGGGTTTTGATGGTATAATTATGCTGTTATTATATTTTTTGAAACGGGAAAAACATGAATTACGACGTTATCATCATCGGTGCGGGCCCCGGAGGCATCTTCACCGCCTACGAGCTCTCGCGCAGGAGCGGGGCGAAGATCGCCGTCTTCGAGACCGGCGGGAAGCTGACAGAAAGAAAATGCCCCATAGACGGGGAAAGGATAAAGACCTGCGTCGGATGCCCTGTATGCGGCATCATGAGCGGCTTCGGAGGGGCCGGAGCCTTCTCCGACGGCAAATACAACATCACGACCGAGTTCGGCGGGACGCTGCATGAGCATATCGGCAAGAAGGCTGCCATAGACCTCATGAACTACGTAGACGGTATTAATCTCTCCCACGGCGGCGAGGGTACGAAGCTCTACACCACCGCGAATTCCCGAATAAAGACCCTCTGCCTGCGCAACGGGCTGCACCTGCTCGACGCCTCGGTCAGACACCTCGGCACCGACAAGAACTACGTCGTGCTGGGAAACATCTACGAGGAACTGAAGGACAGGGTCGATTTCTACTTCCACTGCCCTGTGAGCGGCGTATCGGCAAAGGACGGACTGTATACCGTCGTGACTCCGAAAGGGGAGTTCTCGGCGCCGGTATGCGTGATATCGGCCGGACGCTCGGGGAGCAAGTGGATGGAGAAGGTCTGCGCAGACCTTGGGCTCGGGTCAAACTCGAACAGGGTCGATATCGGCGTGCGCGTCGAGCTGCCCTACGAGATCTTCTCGCACCTCACAGACGAGCTCTACGAGAGCAAGATAGTCTACAGGACAGATAAGTTCCAGGACCTCGTGCGCACCTTCTGCATGAACCCGCGCGGGGCCGTCGTCAACGAGAACACCAACGGGATCGTCACCGTCAACGGACACAGCTACGACGACCCCGCAAGATACACGCCGAACACCAACTTCGCGCTGCTCGTCTCCAAGCATTTCTCGCTTCCGTTCAAAGACAGCAACGGGTACGGCGAGAGCATAGCGAGGCTGTCGAACATGCTCGGCGGAGGCGTGCTCCTTCAGCGCTTCGGCGACCTCATCCGCGGCCAGCGCTCGACGCCCAAGCGCATCGAGGAGTCTTTCGTCACACCCACCCTCGGAGCCACGCCCGGCGACCTCTCCCTCGTCATCCCGAAGCGCATCCTCGACGGGATCGTCGAGATGATCTACGCGCTCGACAAGATCGCCCCCGGAACGGCCAACGACGACACGCTCCTGTACGGCGTCGAGGTCAAGTTCTACAACATGGAGGTCGTCACCGACGAGAACCTCGAGACCGGGCTTCCCGGGCTCTTCGTCATCGGCGACTGCGGCGGAACGACGCACTCGCTCTCGCAGGCGTCGGCCAGCGGGGTGTACGTCGCGCGCCATATCGCTGACAGGTTCCCCGCCGGGGCGCCTGTTCACAACAGGTAATTTAAATCTAAATAAGGAAGGTCCACTCAAATGGATGAATCGAATGTCCGCCCCGCGGAAATGGAGCGAATCACTACCGAAGCCCTGGCTTTGGCGTTTATCAACGAAAAGATCGGCGAGATCCGGAAACAGACCGCCGGCGGAAAAGTGCTGCTCGCGCTGTCGGGCGGCGTCGACTCCTCGGTCTGCGCGGCTCTGATCTCCAAGGCCGTCGGAAAGCGCCTCACCTGCGTGCACGTCAACCACGGGCTGCTCCGCAAGGGCGAGCCTGAGCAGGTCTGCCGCGTGTTCGGAGAGCAGTTCGACGTCAATCTCGTATACGTCGACGCCTCCGACCGCTTCCTCGACGCCCTGGCCGGCGTATCGGATCCCGAGCGCAAGCGCAAGATCATCGGCTCGCTCTTCATCGACGTTTTCGCCGAAGAGGCAGCGAAGCTCGAGGGGATCTCCTTCTTAGGTCAGGGAACTATCTATCCCGACATTCTCGAGAGCGTGGGCGTCAAGGCCCACCACAACGTGGGCGGACTGCCCGCAAAGCTCGGCTTCGAGCTCGTCGAACCCGTCAAGCTGCTCTACAAGGACGAGGTAAGAGTCGTCGGCAAGGCCCTCGGTCTTCCCGATTCGATGGTATACCGCCAGCCCTTCCCGGGTCCCGGACTCGGAGTGCGCTGCATCGGCGCGATCACCCGCGACCGTCTTTCCGCCCTGCGCGAGGCCGACGCTATCGTCCGCGAGGAGATATAGAAGCTTCCTCAGACACCGTGGCAGTACTTCTGCGCGATACCGGACATCCAGTCGACCGGAATCAAGTACGTCGACGGCAGGGGAGAGAGATACATGGGCTGGGCCGTCGTCATCAGAGCGGTCAACACCGTCGACGCCGTCACGGCCATCGTCCCCGAGATCCCCTTCGGTGCCCTCTGCAGGATGCGCGACAGGATCGTGCAGATCCCCGGCGTGAACAGAGTCCTCTGGGACATCTCCGAGAAGCCCGTCGCCACCATCGAGTGGGAATGATTGCAAATGTCCTGGGGTACTATAGAATCACCCGAAGGCAATTATTTTAATCTCCAATATCAGCCTTGCTACGAACCCCTCTCGGGCCCGAGCAGGGCTTTTTTAATGCCGCAATAACGGGGTGACTGATGAGGTGACTGATGAGGTGACCGATCGCGAAAGGCTGTCGGTTATGACTGACATTTTTGCGGTTGAACTTTTGAAATGTGTGTTTTTGTATTGATTATTCCACTTATATATGCTATACTATTCTTTGCAAGATACACCCAAGAGTGGTTTTATGACTGACTGAAATGTCACACACCGGTAACGGGAAGGTGTTTTGAAAGCTGCGGGATCCGCGCTTGAAATCGCGCGCCATATATCGGTCGACGCCTGCATCGGCGAGGTCTTCGACCGCTGCGTCGGTTCGCACCGCTATGAGGTGACGGTGACGACTCCGGGCGGGCACTCATTCAGCAGTTTCGGTAAAAAGAAAACATCCGGAAAGGAGAATAAAGACAAATGGCATTCATTACTGAACACAAGACCGGCGGAAGACCGGCGCTGAGATACCGCGCCGCGGCAGCTGCGGCAGTCTGTCTGGCCGTTGCCTCAATGATGACCCTGTCTTCCTGCTCGCTCTTCTCGCGCATCGGGAGGGGGAGCGATACGGTTACGGATGACGGATGGACGCCGCCAGTGCTGCCCGATGAAGGAAGCGCCGCCGTTACCGGGACCCCGGTACCGGACGAAGGGATAAAGCCTTTTCTGCCTGAGCGGGAGCCAGACGACGTGTATTCGCCGGTACGCGTGCACTATGACGATCTCGATCCCGAGGAGCACATAAAAAAACTGGAGTCGGCGGGACTCAAATGCCTGCGGAACGAAAGCTCGGCGGTCCTTTTCGGGAACGGCGCGCTGGTGGATCTGTCATGGTATCAGAGAAGCGTCTCGGTCGACGTCTTTGTTTCCTCCGAAGGAGGACCTGTGAGCTGCGCCGACGCGGTGAGAATAATCAACCGGGACCGTGAAAAAATGGCCGCCGCGTCGAAGGAAAACCGCGCGTACTTCGAGCCCTTCGAACCGGTGGAGTTTGCCTCCGACGTCACTCCTCCGGATTTTCTCGACACCGACGGGGTGAGGGTGTTCATATGTCCGGTAAAGTATTCGGAGAGTAAGAAAATCGGTACCTGCGTCTTCATCGTCGGAGCCGACGGAGCCGTTGTCCCCTTCTTCGGCGCAACGCTGCTTGACCGGAGATACGGTTCATACGTGTTATACGATATGGACGGCGACGGCGGCAGGGACCTCTTCGTCCATGGCCCGGGCGGAACGTCGGGCCTCCGTTCCGAGAGCTTTTTCGTCTACCGGCTGGGGAAAACGCCCTCTGTGATTGCCGGAACTCCGACTTATACGGTTTTCAGCAATGTCGGTCTGGAACTCCGGGCCGCGACCGACGGCCGGCCGGTCGTCGTCGCATCCTGCCCTGACGAGGACGGCGCCGAAAGAAGGAGCCTTTACACTGCTGAGCTCGCGCCGGCTCTGTCCGGGGAGAAAGACGGGCTGATGATAGCGTTCAGAAACGAAAACGGGGAGCTCGCTTCTCTGGACGTCTGCTCGCTTCGGCTCTCCGCACAGGTGTTATCCGGAGGTTCTTATCCGGGAGGATGGGAAAGGATACCGACGACAGGTATGTCGAGGAAAAAGTTTTTGAAGGATACCGGAACTTCGTTCACGACTACAATATCAATCGCCTGACCTTTTCAAGACTCGCGGTGTTTCCGCTGGCACGCGGGGGGAATCTCTTCCTCAGGGCCGAGGGGAGCGACCTTTTCAGACTCGATAAAGACGGAAAAGCCTCGGCCGAGCGCGCCGGAGCGTATACCCTGAATCTCTATACCGCCTGTCTCTCGGGTGCGATGAGTCATTACAGATACGTGTATCCCGTCGGAGAACTGTATACCGAAGACGGAGACATATACAAATGGGATCTCTACAGCGCAACGGTGAGCACCTTCATCGACGTTAAGGACCGCCTCGACCGCACCTGTTTCAGAGAAGGAATAATATTCTATGTTACCTATGACGGGAAAAAGGCTGTGCTCAAGGCGGCACCGGCGAATCACTCCGCCGATGCGACGGTATTCAGGATAGCGGAGATCCCGACCCCGGATCCCGCCCGCATCGTCGGGGTCTCGACCTCCGGAGCATATATATCCGTCGACAGGGACGGAGTGTATTTCGTGAGGTTCGCGGGCGGCGGGACAAAGAAGATCTGCGGTGCTCCCGAAGGCGGGTTCGATTATCTGAAGACTGCGGACGGTAAGCTCTACGCCGCAGGAGAAGGCACTCTCCGGGCGTATGACGTCAAAGGGAACGAGCTCTGGTCGGCGGCGGCCGGCGGATGTTTCGAAGTATACGGCGACGATCTGATCACCCTGTCAGCCGACGGTATCGAATTCATTCATCCCGGCTCGGCTGAGCCCTGCAGGAGAGTGGAACTGCGGATCGGCTCTCTCGCCGCGGCAAACAAGTTCAACAAACCCTGGGCGATATCGAACGGGACGCTCTATATATGCCTGTCAGATGAGACGGGAGATCTTGCCGCCGTCGATCTGAACAGCCCTGATGCTGACGTCACCGTCATCCCGGGCTTTTTCGGACAGTGACCTGCGATATTCGGGATATCCCGGATTTTGAGGGCTTTTGTCTTGAAATCGACGCAAGAAAATGTTATAATAACATTTGCAAAACAGAGATTCCGGCAAAGACAGAATGATCCCGCGGCGGACAAGCTCCGGCCGCGGGCCGACGGCGGTCCGGATCCGGCCGGACGGATGATTAAGAAAGCGAGGCAATGACCATGAGACCACGTAAAATCGCTCTTTTCCCGCTGCTGACCTGCGTCATACTGGCGCTGTGCACGGTGTTCGTGTCGTGCGACCTGATCGGAAAGAAGCCCGTTTATCCGGCGGAGGCCGGAGAGAGGGCTCTCGCTTTTGAGAAGGAGGTCGGGGGGACCTGGACGGCCGACGACGGATCGTTCGTCGATTTCGGAGTTTTTGACGGGACGCCGCGCGCGTCTTTCGGCGTGTGGGATTCCGACGGTGAATTCCCGGCCGGAGAGATCATGGATGCCGAAAAGAAGTCTGAAGGCAGCTACGTTATCACGCTCCGTATGATGGACTCGGGCGACGACACAAAATACGACTGCGCGTTCGCCGACAGGCAGATGACCCTCACGACCGGCGGCATCAGCAAGGTGTACAGATTCGATCCCTCGAGGCAGCGCGGAAATGCCGGATACCCGAAGGCGGTCGCACCGGCAGATTTCGCGAACGAGTTCCTCGGCACCTGGACCTCGTCAGACGACAATTTCGTAGATTTTGACATCGAGGAGAAAGGGGACGGAAAGCGGATCCCCTGCGTCATGTTCGCGACCTGGAACTCCGGCGGGGATTTCCCCGCGGGAGAGATCACCGAAGTCTCGATGACATCGGCCGACAGGTACGAATTCACCGTTAAGATGGCGTCGGACGGCTCGAACGTGAAATACGCGCTCGTTCCCGACCGTTCTGGCTCGCTCACGGTGTCGTTCGCCGACGGAAGCTCCGAGAAATTCACCTACGACGGCACGAGACAGTATCCTGTCGAATACACCGACATAACGAACGCCGAGGCGCTGAAGATCTTCGGCGACCTCAGGCTCGAATGCAAGGCCGGAAAAGACCTTATGTTCATGGAGGAGCGCGGAGGCAGGCTCGTTATAGTCGTCGGCGAGAAGAGAACGCCCGCGTACCAGTGGGAAGCCATCGAAGCGAAGAAGATAGTGCGCGAGACAAATGCGAGGACCGACCGCTATACCGTCACGGCGAGTAACGGCCAGATTACAAAGGACCTGACCTTCGAATTCGTACAGGCCGGAGAGATCCTCGAGATATCCGACGGGAACGAGACGGTCGATTACAGACTTCCGACCGCCGACGAGCTGAAGGAGATGGCCCACGAGAGGGCGCTGGCCTTCGTGAACAGATTCAAGGGAACATGGACGGCTGACGACGGCCGGTTCATCGATATGGAGGCAGAGGAACTCGTTCCCACCTGTCTCATGGGGATCTGGAGCGGCGAATTCGCCAATCTTCAGAGCGAGATCGTCGATGCCGTTGAGAACGAGGCCGACGTATATACGCTGTACCTCAAGGGCGGCGATCCCGACAAACCGATCGAGTACACGGTAAAGTCCGAGGGCGGAAGCCTCAGAGTGACTTATCCCTCGGAGACCGTCGTATACACATATTACGGGACAAAACAGTTTCCGCAGGAGTTCACCCCCGTCAGCAACGCGAGGGCGCTCGCCGTATTCGGAGGCCCGTATACCGGATACCGGGACGATAACAAAGTTCTTTATATGACCGAATCGGAGGGGAATCTCTTTCTCGTGACCGGTAACTGGTCCGATCCCGAACAGCAGCGCGATCACGATCAGGTCTTCTCGCTCGTCAGCGACGACAGCTCGCGCGTCGGCCGTTATCTCGCCGACGTCAGGGTGTTTACAGAGGACGGTTACGCGATGCGCAAGTACGTGTTCGAGTTCGCACAGGCGGGATACGTGCTCGAGGTCGACTTCGGCGACGGACATCCCGAGGCATACAGGGAATACACGCCCGCCGGGGAAGCCGGGCAGGCGGCCGAGAGGGCGCTGGCGTTTGCGAACGCCCACAGCGGACAGTGGACCGCCCCCGACACCGAATTCATACATGTCGGAGTCACCGACGGCATCCCCGGAGCCATGATAGCGATCATGAACGCCGGAGGCCCCTTCCCGGCGGCGACCATCACTGACGCGAAGAAGACCGGCGGGAGCGACGGCACCGAGATCTGGGACGTCGAGATAACGGAGGTTACCGGCAGGAGGACGACCTGTAAATGCGTCTTCCGCACCTATTCGGACGGGCTGAAGACGCTCACCACCGCGGTGGCCGACGGCACCGACCGCACATATGTTTACTATCCCGACATCCAGTATCCGCGCGAGGTCGACTACACGACGACCGATACGCTGATCCTCGACCTCGGGAGAGAGGCATACTGGTTCGACTACGCTCACAACACCTACCTCACCCCGGGCTCCGACGGCAGGGGAACGTTGTGCCTGAGACTCGGCTCCGCCGGAGGGACCGCGGAACGGCTCGCGTATCCCGCGTTCGTCGTGAAGACCGACGCCGGGTCCTACTCGATATACACCGTAATCTGCACGATCGACGGCAGCGGACATATCATCTACATCCGCAGGACGGTTGGCGGCAACACGCTCATGCTCTTCGAGGACGATCCCGGGGCGGGATTCTCCACCTACACGCTCGGAAGAGGATAAAGACCGGCCCTGACGCCAGTACTGGAGGAAAAAACACCGATTTTCCGGACAAAAATCCGAAAGATGCGCTTTTGTCCATGAATCGTTAACATTCTTTTGATATAATATTCAGGTGTTCCGGAAATGACCGGGCACATCCAAAAACCGGAAAAGGCAGGGAATGCGCAAATGGCTTCCAAAAGAGCTCTCTGGACAAGCGGATACGAATACAGGGCGAAGTGCCCCAACTGCGGAAAAAAACACAAGGTCGGCGAGGCCTCTTTCTGCGCGCGCTGCGGAAGAAGACTCGCGGACGGTACAAAAATGTAATAGAATGACTCTCTGTCCCGCGGCAAAGCCGCGGGACGGATTTGTTTCGCCAGAGGAAGGAGACCGGCCGTCATGGACAAAAAGGAAAGAATAGAGAGATTCGAACATCTGCGCCTCGGACTCTTCATGCACTTCGGACTTTATTCCGCCGCCGGAGAGGGCGAGTGGGCGTGGCACAACCTGCCCGGGGTCCGGAAGATCTACGGCAGCCTGAAGGAGCATTTCGACCCCGAAAAGCTCGATTTCACCGATATACTCTCGAAGGCCCGCGAGGCCGGAATGCGCTATGCCGTTCTTACGGCAAGGCATCACGACGGATTCTCGCTCTACGACACCCGCGGCCTCTCCGACTACGACGTCATGCACACGCCGTACGGACGTGACATCGTGCGCCTCTTTGCCGACGCCTGCCGCGAATGCGGAATGATGCCGTTCTTCTACCACACCATGCACGACTGGCAGCACCCGCTCATGCAGTCTGACTTCGATGCCTATCTTGACTACCACAGGAAGTCGGTAGAGCTGCTGTGCACACGCTACGGCGAGGTCGGCGGCTTCTGGTTCGACGGCTGCTGGTCGTCGAAGACGGCCGACTGGAAGCTCGACGAGCTGTATTCGATGATCAGAAGATACCAGCCCGACGCGATGATCATCAACAACACCGGGCTCGAGGCGCGCGGCGTCGTGAGCCATCCCGACATCGACGCCGTCACATACGAGCAGGGGCATACCGAAGAGCGCGCGGCAGCCGCGGGGGAGATGCTCCCCGCCGCCGAGGCCTGCGTCACTCTTGCCCACCACTGGGGCTACGCGAAGCGGGACATCGACTTCCGCTCCCCCCGGAGCATCATCTCGGAGCTCGCCTCCTGCAGGGGGAAGGGGATCAACTACCTCCTCAACGTCGGACCTCGCGGCGACGGGAGCCTCCGGCCGTTCGACGCCGGCATGCTCGAGGCGCTGTCGGTCTGGACCGACCAGGTCCGCGACATCTTCTATGACGCGGAGCGCTCGGATATCGACGCCGGCGGGCGCAACTTCGCGCTCGAGCACGGCGGGAGGACATATCTGTTCGTTTTCGGCTTTTGCGGCCCCGAATCTGAGCACAGCGCGTCGCTTACGGGATCGGGGAGGATATCGCTCCGCGGCGTGGGGAGGTCCGTTAAGAGCGTCAGATGGCGCGACAACGGACGCGAGCTCCGTTTTTCACAGGACGGAGACTGCGTGACCGTCGACGCTTCCGGCTTCGAATACGGACGCAACCTCATAGTGAGGGTCGCCGAGATCACATACGCCGTGTGAGACGGGCCGGCTTTGCCTCTTCCGCGCCGAATTAACTTGCATTAATGACGGTTGTATGATAAAATATATATATTATTTTTTCTACGGCAGATAACTGCGCGAACTGCCGGCCTGCACATCAAGGAGAACGCATGGGACTTTTGAAAATACTCGACCCGATCCGCGGATCGGACATCCTGTCAGTCGGCATAAAGCTCGTTCTTGCCATGCTGACAGGAGGCTTCATCGGCCTCGAGAGACGCCGCAAGCGCCGTCCCGCCGGCTTCCGCACGCATATCCTCGTCTGTATGGGGGCGGCGCTGGCCGTCGCGGTGAACTTTTACCTGGCCGACCTTTACGAAGGCTATTCAAAGCTCGACGCCGCGAGGCTCGGTGCGCAGGTCATAAACGGCATAGGCTTCCTCGGCGCCGGTTCGATCATCATCACCGGCAGACAGCAGGTCAAGGGGCTGACTACCGCGGCGGGACTCTGGGCGTCGGCCTGCATGGGGCTCTCGATCGGCGCCGGATACTACGAGTGCGCGCTGCTCGCATGTATCTTCATCTACCTTACGATCACCGTCTTCAACAACCTCGAGAAGGTGCTCACCTCGCGCTCGCGCAATATGAACATAGCCGTCATCACGACCGACACCGAGGTGCTGCGCAAGGTCAAGGACAAGCTCGCCGGAATCGGATGCGACATCTACGACATCGAGATCACCAATATCAAGAACCTCGCAAACGAAACGCCGAACGCCGTCATCGAGATGCACCTCTCGGAGAGACGGCAGCACAGCGGCATCATAGCCGAAGTGGCCGTCATCGACGGCGTCATCTCGGTCGAGGAACCCGAATAAGGAGGCCGCCGCGTCATGACATATTCTGAATTCATGGAGATACTGCGCGGCGTGGGCCTCCCCGGGATCATCTCGAGACTCGTGTGCGCCGTGCTCTGCGGAGGTCTCATTGGTATTGAACGCGAGACCAAGCGCCGCTCCGCCGGCTTCAGGACCCACACGCTGATCTGCATCGGGGCTTCGCTCACGACCCTGATCAGCAAGTATATGATCGAATATATGGAACTGCCGACCGACCCCGCGAGGCTCGGCGCGCAGGTGATCGCCGGCATGTCCTTCATAGGAGCCGGGGCTATCATAGTCACGTCGCGCCGCCAGGTCAAGGGCTTAACGACGGCAGCCGGACTCTGGACCGCCGCCATCATAGGGCTTGCCATCGGCGTGGGCTACTACGAGGTGGCGCTGATCGCCGTCGCGCTCGTGCTCATCGCCGAGATCTTCCTCTCGAAACTCGAGTACGCCATCATCTCGAACGCGAGGCTGATGAACGTGCACATCGAATTCCGCGAGGCAGCAGAGATAAACACAATCGTCGGCGTCCTCATTTCGAAGAACATCGAGGTGACCGACATCGAATACACGAGGGCGGCCTCTGCCAACGGGGCGGTGCCCAACGCGATACTGTCGCTGAGGTTCAGGAAGAAGACGGCTCACGAAAACGTCCTCCAGATCCTGAACGAACTTCCCGAGATCATCTCGGTCGAGGAGCTCTGAACCGGAGGCTGCCGGATGAAGATCACCCTGTTCTCCGATCTCCACTGCGGCGAGTCCGAACTCACCTGCGGAGACCGCACTCCGTCGCTGTCGCTTGAGAAGCTCCGCGGGATCCTTTCATCATGCGTGAGCGACGGGACAGACCTTGTCCTGTGCCTCGGCGATTTCACTGACGGGAAGTCGTCGGAGGAGGCGGAAAAATACCTCTCGCTCGCCGCGGAGGAAGTCAGAAGGTCGGGGATCGAATTCCTCTGCCTTCCCGGGAATCACGACCTTTACTGCATGTCCGACGCCGAATTCTTCCGGATCTCCGGCTTTTCGCGTCCGCCCTTCTCGAGAAAGGCCGGCGGCGGGGTGCTCATATTCCTCGACGCATGCTATTCCTCGCCGGTCGGCGACGCGCCGCCCGCGAGATACTTCTCGGGCGGACAGACGGCGGACTGGCGCGACAGCTGGCTCCCGCGCGAGAGCATCGACGCCCTTCGCGACGAACTGTCGATGCTGCCTCCCGGGTCCCGCGACGCCGTCGTGCTCACGCATCAGGCCGTCGATCCCGGGATCGAACCGAGGCATATCATAAGAAACGCCCCGCAGATCAGGGAGGTCCTGGAACGTTACGCCGACAGAGTGAAGTGCGTCGTGAGCGGGCACTATCACAAAGGCGGCAGGAGCAGGTCGGGCGGCGTCGACTACATCACGCTTCCCGCCGTCTGCACCGGCACCGGAATTGTGCCCGGGGCAGTGCTCCGGATCGATATCTGAAATTCAATTGACTTCGAAAAGAGGTAGATATGCAATGGCGCTTTTTGAAGTGACCGAAAACGATAAGAGGGTCTGGCGGGAGGAGCTCGCGGATTTTCTCCCCGACCGCATCTTCGATATACACACCCACGTATATCTGAAGAACATGAAGCCCGCTCCGAAGCCGGGGGCGGTGAAGCGCACCGTGTCCTGGCCGGGGAAGGTCGCAGAGGATGATTCGATAGAGGACCTCATCGAGACATACAGGCTGATGTTCCCGGGCAAGAAGGTCGAGGCCATGATATTCGGCTCGACGGGCGACCTCGGCGCCATGAACAGGTACATCGTCGAGTGCATGAAGAAGTCCGGCTTTCCCGGCCTCTACTTCAGCCATCCCGACGAACCGGGTGAGACTGTGGAGAAGAAGATAAGGGAGGGCGGCTTCCTCGGAACGAAGTCCTACCTTTCGCTCGCCCCGTCGTATCTTCCCGCACGCGAGATCCGCATCTTCGACTTTTTCCCGCACGCGCAGCTGAAAGTGCTCGACCGCATGGGGGCGATAGTCATGCTGCACATCCCGCGCGACGGCAGGCTCCGTGACCCCGTGAACGTGGCCCAGATGATTGAGATCAGGGAGAGGTACCCGAACATCAGGCTCATCATAGCGCATATCGGCAGGGCGTACAACAGGCTCGATGTCGGCGACGCGTTCGATGTGATCGACAGGGCGGGCTGCGGAATGACATACGATTTCACCGCCAACTGCTGCGAATACGCGATAACCGAGTGCATAAGGCACGCGGGACCGAAGAATCTCCTGTTCGGCACCGACATGCCGATCCTGCGCATGAGATGCCGCAGGATAGAGGAGAACGGGACTTATATCAATCTCGTTCCGCCCGGACTCTACGGCGACATCTCCGACGATCCGCATCTGCGCGAGGTCGCGCCGGAAGAAAGCGAAAAGATAACCTTTTTCGCATACGAGGAGCTGCTCGCGCTCAAGCGAGCCGCGGCGGCTCTCGGCCTCTCGCGGGACGACGTATACGACATAATGTGCGGCAACGCACTCCGCATGATCGACGGCGCGAGAGAATCGATCTACGGTTGACGCGGTCTCCGGCCGGCCCCGGGCGCGGTCTCCGGCCGGCCGGGAACGGAACGCGATCAAAACAACTCATACGGAAAGAGATGGTCATATCATGAAAAAAGTCGGAATCGTAATGGGCAGCGCCAGCGACCTTCCCGTCGTCGGAAAGGCCGCTGACAGGCTGCGCGAGCTCGGTATACCCTTCGAGAGCCATATCCTTTCGGCTCACAGAACTCCTCTGGAAGCCGCCGGATTCGCACGCGGAGCGAGAGACGCGGGATTCGGTGTGCTCATCGCGGCAGCCGGGATGGCGGCCCACCTTGCCGGCGCTCTCGCGGCGCAGACCACTCTCCCCGTTATAGGCATACCCTGCGGATCGGGAAAACTGGGCGGTATTGACGCTCTTTTGTCGACTGTCATGATGCCGTCCGGAATACCGGTGGCGACCGTGGCGATAGACGGAGCTGCCAATGCCGCCTTTCTCGCGGCCGAGATCCTGGCCGTCGAAGACGCGGAGCTGGCGGAGAAACTGCGCCGGATGCGCGAGGAGGCGGCGGCCGACGTCCTGAAGAAGGACGCCGAACTCGCGCTGTGAGACCGCCAAGGAACGCAATAAAAAATAAAAATATAAATATTTACTTCTAAGGAGACAACGGTAATGAAACTCATCTACACCGGAAAGACCAAAAACGTCTATTCGCTCGAAAACGGCAACTACCTTCTCAAATTCAAGGATGACTGCACCGGCAAGGACGGCGTCTTCGATCCGGGCGAAAACTCGATAGGACTCACTATAGACGGCGTCGGAGCCGTCAATCTCCGCATGTCGGTCTATTTCTTCGAAAAGATCAACAAGGCCGGGATCAGGACGCATTTCGTCTCGGCCGACATGAAGAACGTGACGATGGAAGTCCTCCCTGCTAAGGTCTTCGGGAACGGTCTCGAGGTCATCTGCAGGCTCAAGGCCGTCGGGAGCTTCACCCGCCGCTACGGAGAGTACGTAAAAGAGGGGAGCGATCTTCCCGCCTACGTCGAGACCACCTTCAAGAACGACGCCAAGGGCGACCCGCTCGTGACAAAGGACGGCCTTTCCGCCCTTCATGTGATGACGGGCCGTCAGTACGACGAGATCAAGCGGATGACGAAGAAGATCACCGCCATCGTTGCGGACGAGATGAAGAAGCGCGGACTCGACCTCTACGACATCAAATTCGAGTTCGGATACGACGCCGACGGGAAAGTGATGCTGATCGACGAGATCGCCTCGGGCAACATGAGAGTTTACAAGGACGGAAAGTACATAGACCCGATGACCCTTTCGGAACTCTTCTTCCGCAAGTGAGCCCGGGACCGGACAGGGATCAATGGGCGGATTTTTCGGAATGGCCGCGATGCGTGACTGCATCACCGATGTATTATTCGGCACGGACTATCATTCGCATCTCGGCACCAAGCGGGCGGGCATGGCCTCGTACGACCGCGAGACAGGCCTGCAGCGCGAGATACACAGCATAGAGAACTCACCTTTCAGGACTAAGTTCGAGCATGTCGGCGAGACGATGTGCGGCACCTCCGCGATCGGCTGCATCAGTGATTCAGATCCCCAGCCGCTGCTCATCCGTTCAAACCTCGGCACGTACTCGATATGCGTCATAGGGCGGATCAACAACGCGCAGGAACTGACAGACCAGTACCTTTCGTTCAGCGGCGGTCACTTTGACGCCATGACGGGCGGAAAGATCAATTCGACCGAGCTCGTGTCGTCGCTCATCGACCAGAAGAGCAGCTTCACCGACGGCATACGCTTCGCGCAGAAGGTGATCGACGGCACCGCGTCGATCCTCATCCTGTGCAGCGACGGCTCGATCATCGCTGCCCGCGACAGGTTCGGTCGGCTTCCTGTGCTCATAGGGAAGGGCGAAGACTGCAGGTGCGTCACGTTCGAGTCGTTCGCCTACAAGAAGCTGGGCTGCACCGACGAGCGTGAGCTCGGGCCGGGCGAGATAGTCAGGTTCGGCGCCGACTTCATCGAGACGCTCTCGGGACCCGGCGAGAAGATGCGGATATGCTCCTTCCTGTGGTCGTATTACGGATACCCGACCTCGACGTACGAAGGCGTCAACGTCGAGGTGATGAGGTGCCGCAACGGCGAAATCATGGCTCGCAACGAGAGGGAGGGCGACGGCATCCCCGACGTAGACTACGTCTGCGGAGTCCCCGACTCGGGCACCCCCCACGCGATCGGATACGCGAACGGCAGCCATCTGCCGTTTGCCAGACCCTACATAAAATACACCCCCAGCTGGTCGCGCAGTTTTATGCCGCTCCGTCAGGACGAGCGCAACCAGGTCGCAAAGATGAAGCAGATACCCGTCGCCGAGCTTATCGACGGCAAGAACCTGATGTTCGTCGACGACTCTATAGTGCGCGGCACCCAGCTCCGCGAGACCGTCGATTTCCTGCAGCAGAACGGCGCGAAGGCGGTGCACATGCGCTCCGCCTGCCCGCCGATCATGTTCGGCTGCAAGTACCTCAACTTCTCGAGAGCGACGGGCGACAGCGAGCTGCTAGCGCGGAGGATCATAGAGGAGCTGGAAGGCGACGAGGGGGAAAAACACCTCGACGAATACAGCGACTCGAAGACAGAGAGAGGAAAGCGCCTGCGCGCCGAGATCTGCCGCAGGATGCATTTCGACTCGCTCGAGTTCCAGTCGCTCGACGGCGTCGCCGAGGCTATAGGCATCGACAGATGCAGACTCTGCACATACTGCTGGAACGGCGAGGAATGACCCGCCGCATATGAAACAAGACCTGTAAAGGAAACATCGGAAAAATGACTGAAAACTCAAGATCCGACAGCTACGCTGCGGCGGGAGTGGATATCACCGCCGGCTACAGGGCGGTCGAACTCATGAAGAAGCATATCGCGAGGACCGTTACGAGGAGCGGCGCCGACGAGATCGGCGGCTTCGGGGGACTGTTCCCGCTCGACCTTGACGGTATCGCGCACCCCGTGCTCGTCTCGGGCACCGACGGTGTCGGGACCAAGCTCAAGATAGCTTTCGCGACGGGAGACAACTCCACCGTCGGGATCGACTGTGTCGCGATGTGCGTGAACGACATCGTCTGCTGCGGCGCGAAGCCGCTCTTCTTCCTCGACTATATCGCGTGCGGGAAGAATATCCCCGAGCGGATAGCTGAGATCGTCGGGGGGGTATGCGACGGCTGCGTCGAGGCCGGATGCGAACTGGTCGGCGGCGAGACCGCCGAGATGCCCGGATTCTATCCTGTCGACGAATACGATCTCGCCGGGTTCTCGGTGGGGGTCGTCGACAGGGAGGCCATTATTGACAAGCGAACCGCGGTACCGGGAGACGCGATCATTGCGCTTCCGTCGTCGGGCGTGCACTCCAACGGTTTCTCGCTCGTGCGCAGGATATTCGGCGACGACGCCGAAAGCCTTTCCGAACGCCCCGCCGTGCTCGGCGGAAAAACACTCGGAGAGACGCTCCTCACTCCCACGAGGATATACGTGAAGCCGGTGCTCAAACTGCTTGAGAGCGTGAAGGTGAAGGGCATATCGCATATCACCGGCGGCGGCTTCTACGAGAACATCCCGCGTTCGGTGCCCGACGGCCTCTCCGCGCTCATCCGCGGGAGCGAACTGCGCATCCCCCCGGTCTTCGGACTCATCTCCGAGCGGGGCGGTATCCCGCGGCGGGACATGTTCAACACATTCAACATGGGCGTCGGAATGACGGTCACCGTTTCTGCATCCGACGCGGATGAAGCCGTATCGGTCCTCCGCGGATGCGGAGAGGACGCGTATATCGCGGGAGAGCTGGCGCAGACCGAAAAAGTGTCTGAGAACGGCGCGAAGGTGGTCATATGCTGAGTGCCGGAGGGAAGAGGAAGAACATATGCGGCATAGCCGTCCTCGTATCGGGCGGCGGCACAAACCTTCAGGCGCTCATCGACGCCGAACAGAGCGGGGTGCTCCGCAGCGGCAGGATCACCGCCGTGATCTCCGACAGGCCGGGCGCCTACGCCCTTGAGAGGGCGAAGGAGGCCGGCATACCGGGCTATACCGTCGAGCGGCCGCGCGGCGGCGACCGGACCGCGTTCGAGGCGAAGATATCGGAGATCGTCGACGCGTCGGGAGCGGATCTGATAATACTGGCGGGGTTCCTGTCGATCCTCGGCGCGGATTTCACTTCGAAGTACAGCCGCAGGATCATCAACGTGCACCCGTCGCTCATACCGTCGTTCTGCGGCGACGGCTTCTACGGACTCAAAGTCCACGAGGCCGCGCTTGCCAGGGGAGTCAAGCTCACCGGCGCGACGGTGCATTTCGTCAACGAGATAACCGACGGCGGCGAGATAATCGCCCAGCGCGCCGTCGAAGTGAAGCCGGGAGACACCCCGGAGTCGCTGCAGCTTCGCGTCATGCGCGAAGCCGAGTGGGTGATACTCCCGCAGTCCGCAGAGAAGGTCTGCAGGGAGATCCTTGAAAAAAACAGGACATAAGGAGGTCTCTGCCAAATGGATATCTACGGAGCAAAAAAGATAGGTGAGCTGCTCTGCGGCAACACGTACCCCGGAAGAGGGATCATCGCGGGCACTTCGGCCGACGGGAAGTATGCCGTCGCTGCGTATTTCATCATGGGCCGCAGCAGGAACAGCCGCAACCGCGTCTTCGTCAAGAAGGACGGCGGGATATTCACCGAGCCTTACGACCCGTCTGCCGTCGTCGATCCGAGTCTGATCATATATGCCGCTGTAAGGCAGTACGGCAGCAGGCTGATCGTCACCAACGGAGACCAGACCGACACCGTTTACGAGGGGCTCGCCTCGGGGATGAGTTTCGAGCAGGCGCTTGAGAGCCGCTCTTTTGAGCCCGACGCCCCGAATTTCACTCCCCGCATCAGCGGGATCCTCGACTGCTCTGACGGAAAATACAGCTACCGGCTGAGCATACTCAAGAGCGCCGAC
This sequence comes from Clostridia bacterium, assembly GCA_017454675.1. Taxonomy (GTDB): domain Bacteria; phylum Bacillota; class Clostridia; order Oscillospirales; family CAG-272; genus CAG-390. The sequence goes on from JAFTCN010000031.1 coordinate 29,148, forward strand.
GCCGCGGGCTCCGCATGCGTCAGATACTCGTTCGCCTACCCGTCCGTTGCCGGACTCGGGCACTTCATCCACACATATGTCGGAGACGGTTCGCCGCTTCCGAGCTTTCAGGGCGAGCCCGAGCGCATCGTGATAGACGGCGTATGCCCGAACTGCTTCGCCGAAGAGGTCTGGGACGCGCTCGACCCCGACAACCGCATCTCGCTCTACGTCAGGTTCACCGACATATCCGGCGGGACGTACAGAGACAGGATAATAAACAGATTCAACTGATAAACAGCAGAAAGGAATGAAAGCAATGAAGGAATTCGAACTGAAATACGGGTGCAACCCCAATCAGAAGCCCGCCAGGATTTACATGAACGACGGGAGCGATCTGCCGATAGAGATTCTCTGCGGACGTCCGGGATATATCAATTTCCTCGACGCCTTCAATTCCTGGCAGCTGGTCAAAGAGCTGAAAGAGGCCACCGGCCTGCCTTCGGCCGCCTCCTTCAAGCACGTGTCGCCCACTTCGGCGGCGGTCGGCCTGCCTCTGCCCGAAAAGCTGAAGAAGGCTGTGTTCGAGGACGATATAGAAGGCCTCGACGACTCGCCGCTCGGATGCGCCTACGCCAGGGCTCGCGGCACCGACAGGATGTGCTCGTTCGGCGACTGGGTCGCGCTGTCCGAGGTGTGCGACGTCACGACGGCAAAGATGATAAAGCGCGAGGTCTCCGACGGAATCATCGCCCCCGGATACGAGCCCGAAGCACTTGAGATACTGAAGTCGAAGCGCGGAGGTAAATACAATATCGTGCGTATCGACCGGGATTACATCCCCGAACTTCAGGAGAGGAAGCAGGTCTTCGGCATCACGTTCGAGCAGGGAAGGAACAACTTCAAGATCGACGCGTCGCTGCTGCGCAATATCGTCACGGCGAAAAAGGAGCTTCCTCCCGAGGCCATAACCGACCTCATAATCTCACTCATCACGCTCAAGTACACGCAGTCGAACTCGGTCTGCTACGCTTACGGCGGCCAGGCTATCGGCGTCGGAGCCGGACAGCAGTCGAGGATCCACTGCACGAGACTTGCCGGGAGCAAGGCCGACACCTGGTTCCTGCGGCAGTCCGACAAGGTCCTGGGACTGAAGTTCAGGGAAGGGATCGGACGCCCCGACAGGGACAACGTGATCGACGGATACATCAACCGCAATGAGGAGGACGTCTGCGCCGACGGCGTATGGCAGAGATACTTCGCCGAGCGCCCCGAGCCCTTCACCGACGAAGAGCAGCGCGAATACCTCGACGGCATCGACGGCGTCTCGCTCGGTTCCGACGCCTTCTTCCCGTTCAGCGACAATATCGAGCGCGCGAAGAAGAGCGGCGTCCGCTACGTCGCCGAGCCGGGCGGCTCTATCAGGGACGACGCCGTCATCTCCTGCTGCGACAGATACGGTATGGTCATGGCCTTCACCGGCATGCGCCTCTTCCACCATTGACGTACGGGAGCCGCGTAGCTCATATGAAACTTATGGTCATCGGCGGCGGCGGCCGTGAACACGCCGTGATAAAGAAACTCTCGGAAAACAGGGAAGTCGAAAAGATATACGCCCTCCCCGGCAACGGGGGAATGGAAGGACTCGCCGAGTGTGTGCCGGTTGCGGCGACCGATATCGCCTCCATCGTCTCGTTCGGCGTCTCGCACGGTATAGACTACGCGGTCGTCACACCTGACGACCCGCTCGTGCTGGGGTGCGTCGACGCGCTGGCCGAGGCCGGCATCCCCGCTTTCGGCCCTGCGGCGGCCGCAGCGCAGATCGAAGGCAGCAAGGTCTTTGCCAAGCGCATGATGAAGAAATACGGCATCCCCACAGCCGCGTTCGAGGTCTTCGATTCGGCTGAGGACGCGATCGCATACCTGCGCACCGCACCGATGCCGTCGGTCATAAAGGCCGACGGCCTGGCCCTCGGGAAGGGCGTCGTTATCGCCCGTGACTTCGAAGAGGCCGAGGCAGCCGTGAAGTCGGCGATGCTCGACAAAAAGTTCGGAAAGAGCGGCGACCGGATAGTCGTCGAGGAATTCCTCGAGGGCCCCGAGGTCTCGGTGCTCTCGTTCACCGACGGAAAGACACTGGTGCCGATGGTGTCGTCGATGGACCACAAGCGCGCCTTCGACGGCGACAGGGGGCCGAACACCGGCGGAATGGGGACCGTCGCGCCGAATCCCTTCTATACGGAGGAGATCGCCCGCGAGTGCATGGAGAAGATCTTCATGCCGACCGTCGCCGCGATGAACGCCGAGGGACGCAGATTCCGCGGCTGCCTGTATTTCGGACTTATGCTCACGAAGGACGGACCGAAGGTCATAGAGTACAACTGCCGCTTCGGAGACCCCGAGACCCAGGTCGTGCTGCCGCTGCTCGAGAGCGATCTGCTCACCGTCATGATGAAGACCACCGCTGGGACGCTGGAGCCGGATGACGTGAGATTCGGCGGCGGCGCCGCCTGCTGCGTGATCATGGCGTCGGGCGGATATCCGGGCAGCTACGAAAAGGGTTTCGAGATCGAGTGCGGCGGGATGCCGGACGGCGTCGACGTCTTCTTCGCCGGAGCAAAGCGCGACGGAGAAAGCGGGAAACTCGTCACGTCGGGCGGACGCGTCCTGGGAGTCACCGCGACGGCGGAGAATCTCCGCGAGGCGGTAAAGCGCGCTTACGGCGCTGTTCCCCGCGTCACTTTCAGAGGTGCTTTCTTCCGGCGCGACATTGGAAAGAGAGCTCTCTCCGCACCGGAAGCAGGCAGATGACACCTGCCGCCCGGCCTTTCCGTCAGGGAGGAAAGAGAGAGCACAGACGCGACCCCGGAGCAGACGCGTATGAGTGAGAGATGCCGCCCGGACTCACGGCGGAAATAAAGCAAAAGGATTCAAGTGTATTGATATGGTCTACAGGATATATGTTGAAAAAAAGCAGGGACTCGACAGCGAGGCGCAGGGGCTCTGTTCGGAGCTGCGCGAATTTCTCGGGATCACACCGCTCCGCAGGGTCCGCGTGTTCAACAGGTACGACGTCGGCAACATAAGCGGTGAACTCTTCCGGTACGCCGTTGAGCGTGTGTTCTCGGAGCCTCAGCTCGACGACACCTACGACATGCCCGACACCGAAGGCGCCTGCGTCTTCGCCACCGAATACCTGCCGGGTCAGTTCGACCAGCGTGCCGATTCGGCTGCTCAGTGCATACAGATCATCTCGATGGGCGAGCGCCCCGCCGTCAGATCGGCGAAAGTCTACGCGCTTTACGGGGATATATCGGCTGAGGATGTCGAAAAGATCAAGAGATACGTGATAAACCCGGTCGAGGCGCGTGAGGCCTCATTCGAGATCCCGGAGACCCTCGAGACAGAATACCCTCATCCGGGAGCCGTGAAGACGCTGTCCGGCTTCCGGGAGCTCGACGCCCGCTCGGCTGACGCGTTCGCGAATGAATACGGCCTCGCGATGGACAGGGACGACCTGCTCTTCTGCCGCGACATGTTCAGGGAAGAGGGGCGCGACCCCACCGTCACCGAACTGCGCGTTATCGACACCTACTGGTCCGACCACTGCAGACATACCACTTTCAACACCGTCATAGACAGCGCGAGATTCGGCTCGGATGCCGAGAGAGAGACATTTGAGCGCTATCTCGAAGACAAAAAGAGACTCGGCAGGGAGAAGAAGCCGGTATGCCTCATGGACATCGCGACGCAGGGCACGAGGCTTCTGCGCGCCGAAGGCAGGCTCCCGAACCTCGATGAATCCGAGGAGATAAACGCCTGCACCGTTAAATTCACGCTTGACATGAAAGACGGGGAGGGCAGAGAGAAGAAGGAGCCCTGGCTCCTGCTCTTCAAAAACGAGACTCACAACCATCCCACCGAGATCGAGCCCTTCGGAGGTGCGGCCACATGTATCGGCGGCGCCATACGCGACCCGCTCTCTGGCAGGGCATACGTATACGGCGCGATGCGCGTCACCGGCGCCGCCGACCCCACGGTGCCGGTATCCGAAACGCTTCCGGGAAAGCTCCCGCAGCGGAAGATAGTCACCGGTGCCGCCGCGGGGTATTCGTCATACGGGAACCAGATCGGCCTTGCAACCGGGACCGTCGACGAGGTGTACCACCCCGGCTACGCCGCCAAGCGCATGGAGATCGGAGCCGTCATAGCTGCCGCTCCGGCGTCATCGGTGAGACGCGAGAGGCCCGCTCCGGGCGACGTCGTGATCCTCATAGGAGGAGCGACCGGACGCGACGGGATAGGCGGCGCGACGGGTTCGTCGAAGGCTCACGACAAAAAGTCGGTCGAGACCTGCGGCGCCGAGGTTCAGAAGGGCAACGCCCCCGAGGAGCGGAAGCTCCAGCGGCTGTTCCGGAATCCCGCGGCGTCAAGGCTGATCAAAAGATGCAACGACTTCGGAGCCGGTGGCGTATCGGTAGCCGTCGGCGAGCTCGCGCCCGGCCTTTCGGTCGATCTCGACGCCGTCCCCCGTAAATACGAGGGCCTCGACGGAACCGAACTCGCAATATCCGAGTCGCAGGAGAGAATGGCTGCCGTCGTGGCGGCGGAAGACGCCGATGCCTTCCTCGCACTGGCCGCCGCCGAGAACCTGCAGGCGACCGTCATCGCGAAAGTCACGGAAGAGCCTCGTCTCGTCATGCGCTGGAACGGACAGAAGGTAGTCGACATCAGCCGCGCCTTCCTCGACACGGCCGGCGCAGAGAAGCACACAGACATACAGACCGAAACGCCTCGCGACCCCGGCGAGCTTCCGCCGGAGAGCTTTGCCGGCGGTATGAAGAAGCTGTGCGGCTCGCTGAACTTCTGTTCAAAGCGCGGACTTGCGGAGAGATTCGACTCCACCATAGGAGCGGGGACGGTCGTCATGCCGTTCGGCGGCGAGAGACAGCGGTCTCCGTCCGAGGCGATGGTGCAGAAGGTGAGCCTTGAAACAGGTTCGACCGACTGCTGCTCGCTCATGTCGTGGGGCTTCGATCCCGCGGTCTCGGAGAAGAGTCCTTTCCGCGGGGCATATCTCGCGGTCGTCGAATCGGTCTCGAAGCTGATCGCCTCCGGGGCTGACACGAAAGAGATATACCTCACGCTTCAGGAGTATTTCGAGAAGCCGGGGACAGACCCGAAACGATGGGGCAAGCCGCTGTCCGCGGTGCTCGGCGCCCTTCGCGCGCAGAAGGACTTCGGCTTTGCCGCCATCGGCGGCAAGGACTCGATGAGCGGTTCGTTCGAGGACCTCGACGTTCCTCCGACTCTCGTGTCGTTCGCCGTGACGCTCTCGAAGACGTCCGACGTCGTGACGGGCGACATAAAAGAGTCGGGTGACAGCCTTTTCATCATCGATCCGGAATACCGGGACGGACTTCCGGTCCCGGCTTCCCAGAAGAAGGTCTGGAACACCCTCTCGGAACTGTCACGCAGAGGTGCCGTGAGGGCCGCTTATACGCCGGGATACGGCGGAGCCGCGGGAGCGGTCTACCGGATGATCTGCGGCGGCGGATACGGCTTCGAGTTCGACGGCTCGCAGTCTCTCGGGGACCTGTTCCGCAGGCGCTGCGGATCGATGATAGCCGAGGCCGCCCCCGGGACAGAGGACCTGTTCGCCGCTTCGGGCTTCAGGAAGCTCGGTCGCGTTACCGGAGACGGGCGGATGAGTTTCCGCGGGGAGGCAGTCGGGCGCGACGTGCTCGATGAGATCTATGAGGACAGGCTCGAGAGCGTTTATCCCATGAAGGCGCGCGGCGCCGAGAAGACCGCATCGGAGACGTTCACCTGCAATTATTCGGGTAAACGCCCGGCGCCGGCCGTGAAGACGGCCCGTCCGCGCGTCCTTATCCCCGTATTCCCCGGTACCAACTGTGAATACGACAGCGCGGCAGCCGTGAGGCGCGCCGGGATGGACGCGGAAGTGTTCATCATACGCAACCTGACGCCGGCTGCGATATCCGAGTCCGCGAAGGGGTTCGCAGGAGCGGTGAAGAACGCGCAGGCGATATTCGTCCCCGGCGGATTCTCCGGCGGCGACGAGCCCGACGGCAGCGGCAAGTTCATAACCGCTTTCTTCCGCAACCCCGATATCGCCTCGGCGGTCGAAGACCTGCTCGACCGGCGCGACGGCCTTGTCTGCGGCATCTGCAACGGCTTCCAGGCGCTCATCAAGCTCGGTCTCCTGCCTTACGGCAGGATCACTGACACCGGCCCCGACAGCCCCACTCTCACCTTCAACACGATCGGCCGGCACCAGTCGAAGATCGTTCGCACAAGGATCGCATCGAATATGTCCCCCTGGCTCTCGAAGGTCGTTCCTGGCGACGTGATAAGCGTCCCGATCTCCCACGGAGAGGGCAGGTTCCTCGCGTCCGGCGAATGCATCGCCGAACTCGCACGCAGAGGCCAGATCGCAACGCAGTACTGCGACCTCTCCGGAAACGTCTCAGACGACATCGAGGTGAACCCCAACGGCTCCGCCTTTTCGGTGGAGGGCATCACATCCCCCGACGGCAGGGTGTTCGGAAAGATGGGCCACAGCGAACGGACCGGGGCGGGCCTCTACCTCAACGTGCCGGGCAGATACGACATCGGCATGTTCGAATCGGCCGCGGATTATTTCCGGAGCTGATCATCAAGATATTTTTAAAAAGCATAGAAGGACGGAAACGGAATGGCACATCTGACTGACATCGAAATAGCCCAGGCCTGCAGAATGAGGCCGATATACGAGATCGCCGAGCACATCGGCATCCCGGAGGAGTTCGTCGAGCCTTACGGAAAATACAAGGCCAAGATACTCCCGGGAGCCGCTGAAAGCGCCGGAAAGAAGCCGGGACACCTGGTGCTCGTCACGGCGATGACCCCCACCCCCGCGGGCGAAGGCAAGACGACGACCACCGTCGGCCTTTCCGACGGCCTCTCGAGGATAGGGAAGAAGGTCTGCGTCGCGCTGAGGGAACCCTCGCTCGGCCCCGTGTTCGGGATCAAGGGAGGAGCCGCTGGCGGCGGATACGCGCAGGTCGTCCCGATGGAGGACATCAATCTCCATTTCACCGGCGACTTCCACGCGATAGGCGCCGCGAACAATCTGCTCGCCGCGATGCTCGACAACCACATCCAGCAGGGGAACGCGCTCGGCATCGACCCTCGCAGGATCACATGGAAGCGCTGTGTCGACATGAACGACAGGCAGCTGCGGTTCATCGTCGACGGCCTCGGCGGAAAGGTCAACGGAACGCCGCGCGAGGACGGCTTCGACATCACCGTCGCGTCCGAGATAATGGCGGTCTTCTGCCTTTCTTCGTCGCTCGCCGACCTCAAGGAGAGACTCGGGCGGATCATCGTAGCCTATACGTACGGCGGAAAGCCGGTCACCGCCTCCGACCTCAAGGCCGTCGGAGCCATGACTGCCCTGCTCAAGGACGCCCTGAAGCCTAACCTCGTACAGACGCTCGAGGGGACCCCCGCATTCGTGCACGGCGGTCCGTTCGCCAACATCGCGCACGGCTGCAACTCCGTCATCGCGACGAGGATGGCGATGAACGTCGCCGACTACGCGGTCACAGAGGCGGGCTTCGGCGCCGATCTCGGAGCCGAGAAGTTCCTTGATATAAAATGCCGCGCCGCGGGGCTCGTCCCCGACGCCGTGGTCATCGTCGCCACGGTGCGCGCGCTCAAGCTCCACGGCGGAGTGCCGAAGACGGAGCTCGCGAAAGAGGACATCGGGGCGCTGAAACGCGGACTGCCGAACCTCCTGCGTCACGTGAGGAACATAAGCGAAGTCTACGGGCTGCCCTGCGTCGTGGCGGTGAACAGATTCCCGACCGACACCGACAGGGAGATCGACGCGGTGCGCGAGAGCTGCGCCGAACTCGGCGTGAACGCCGTGCTCTCGACCGTATGGGCGGACGGCGGCGCCGGCGGCGTCGAACTGGCCCGCGAGGTGGTGCGGCTGTGCGATCTTGGCGACAGCAGGAAGACGTTCGGGTATTCGTATCCCGACGAGGCGGGCATAGCGCAGAAGATAGAGGCGGTCGTGACCCGCGTCTACGGCGGCGACGGCGTCATCTTCACCCCGCAGGCCGAAAAGCAGATCGCGGAGCTTGAGTCTCTAGGATTCGGCAGACTGCCCGTCTGCATCGCTAAGACCCAGTATTCCTTCTCTGACGATCCGGCGAAGCTCGGCGCTCCCGAGGGCTTCAAAGTCACGGTGCGCAATGTCAAGGTCTCAGCCGGCGCGGGATTTACCGTCGCGCTGACCGGCGACATCATGACGATGCCCGGACTGCCGAAAGTCCCTTCCGCCGAAAAGATAGACGTCTCGCCCGACGGGACGATCAGCGGACTGTTCTGACGGGAGCGGAGTCCCGCCGCACGCGCAGGACGCCGGTAAAGATATACAACTTCAACTGAAAGAGGAAAACAAGGATGACACAGAGAAGAGCCGTAGTTTTTTCATGCGACGCGATGGTATACGAGGATATCGAATATCTTCTCGGAAAATCGAAGAGGTTCGCCGATCTCGTATCCGGCGGCGCGATGGTCAAGCGCACCCGCACGATCTACCCTACGGTCACATACCCCGCACACACGGCGATGTCGACCGGCTGCTATCCCGACAAGAACGGGGTGTACAACAATTCAGAGTTCCACCCGGGCATGCTGAAGAACGTCCCCTGGAACTGGTTCGCAAAGGCCATAAAGTGCCCCGACATCTTTACGGCCGCCAAAAAGGCCGGACTTACCACCGCATGCGTCTTCTGGCCGGTGACCGCCGGACACGAATACATCGACTACAACTTCCCCGAATACTGGCCGCAGACGCCCGAGGAGACGAACAAAGAGGCCTTCCTCAGGGCGGGGACCACGGAAAAGCTCTGGGACGAGTGCATCGAGCCCCACCTCGGGGACGTGAAGATCCGCAGCCATCCCGGAACCGACGACTTCCTCGTCGAAGTGGCATGCGACATGATAAAGCGGTACAGGCCGCATCTTCTGATGCTCCACACCGGTGACCTCGATTCGTTCAGACACCGCAGCGGACTATTCAACGATCTGATCAGACGCGGCTGCGACGACGCCGAGCGCTGGCTCTTCGATCTCATGGATGCCGCGAAGGAGGCCGGAGTCTTCGAGGACACCGATTTCTTCCTCACCTCCGACCACGGCCAGCTCGAGATCGTGAGGTCGGTAAAGCCGAACGTTATCCTCGCCGACAACGGGCTCATCGACGTTGGTCCCGACGGTACTCTCACCGACTGGAAAGCGTACTGCCTGTCGGCCGGCATGTCGGCGCAGATCATACTCAAGGACCCGTCTGATTGGGAGGTCTACGACAGGACTTACGAAGTGCTGAAGCATATGCGCGACGAGGGCATCTACGGCATAAGCGAGGTCTACACCGCCGAGGAGGCGGAAAAGCTCGAGCATCTCGCCGGCAGGTTCTCCTTCGTCCTCGAGACCGACGGGTACTCGTCGTTCGCCGAGGGCTGGACCAGACCGATCGTGCGGCCGCTCGATCTTTCCGACTACCGCTTCGGCAGAGCGACGCACGGGTACTATCCCGACAAGGGCCCTCAGCCGGTATTTATCGGATACGGTCCCGACATAAAGCCGGGCGTCGTGCTCGAGCGCAGGCCTACCGTCGACGAAGCCCCGACATACGCCAGGGTACTGGGCGTCGGGATGCCCTGGGCCGACGGACACGCCATCGACGAGTTCTTCGTCTGACAGACTCTCATGCCGAGGTTCTTTCTGCCTCCGTCAGACTGCCGGGGCGACTTCATCGCTCTTTCCGGCGGCGACGCGTATCACGTCTCCCGCTCGCTGCGGATGGCGGTCGGCGACGGTCTCACCGTCTGCGACGGCAGCGGCAGCGATATCGTATGCGTCATCGATTCGTTCTCCGAAGGGAAGGTGCTGCTTCGCGTGACTGAGAGGCGGCGCAGCGTCAGCGAGATGCCGGTCGCAGTCACTGTGTATCAGGCGCTCGTCAAGGGAGACCGCCTAGATACCGCTGTCCGCAAATCCGTGGAGTGCGGGGCATCGGAGATCGTTCTCTTCGAAGGAGAGCGGTCGATACTGCGCGCCGATGCTCTGAACTCCGGGAAACTCGAACGCTACCGCAGGATCGCGGCCGAGGCCGCGGGCCAGAGCGGACGCGGGATCGTTCCCGCCGTGTCGTTCTGCGGAGGGGGAGAGAAGCCCGCGGGCTTTCGCGAGGCGGCAGATTCCGCCGCGAAATCGGAAATATCGCTCTTCTGCTACGAGGGCGAGACTGACACGCCGATAGGCCGCGCCCTCCCCGGCAGCCCGCCGGCTTCTCTCTCGTTCATCATCGGTCCCGAGGGAGGTTTTTCGCTCTCCGAGGCCGGCTATGCCGCGGAGCGGGGTCTCACTGCCGTCTCGCTCGGAAAACGGATACTCCGGACCGAGAGCGCTGCGCCCTTCGTCCTTGCCTGCATCTCCTTCAAATACGAACTATCATAAATACCCCGATTTTTCACACAGGTCCTGACTATCATAAAATCCGCGCGCCGGGCGGAAGCCGCGCGCAAGACAGGAAGTATACATCATGAATCCAACAATGATCATCACCACGGCTCTCATCGTCGTGTTCTTCGCGGGTATGACCCTTATCGGTATAAGGTCGAGAAAACACGCCTCGGACGTCAACGGGTTCGTGCTCGGATCGAGGTCGGTGGGCCCCTGGCTCTCGGCCTTCGCCTTCGGCACCTCGTATTTCTCCGCCGTAATCTTCGTCGGCTACGCCGGGCAGTTCGGCTGGAACTTCGGGATAGCCTCGACATGGATCGGTCTCGGCAACGCGTTCATCGGCTCGCTGCTGGCATGGCTGATACTGGGCAGACGCACCAGGATCATGACCCAGCATCTGTCGAGCCGCACGATGCCGGACTTCTTCGGCTCGAGATTCCTCTCGCCCGGACTCAAGGTCGCGGCGTCGGTCATAACCTTCATCTTTCTCGTGCCTTACACCGCGTCGCTCTACAACGGTCTCTCGAGGCTCTTCTCGATGGCATACAACGGCATCGACTACTCGGTGTGCGTCATCATCATGGCAGTACTCACGGGTACTTATGTCGTGATAGGCGGGTATATGGCGACGGCTCTCAACGACTTCATTCAGGGCATGATAATGCTGGGCGGCATCGCCGCGGTCATCATCGCGGTGATAAAGGCGAACGGAGGCCTGAGCGCGGCTATGGAGAAGCTCGCGACGGGTGAGAACGGCGGATGGGAATACGCGTCGTTCCTCGGAAAAGACCCGGTCTTCCTGCTGTTCGTCGTGCTGCTTACCTCGCTCGGGACCTGGGGACTGCCCCAGATGGTGGGGAAGTTCTACGCGATAAAGAACGAGGACTCGATCAAGAAGGGAACCGTCATCTCGACCGTATTTGCATTGATCGTGGCCGGCGGATGCTATTTCCTCGGCGGATTCGGAAGACTTTATGACGTGGACGTCGCCGCGGAAGGCTTCGACGCCATAATACCCCATATGCTGTCGACCCTCTCGCCCGCGATCATAGGCATAGTGATAGTGCTGGTGCTGTCGGCATCGATGTCCACCCTCTCGTCGCTGGTGCTGACGAGCGCCTCGACGATCACTCTCGACTTCATAAACCCGCTCTTCCCGAAAAAGGACATGTCGGAGAAAAAGAAGATGATCGTCATGAGGTCCTTCATACTCGTCTTCATAGTCATCTCGGCGCTGATAGCCATCTTCCAGGCGAAGAGCAAAAACGTGTTCATCGCTCAGATGATGGGCGTCTCGTGGGGCGCTCTCGCGGGTTCTTTCCTCGCGCCTTTCCTCTACGGACTGTATATGAGGAAGACATCGAAGGCGGCTGTCATCGCCTCGTTCGTCTGGGGCACGGGACTCGAGATCCTCCAGCTGCTCGTCTCGCTCGGCGCCGTCGACGTATCGTCGGTGCCTCTGATCTCGTTCATCTTCCGCAACTCGATCTACTCCGGAGTCTTCGCCATGGTAGGCGGTCTCGTTATCGTGCCGGTTGTTAGCCTGCTCACTCCGAAGAGCCGTCCGTCGAACGTGGCGGAAGTGTTCTCCTGCTACGATACCAGCAGGACCGTCGGCATCACCGACAACCTCGGCAGATGATCACCGGTCCGCGGGATCATATTATTGAAAAATAATTGTAAAATAGTATTTTATTGCAGTTATTACCCGTAACAGGCGCCGTTTCGACAAATATCCGCTTGACAACCGCGCTCCCGTTGTGTATAATTATCGAGAACAGGAGCGGACAACGCTAACAAGACTATTTTTATCATTCACCATAGGAGGAAACAAAATGAAAAAGATCATGACAGCCGTGCTTATCCTTGCACTCGCCGTCACAATGTGCCTGCCGGCATCCGCCACATCCGCGGCGAAGGCCAGAGACATCACCGACGAGGTCAAGGTAGCCACCGTCATCGAGATGTATCAGAACAAGCTCCCGATCGTGAGAGCAGACGCCATCTTCATGGATGCCAACGACTACACCAACGATACGAAGGCAGCCGACTGGACCGCTCCCGGAACCGGCACACGCCAGATCACCGTTGTCGGTGACACCGGATGGACGAACTTCAACAACGACCAGAACTTCTGGATCGACGCCGACAAGGAAGGCGCTCTCTTCATGTATCCCTGCATCTGGTCCAATATCTCAGGCCCCATGACTTATGACTTCGAGATCAAGGAAGACGGCCTCTACGAATTCGTAGTGGTCGGCTGCGCCCAGATCAAGGAAGAGGCAGTCGGCAACGACGCCAAGGACAGAGGATTCTCGATCTCGGTTGACGGCGGAGAGAAGGTACAGGTTAACATCTCCGACACGCTCGGCGTTTTCAGAGACTATTCCTACACCTATTCCATTGAAGAGGCGAAGGCCGCCGAGATCACTACCGCCAACGGCGTGAACTCCAAGTTCTTCCAGCTCTGCTACTACTACAACATAGTCATGGATCTCAAGAAGGGCCAGCACACCTTCGAATACTGGCACCTTGAATACAGCGGCGCCGAGGATCTCCATGCCGGCAACAGCTCGAGACTCAACTTCGCCGGTGCTTACGTACAGGCCGCTCTGACCGATGCCGAGCTTGCCTCCTACGTGTATCCCGAGGTCACCACGGAAGAGCCGACCACCAAGGCCGTTACGACCAAGGCTCCCGTTACGACCAAGGCTTCCGAGACCGATGCTCCCACCGCCGATGCCGGCACCACAGCCGCTCCCACCGTGACCACCGCCGCTCCGACGACCGGTAAAACGGAAGAGAAGGGCTGCGCTTCCGTCACGCTCGGAGGCATAGTCGTTGTGGCTGCCGTTCTGGGCTTCGCCTGGAAGGCACGCCGCTGACTTTAAAGGACGCATAAAAAACGGTCCCGTCCGATCTGCGGACAGGATCCGGTAACAGATATCCCCGGGACGGTCTCCGTCCCGGGGATATCTGTCAGGTCTGATATGCGGCGCGCCGGCGGGCCGGTACGGGAAGGCGGTGCGCCTGTTTTATTTGACGGGAAGATCGGAGAAGACCATACGCGCCTCGGTCCCTGTGGAGCCGTCCGCTCTTATGCTGCGGAACCAGCGCGATCCGCCTTCCTCCGCACAGAGAACTGTGAATTCGGAACTGACGGGCGCCTCGTTCTGATAGTTTATCGTCATCGAAGACACGTATTTACCGAGCATCTCGCGCGGTTCGAGGAATCCGAGGAACATCGCGGGATAAACGGTGTTGTTCATGTGCATGTTCTCGTCACAGTCGGAATAGACTACCGTGTGCTTCCCGAGCTCTGAGAACACGGCGTCTTTCCCCGGTCTTGCGCGCAGCGGGGCGGACAGGTCGAGCTCCTCCTCATCCGTGCCGAATCCCAGCGGCACCGCGTCGACTCTGGCGAGGCGTCGGGTGCCGGTATCGATGACGCCCCAGACCGTTTTCATGGCGGCGACCTTCCTCCCGCTTTCGTACATCACCGTGTTCCGGTCGAATACGAATCCGCCGGAGGAGGCGAGCCAGGTCCTTACGGTCAGGCGGCGCGGAGCCTCGAGAGGTACATAAACGTCGAGCGCTGCGCGCGTGAGTATGAGCGCGTGTCCTCCGCGCCTGATCTCGCCGACCGTCGGGCCGTATTTTTCGTGCTCAAGGTTCGCGGCTTCCTGAAGATACCGCATGACCGAACTCACAGACATATGACCGTTGAAGTCGCAGTCGTATGAGCCCGTCGTGAATTCCGCCGTCATTATCATAATAATTCACTCTGCCCGTCCGCGTCCGCGGAACGTGATCCTTTCTCTTGCTTAAATTATACTATATTTGTCAGATTAAATCAATCATTATCGCGCGCCGCGCCGTGTTTTTGTGCGCCGCGGTAAAACGCCGCCCGCGCCGCGCAAATATCGGTTCGAAAAGACTTGACAAATATAAATGAGGGTAGTATAATACGAACGGGAGCGAAAGGTTTTTCGTACCGTTCCGTCAATGAATCACGAAAGCGAGGATAGACCGCTTTGAGTACAAAGATTAAATTCTGCGGACTGACCAGAGCCCGCGATATAGAGGCCGCCAACCGGCTCATGCCCGAGTTCATCGGGTTCGTATTCGTCCCAAACAGCAAGCGCTGCGTTTCTCCTGATCTCGCCGACGTTTTCCGCAGGATGCTCGACCCCGGCATCAGCGCCGTAGGGGTGTTCATGAACGACGAACCCTCTTTCATCGTCGAACTCGTTAAGGCAGGGATCATCGACGCGGTACAGCTCCACGGCGGAGAGGACAGGAACTATATATCCAAACTCAAGGCAAAGATCGACAGGCCGGTCATAAAATCGTTCAGGATAAGGACTGCTGATGATATCGAGAGAGTAAAGAACTGTCCGGCCGATTATGTCCTCCTTGACACCGGGGCCGACAGCGGGAAGCAGCTCGACTGGAGCATGCTGACCGATCCCGGAAGGCAGTTCATTCTCGCAGGAGGACTCACTCCCGAGAACGTCGGGATCGCGATAGAGCGGATCCGGCCGTTCGGTGTCGACGTGAGCTCCGGCATCGAGACCGGCGGATACAAGGACGCCGCCAAGATGACGGACTTCGCCGAAGCGGTGAGAAACGCCGACCGGCAGACCGAAGTACGCGGATGAATCTGCGGAAGTCCGGATGAACTCAATGACAGACGGCGGTTCCGACTGCCGTCTTTTCTTTTTCCGCACCGCGTTTTCTTGACAAATCAGGGAGTAAATAGTATAATATTCTCAAGTTTTAAACACCAAGCCCGAAAACAGTTATCGGAAAGGAATATGGAAGAAATGTTTTCATCGATTGCCAGGCAGCGTCCCGCGCTGAAAAAACTCGTAGCGGGTCTGCGCGAAAGATTCGCATACGCCTCGGTGCTCGCTGTGGCCGACGACAACCGCGGCTGGAGCGTTTCGCAGAGCGGCAGATCTGTCATCACAGGCTCCAGCATGGGCGGATGCGGATACGTCGTCAGAGTGTTCGACGGCACGGGATGCGCAGAGTATTCGTTCAACGAGTTCTCGGCGAAGAAGATTCCCGAGATCATAAGAAAGGTCGAGGAGACGGCCGCCGCACAGGCGAAGAACTGCGGGGGGACCGTATCTCCTCTTCCGACCCCGGTCCCGGTCGACGAGCCCGCGGTGCTCCGCAGGAAGACCCGTTTCAGGACGGACCCCCGCAGTCTTTCGGACAGAGAGATCCTTGACCGGATCACCGCCATAAGAGAGAAGGGGCTCAAGACAGAGGGGCTGCTCGACTTCATGTGCAGGGTCTCCTACCGCGCCTACAGAAAGATATTCATCTCAGAGAACCGCGACCTTGACCAGACGGTGATGTGGACGGTTGCCTCGATGGTCGCCATGGCGTCGCGCGACGGCGAGATCAAGGACTACTACCGTTCGTTCTCCGGTCTCGGCGGGATCGAGGTTCTCGACAGGGCAGAAGCCGCCGTCGGAGATATGGCGTCGGTCGCCCTCGAGCTGCTCGACAGCCGGCCCATGGTGCCGGGAGAGTACGACTGCATATGCGACCCCGATGTCACCGGCATGATCGTCCACGAGGCGTTCGGACACGGCGTCGAGATGGACATGTTCGTCAAGGACAGGGCGCTGGCTGCCTACTGCGTCGGCGACAGAGTAGCGTCCGACCTCGTGTCGATGCACGACGGCTCCGCGGTGGACGAGGTGGCGACAGCCTATTTCGACGACGAGGGATCTCTCACGTCGGACACCCTCATCATCGACAAAGGGATACTCAAGAGCGGCATGTGCGATTCGCTCAGCGCCGCGAGGCTCGGCACCTCACCCACCGGGAACGGCCGGCGCGAGAGTTATGAGCGCAAGGCATACACACGCATGACGAACACCTATTTCGAGAAGGGAAGATCCACGCTGGCCGGCATGATAAAGTCGGTCAAATACGGCTTCCTGCTCGAAAACCCCACGAGCGGGATGGAGGACCCGAAGAACTGGGGCATCCAGTGCATGGTCAACATCGCAAGGGAGATAAAGGACGGGAAGCTCACCGGAAGGATCTTCTCGCCGATAGTGCTCACCGGCTACGTCCCGGATCTGCTCCGTTCGGTCTCCGCGATGGGCAGAGACGTAAGGCTCGGCGGCGGCGGATACTGCGGCAAGGGATACAAGGAATGGGTCAAGGTCTCGGACGGCGGGCCCTGCATGAAGGCACGCATCAGGCTCGGCTGATACCGGCGGGTGCGAATAAAACAGGATTACAGCAGGAGAGATAAAAATGAGCCGTATGATTTACAGGATAAAGACTTCGCTCTCGCGCCTCGGGATCGGCGAGTGGCGTGCGGTAGACGTTGTGACAAGGAGCTCCGAGTACTTCTTCGTGAAGAAGCAGCTCGATACGAGAAGATCGAAAGACACCGAAAAATGCGAAGTGACGGTATACGTCAGCCGGGAAGGCAAAAAGGGAGCCTCATCGGTCACCGTCACTCCGGGAATGAAGCCGTCAGCGATCGACAGTCTCATATCCGACGCGAAGACTGCCGCGGAGGCAGCGATGAACCCGGACTACGCTCAGCCCGATCCGAAGCGCGGCAGACGTGATACCGGCAGCCGAGTCATCGGAGAAGGCGAGAGCATCATGATAAAGGCGCTCTTCGCAGCCGACAGGCTCCGCACCGCCAGGCTGAATTCGGCCGAGATGTTCTTTGAGGAGTCATCGAAGCGCGTCGTCACCTCATGGGGCACCGACGTACGCTGGACGACCGGGACCGTCAAAGGCGAGTTCGTCGTGCAGTGCAAGCAGCCCGAGGACGTCGAGATGCATTTCAGGTTCGGTTACGACGGGATCGATCCCGAATCGCTGACGGAAAGAGTCAGAGAGGCCCTTGAGTTCGTCAAGGACAGGGCAAAGGCCCGTAAGATCCTGAAAAGCGGAGAATACGACGTCGTGCTGTGCGGGAACCAGATCCCCGAGGTGCTCTCTTACTACGCCTCGAGGTCGAACGCCGCGATGATATATCCGGGGTATTCGACCTGGAAGCCGGGAGAGCGTGTACAGAAGGCGGCAAAGGTGAAAGAGGGCGGGCTCCGCGGAGAGAACCTCACCGTGAAGCTGCTGGCTTCCGAGCCTTTCGACGCGGAAGGCATCCCCATGAAGGACACGCTGATGCTTAAGGACGGCAGACTGAAGAACGTCACCGGTCAGTGCAGGTTCTGCCGATATATAGGCGTGCGGCCGACCGGCAACTTCTCAAAACTCGAGTGCGTGAGCGCCGGCAGCATGTCCTTCGACGATATGAAAAAGCGTCCGTGCCTCGTGACCGTCGCGTTCTCTGATTTCCAGACCGACGATTTCACCGGCAACTTCGGCGGCGAGATCAGGCTCGCGTATCTCTGCGACGGGAAGAAGGCGGTCCCCGTGACCGGCGGTTCGGTCAACGGAAAGCTCGGTGACGCGCAGAACTGCCTCGTGTTCTCGACCGACAGATACCGCACGGCCGAATATGAGGGCCCCTACGCGCTTCTCGTGAAGAACGTGAACGTCGCAGGCACCGACGGCTGAGTCGCCTCTGAGCCCTGTTTACGGGGCTCTGGGACGGCATCAAAAAAACGGCTGCGAAAAACACAGCTTTTTCGCAGCCGTTTAAATAATCCGGATCAGGCCTTCCAGAGAGAGTGGAGGTTGCAGTACGCGTATACCGCCAGGACCTCGTCGTCCTCGCAGATGGAAAAGCACACTTTCGGCTCGTCGCCGGGTTTCAGCTCCTTGCGCTGGTTGCCGTATTTCGTCTGGATCGACACCCATTCGATATAATGCTCGGGGAGCATCGGATGCGGAACGGCGCCGACTGTGACGAACACCTTGCCGCCCTTAACCTCAAATACCGGAACGTGCTTCTCGAGAGAGGCATCGACGGTCCCGGGGACGATCTCCTTCATGGGCTCTCCGCAGCAGATGACCGGCACTCCGGTCTTCTTGACGATCGCGATGATCTGGCCGCAGTGCGAGCACCGGTAGAATTTCATTTCCATATTTTTTTCTCCTTTGGATATTGATATTTTGCTGTCTGATCCGAAATGCCCCGCGGCCGCGCGTGCGCGGCACTGACGTATTTCGGTATAATTAATTATAGCATAACCAGACCGGAAAGTAAATACAATTCGTATATCAGACCCGACAAACACCTGCCGGGCCGATGTTTCCGTAAGAGTGCCGCGTGCGCCGCATCACGCGGCGCGGACCTCCCCTCCGGCATCACATCGCGTGCACGCAGGCGGGAGAAAGGATCGTTTCTTGGACCTTAACATACGGACCGGCATCAGTGCCGGAAAAGACAGATACATAAAGATCATGGAGCTCTCTCTCTCGGCATACGGAGAGCGCGACATCGACGCGTATATCGCCCGGGTCGAATCGGAGGGGCTTTCCGAGCACGGTTTCCCGCGCCTCGGGGCGAACATCGGCATACTGAACTCGGCGGGTATCCGGACCGACCTCCGTGACCGTTTTCTGCGCATAATGGATATATGCACACTGTCGATGCCCCGCGTGTCGGCAGCGAACGATTTCTCGGTGAGGGAGATTTGCGCGTGCATACTCGCCTGCGAGGCGGCGGGGACGGTGAGCCGCTCTGTCATCGGCACCTGGAAGGAAAGACTTCGCGATTTCGACCCTCTGGCCCGCTACGATGTCGTAGTGCGGACTCCGGAGGACTGCCCGAACAACTGGGCCGTCTTCGGGGCGCTGAGCGAACTGTGGCGCGGAAAGTGCTGCGGAGTGCGCGACGACGCTTTCATCGACCGCCAGATCGCATCCCAGCTCCGCAGGTTCGACGAGGCAGGCATGTACCGCGACCCTCACGAGCCCATGCAGTACGACCTGATGACGCGGGCGCTGCTTGCCTGCATGCTGCTCGACGGCTACGACGGCAGATTTGCATCCGAGCTCCGGGAAAAGGTGCTGGAGGCGTCCGAGCTGACGGCGAAGCTCCAGTCGGTGACCGGCGAGATGCCCTTCGGCGGCAGGAGCAACCAGATGTATCTCAACGAACCTGTGTCGTGCGCCTATTTCGAGGCCGCGGCGTCGCTCCTTTGCGCGGACGGAAGGAAAGATGAAGCCGGACGCTTGAAGGGAGCCGCGGAACTGGCGTCGGAGTATACTCTGAGGAGAATGTCAGCCGCGGAGCCGTCGGAACTGACGCATGTCAAGAACCGCTATCCGCGGCAGAGCGGCATCGGCTGCGAAAAATACGCGTATTTCGACAAGTACATGATCACGGCGGCGTCGAACGCATATCTCGCCTATTCTCACGCCAACGCCGGCGCAGATCCGCTGCCGGCTTACGCGACAGACGGGGGATTTGCCGTCGTGACCGGACCCCGTTTCCACAAGGCTGCCGTCAACTGCGGCGGGTATTTCGCCGAGTTCGATACCGATGCCGACCCGCACTACGACGCCACGGGTCTCGGCAGGCTCCAGAAGTCGGGCTGTACGCCGTTCGTCTGTCTGTCGGTGCCCTTTCCCTCAGATCCCCGGTACCGGACCGACCTTCCGAACCCGGGACCGATGGCGATATGTCCGGCCCTCGACGGAAAGCCCGCGGCCGCCTGTCCCATGCGGCTGATATCGAAGGAAGTTACGGATGAAGGGAGGATAATAACGCTGCGCTTTGAGCGGTCAGTGCCCGGCGGAGCGTCGGTATCCGAGGAATACGGCATCGGCGCGGACGGTCTCCTCATGAGAGCGGCATCCCGGTCGGGCAGGGTCTCGCTCATGATCCCCGTGTTCGAGTTCGACGGCAGATCGTACGCCGCGGTCACCGCCGGAGACGGATATGTCAGGACCGAATTCGAAGGCTCGGTATGCGAATACTCCTTCGACGGGGAACTCTCTCCCGCCTATACATATTACTGCAACCGGAACGGCAGATACCGTGTTTACGAGATGCGCGGAGATACGCTGCGGATCAGGATCGAAAAAGCGGGGGCGGAACGGTCATGAAAAATCATCTTCCTGCGGCAAGGCTCGCGGTCTCGGCCGCGATCTTCATTCTCGTCGCATACGCCTGGCTCGACATGTTCGTCTTTGCCGGGGAGGGCGCGCTGTCATCGCGCGGAATAGCCGGCTTCAAGTATTTCACCGTCGATTCGAACCTTTTTGCCGGATTTGCCGCGCTTGCAGACGTCTTCTTTGAATTGTCCGTGATAAGAAAAAAGCGGACGTCGCCTCCCGTGTGGTTCGAGACCGTATACTACGCCGCGGCGGTGTCGGTGTCGCTGACTTTCGTTGTCGTGATAACCTTCCTTGTCTTCATCTTCGGCTTTGTGCCGATGTTTTCAGGGCCGAACGGTATTTTTCATTTCGTCGTTCCGGTCCTTGCCGCATGCTCTTTCTGCTTCACGAGGCGGGAGCGTAAGATCAGATTCCGCGAGACCTTTCTTGCGCTGATACCGCTGTTTATGTACGCCGTATACTATATCGGATGCATGGTCGCCTTCGGCATCGACCCGAGCGGGATCCGGTCCGACTGGTATCATTTCTCGATCGGAGGAGCGGGTACGGTGCCGTTCGTGCTGCTGCTCGTGCTGCTCGTCACCTGGGGCATCGCTCTGCTGCTCCGGCTCGGCTGCGGAGGCGCGAAAGGAAAGGGGCATAAGGAGGGCTGACCGGTAATATCCGGGAGCTGGCACGGTATCTCCTTACATTATCTGACAGGCTCCGCGCACAGCGCGGAGCCTGTCAGATATATGGCTGCAGTCACCTTTGAACTCTGCCGGAGGCGTCGCCGCCCGCGAGCTTTTTTACCTCGTCAACGCTGACCATATTGAAATCACCTTCGACGCTGTGCTTCAGACAGCTCGCCGCGACCGCGAACTCTATCGCGTCTTCCGGTCCGTATCCGTTGATAAGCGAATATATGAGCCCCGCGCCGAAGCTGTCGCCGCCGCCTACTCTGTCCACTATGTGAATCGCATACTTCTTTGAGAAGCAGGCTTTTCCGCCGGTGTAAAACATCCCCGACCAGTTGTTGTCGTTTGCCGATATGCTCTCCCTCAGCGTTATCGCCACACCCTTGAATCCGAACATGCCGGTGAGCTTTTTCGCGACAGAGACATAGCCTTCGCGGTCGATCCTGCCGGCCGTTATATCGCTACCGTCCGCTTCAATCCCGAACACGTCCTTCGCGTCCTCTTCGTTGGCGATGCAGTAGTCCGCGTACCTGCAGATCTCAGCCATTACACTGCCGGCTTTTTCCCGGGTCCAGAGTTTTTTGCGGTAATTGAGGTCGCAGGAAACGGTGATGTTTCTCTTTTTCGCTTCTTTTACCGCTTCCAGAGTTATCTTTGCCGTACTGTCGGAAAGCGCCGGCGTGATACCCGTAAAGTGGAACCACGACGCTCCGTCCAAGATGCCGGCCCAGTCAAAATCGGAAGGCACCGCTTCCGCTATGCTGCTTCCCGACCTGTCGTAGATGACTTTGCTCGGACGCTGGCTCGCTCCTTTTTCACAAAAGTATATGCCAACCCTGCTGCCGCCGCGCACTATACATGACGTATCGACGCCGAATCTCCTCAAACTGTTTACCGCGCACTGACCTATCTCGTGTTCGGGCAGTTTTGTAACGAACGCCGCGGGCACACCGTAGTTGGCAAGCGACACTGCGACGTTTGCTTCAGCTCCGGAGTATGTGGAAACGAATCTGTCCGCCTGGACGAACCTGAAATAACCTTCCGGACTCAGCCGCATCATTATTTCGCCGAAAGTGATTACCTTCTTCATTTTTGATTCCGCTCCTTAAATTACAGAAGTGATTACCTATTTTATTTTTGATTCCGCTCCTTAAAGTACAGAATTGATCTGTCGGCCGGCTGCCGCAGGATCTTCCGCTGCCGGATCTTCACCTGATGGGAATTCGCCGCTCTCTGTGACACAGGCTGACCGATAAACGCATGGAGCAGCATAGAAAGTATATCACAAGAGCGCGATATTGTCCACATTTTTTGATAAAACGTCGCGGCCGTTGCTTCGCTGCATTGTACCGTCCTCCGTTCGTCTTATTTCAGGCTGTCGATCCAATTGCGAAGCTCGGATTCAGAAACTCCGCCAGAAAAGCGTTTTCCGTCTAGCCACCTTCCGCTTTTTGCGTTGTCCGCAAGGTTTTTGCCGCTTCTGCCGATGCCGCTGCTGGAAGAGGTGCAGAAGGGGACCATCGTGATCCCGTCAAAGTTGTAGCTTTCGGCGAAGGTGTCCATGATGCGCGGCTCCTCACCCCACCAGATGGGATATCCGATATAGATCTTTTCGTACCCTTCGAGCGATATCCTGTCGCTTCCGATCTCCGGGCGGGCGGAGCTGTCGTTCTGTTCCTTCGTGGAGCGGCTGTTTCTGTCGTTCCAGTTGAGGTCGGCAGCAGTGTACTCCTTCGCGGCCTTTATCTCGTAAAGGTCGGCCCCCTCGATCTCCGCGATCTTTTCGGCCACGCCTTTTGTGGTGCCGGTCGCCGAGAAGACGACGACCAGTACTTTTTTATGCTCCCGCCCGGTATCCTGCGATCCGTCGGTATCCGGGGATAGGCTTCCGGGGACGTTCGAAGATTCCGCCGCGCCACCGGCGGATTCTGTCGGGATGTCTGCGGTCTTAGCCGCTGTGCTTTCGGGCGCGGATGCGTCACGGCCGGACTGCGCCGTATTTGAGGGGGCGCCCCCGCCGCAAGCCGTAAGTCCGGTCAGAATAAGGGCGGCGATGGTCATTATTACTGTCTTTTTCATTCTGTTGTTCCTCTATTATTTCAGTTTGCCGTATTCATCGTCTGACACCGCCTCGCACCATTCGGTGCCTGTGTCCTCGCCCGGAATCTCTATCGCAAGGTGTGAGAACCATTCGTCAGGCGCCGCGCCGTGCCAGTGTCTGACGTTTGCCGGTATGTCGATCACCGTCCCGGGCGTCAGTTCGGTGGCCTCTTTGCCCCATTCCTGATAATATCCTCTGCCTCCTACGCAGATCAGCATCTGACCGCCGCCGCTTTTTGCGCGGTGGATATGCCAGTTGTTGCGGCAGCCGGGCTCGAACGTCACGTTGAATATCGGGAGCTGTCCTGCCGATATTGGCGCCAGATAACTCTGCCCCGTAAAGAACTTCCCGTAAGGGTTAGGCTCGCCGACGGGGAAAAAGATCGACTGCTGATAACGTTCCTTCCCGGTCGCCGCCGGCGCATTGTCTGCCCACACCTCTTTTGCAAGACGGAAGACAGCCCAGCCCTTCGGCCATCCGACGTACATCGTCGAGTGGGTGACGATCGCGGCGATCTCTTCCTTTGTCACTCCGTGCGCTTTCGCGTTCTGCAGGTGGTAGGCAAGAGAGGAATCGGTGATGCCCGATGCCATCAGCGACACCACGGTGACGATGCATTTTGTCTTTACGTCGATCGCATCATCGTTCCACACCTCGCCGAACAGAACATCGTCGTTCAGATGCGCGAATCCGGGCGCAAAATCCCCGAGCTGAGCTCTTCCGGTCGTCTGCACTATTTTTTCTTTCATTAGTCACTCTTCCTCCGATATCTTCTGGTCGCCAGTCGACCAGACATGTTTTCCGTTTGCGTCTGCCGGTTTGTTCTGCGCCATCACTCCGGCGAGTGGGTGCGGAAGGTAGGGCTCCTCGAGATATGCGGTCTCCATATCAGTAAGCCGCAAGTCAACAGCCCGGCAGGCTCCCTCGATGTGGCTCAGCTTTGTCGCACCGACGACGGGAGAGGTCACTTTTGTCATGAGCCACGCAAGCGATATCTCGGTCATCGTAACTCCGCGCTTTTCTGCAAGCTCCGCCACGCGCGAGATGATCGCGTTGTCCTGCTTTGCCGTCGCGTCGTATTTGAATCTCGCATAGGAGTCTTCCGCCGCGCGTTTGGTGCCGTTTTCACCGGGCAGACGGGACAGCCTGCCGCTTGCCAGCGCGCTGTAAGGCGTTAACGCTATATTTTCTTCACGGCAGTAGGGAATCATCTCGCGCTCTTCCTCGCGGAAGATGAGGTTGTAATGGCCCTGTACCGATACGAATCTGGCGAAGCCCTCTTTTTCCGCCAGGGCGTTTGCTTTGGCGATCTGCCAGGCGAAGCAGTTGGAGATACCGATATATCTTGTTTTCCCGGCTTTGACGGCGTTGTTCAGTCCTTCGAGGATATCGTATACCGGCGTGTTCCAGTCCCACATATGATATATATACAGGTCGACGTGATCCATTCCGAGGTTTTTCAGACTTGCGTTTATCATATTCTCGATATGCTTCTGTCCGGATATCCCGCGTTCGATCTCGTCAGGCGTGCGCGGAAGGAATTTT
Source organism: Clostridia bacterium (assembly GCA_017454675.1). Lineage (GTDB taxonomy): Bacteria > Bacillota > Clostridia > Oscillospirales > CAG-272 > CAG-390. Next base: position 54,012 of record JAFTCN010000031.1, read on the forward strand.
GTCGCCACCACGACCTCGTCGCGCCTTGCAAAGTCGCGAAGGGCGCGGCCGACATACTGCTCGCTGGTGCCGCTCTGGTATGCGATGGCAGTATCGTAGAAATTCACGCCGAGTTCAAGTCCGCGCTTTATGATCTCACGGCTGTGCTCCTCGTCGAGCGTCCAGGTGTGCTGACCCCGCGACGCGTCGCCGAAGCCCATACATCCCATACAGACGCGCGAAACGGTAAGGTCTGTGCAGCCGAGCTTTGTGTACCGCATTATTTCATCCCCTTTTTATTCCTGATATCAAAGCAGTTTTATAAGACAGTTAAAAGTGATCTCGTAAACAGACCGGTAAACGAAACCGACGCCAGCCTCGCGCATCGCCTCGCGCTGCTTCTCTGTGACTTCGGCGTACGGATAGATGCCGAACATGAAAGGGAAGAAGATATAGATGATATTCCGGATTTCCTCATCGCTCTTTCCGGGAAAGAATTTCGTGAGGATCATGCAAAAAAGCTCCATGGAGCGTCCGTAGGCTTTTTTGAAATCTGTCAAAAGCCCGGTCCTGCTGTTCGCCTCCATATCGTAGTTGTTCATCGAGAGCAGTTTCAGAAGCTGTACGCGTTCGGAAAGCGAGCGGGCGATCTTTTCCGCGAGCTCTTCTTTGCCGAGACTGTCGTTACCGTCAAGTATTGATGTGAGCGCCCCGTTCCACCGGTCGTATTCCCTTTCGAACAGCGCAAGGAAGATCTCCTCTTTTGTTTGAAAATAGTTGTATATAGTTGGTCGCGAGAAGGGGACTTCCTCTCCTATCTCTTTCAGCGTGATCTCCTTAAAGCTCATTGTCTGATATAGTTTTTCGCAGGAGTTCACGATCTCCTCTCGGCGCGACGCGACCTGCTCCGCCGTTTTCTTTACCATAATATCACCTTCCCGGTATTATTCTGACACCGTGTCAGCGTGTATATTATACCACGTTGCTGACACGGTGTCAATATCTTTTTGAAATAGACGTATTTTCCGATCAAAGCAGAACGCTTCTCATATTCTCCGGCATAGAAGCAATCGGGCGACGACCCGACGCCTGCATGGCGCCGGTACGCCGATTGACTTTTTTGTTTTTATCTGTTATAATATGATGTGAAGGGAAATCCCTATCATTTATGAAAGGACCGATGACATGAGTTCGTTTTCCGGTTTTACAGACCTTCGGGAGATATTTAAAAAGTATAACTGCGGACGTGAAGGATTCGTAAATATGCAGATCGGATCCGACGGGAAGCTGTATTTCCTGTTTAATGAAAATATACCCGAACGGATCGACGGCATGTTCGTACCGACAAAATCGCACAGCAGGTATCTTGTCACTGTACTGGATATCGACTGGGATAATGAGACCGTCACGAATGAACGGTTCTATGATCTCGGTACGCAGGAAGTGAATTATCACTTTGTGCAGCCTCTGGACGGCGGATTTCTGCTTGTGGCTTCAAGGTGCTGCCGCATAAACGGCACGGGTGAGAACAATGCGGCATTGATCGACAGACACGGAAGCATCTTAAGGCAGTTCTGTCTAGGCGACGGTATAGCGGATGTCGCCGTTCTTTCGGACGGCAGGATCGTCACAAGTTATTTTGACGAAGGAGTCCTCGGCAACTACGGCTGGGAGGACGAACCGCTGGGGGCGAGCGGGCTCGTCGTATGGGATAAAGACGGAAAGATCCTCTGGGAGGCTGACAGTGATATCCTCGACTGCTATGCCCTGAATATCGACGACAGCGAAAGGCTCTGGTATTACTATTATACCGAGTTCGAGCTTGTCTGCACCGATCTTCAAAACGAAACGGTGTATCAGCCGGATATCAGCGGAGCAGATATGTTCATTCTGACTGCCGACGGGAAGAGCGTTATCTTCGACAAAGGCTATGACGGTCACGGCTCGTTCGTCGCGGAGCGGTTTGCCGGCGACAGTCTTTCAGCGCCCGAGGATATGCCGCTCGACTATGAAGGCAGAGAGATAGTACCTTGTACGTATACGTCAAGAGGATCGCGTGCCGCGTTCATTGACGGCGAAGACAGACTGTTTGTTAAAAACTTTATCAGTATCTGAAATTCGATATCCATGCTTGAAAAGTATATGTTCGGCGATCCGGAGGCCGGTACCGTTCTTATCCAGCCGGTTGACGGTCACGACCTTGAGGGGATCGAAAACGAGGTCTCGCTCATCGCCGCAAACTGCGGAAAATACTTTCACCTGATTGCCGTAAAGGTCGGTGACTGGAATGCCGATCTCTCTCCCTGGAAAGCGCCCGCCGTGTTCGGCAAAGAGAATTTCGGCGAAGGCGCGGAGGAAACGCTCAAGCAGATATTGAAACTCTGCGCTGACAGGACTAAGACGTATTATATCGGCGGTTATTCGCTCGCCGGGCTTTTTGCGCTCTGGGCGGCATGCCGGACGGATCTTTTCAGGGGCGTCGCTGCGGCCTCTCCGTCTGTGTGGTTCCCGGGCTTTGCGGACTATTTGAAGGAGAATGAGATAAAGACCGGCGCGGTATATCTCAGTCTCGGCGACAGGGAGGAGAAGTCGCGCAACCCAGTACTGGCGACGGTCGGCGACAGGATACGCGAGGCATACGCCCTGCTCTCGGAGCGCGGCGTGAAATGCGTCCTCGAATGGAACGAAGGCAATCACTTCAAAGACGCTGACGTCCGCACGGCAAAGGCGTTTTCTTGGGTGATTAATAATAGAAACGATTCCTGCGAATATGGATTCGCGGAGCAGGAGAAAGACTGATCATGCAATATACGCATCATTATGTTTCACCGCTCGGAGGAATAACGGAAGCTTCTGACGGCGAAAATCTTATCGGGCTTTGGTTTGACGGACAGAAGTATTTTGCCGATACTTTGGGGTCCGATCATAAAGAAATAGAACTTCCGGTTTTCAAGCTGACGGATAAGTGGCTCGATATCTATTTCAGCGGAAAGGATCCCGGTTTCATACCTCCTGTTCAAATAAAAACTACTGCGTTTCGCAAGGCGGTCTGTGAGATCATGCTCACGATCCCATACGGGAAAACGATGACATACGGCGAAATCGCAAAAAAGCTCGCCAAAGACCGGGGCGTCGGGCGAACGTCCGCAAGGGCAGTCGGCGGAGCAGTCGGGCATAATTCCATCTCTCTTATTATTCCGTGCCACCGTGTCGTCGGGAAAAACGGAATTCTTACAGGGTACGCCGGCGGTGTTGAAAAGAAAAAGGCTCTTCTTGATATGGAAGGCGCATATATTAACGATTTATGCGTGCCAAAGAAGGGTATCGGTTAATTAATCTGCGTCTGAAAGACAAATTCCTGCCTTTAAAAGCAAAGCAGCGTTCCGTCAATTTGCGATCTGCGGAGGAATTACAATATGCCTGAATACAGTGAACAGGATCTGAAACACGCGACGGAATTACGGGAGGAGATCCACGGGTGCGCTCTGGCGAGAGTCAGGGCTGTTTACCCTGACGCCGGTCACGTCGTCGACGAATATCCGCCTGAGGCGTATTTTCAGAAGGTCTGGGATTATCCGGGACAGTGGTATACGGTGGCGGGGACGCCGCCCGGATCCGGAGGCAGAAAAGAACTGACGGAGACTATCGTCCGTCAAACGCTTGAGTATTACCGGGAAAAGGGAAGCGTCCGTTCGGACAGTGAGTTTTACCGGCTTATTGCTGAGTTTCCTGATACTGTCTGCGATTACTTCCTTGTGGGGCCCGATGATCAGAATGCGAAAGCATCGGACGTGTTTCCTTACCGCGGTGTCGATTCGCACAGGCTTGCCCTTGAATTCGCCTTTCGCGAGCTCTCCCGCGACGGTAAAAAGCGGTCCTGCGACACGAAAAAAGCAAGGTGCCGAAAACTCAAAAGCGCAGCGCTGTTTGCGCCTGATGGTTCGGATGACCGGCTCAATTACCGCAAGGCGTTCCTTTGTCCTCATAACGGGAATTCATACACCGACCGGGATTTTGATCGGGTCAACGCCGTTTTGTTTCCGGGCGGCGCCGGGTGTCTTGAGGCTTTCAGGTGGACGACCGACTGGTCTGATTATTTCGACGGGGGGCACGAGTGTTGGGGCGCGCTGTGTCTTACGGTCTATGACCGTGTGCTCGAGCGGTTCGTCATTATAACGGCGTCAGCGACGGACTGACAGATCCCGGTATGCCGGTACGGCGCAGGACCCGGAGCGGGGAGGTATTCGGTGAACAAAGTAAAAGCTGTTTTGAGATCGCGGCGACTACGGTGATCGCGCTGATCGTGATGACGGCAGGCTCGGCGCTCGTTGTTTTGGATACGTTGACAAAGCACCACGCGCATGAACACCATTCCCTAACGGATTTGACCCAACCACAAAAAATCATGTGTTATCGACACCCTGAGCGCATATTTTCTCTGAGGATCAGAACAAAAAACAGCATATTTTACAAATATCCTCCTCTGCTGTAAACGCTGCCGCAAAGGAGGATTCTGTTTGTAAAAAAATTTAAAGGTTTAATTGCCTCGGGTTTATTGCTGTCAGCCAAACGACCCTTTAATTTCTTCAAGAAACCGTTCGGCGATCGGGGTGAGCGGCTGAAACTTTTTCCAAACGAGATACAGTTTGGTTTCAAGTCGAGGCGATAACGGTCTGAATACAAGTCCGCTCTTTTCAGACGTATCCACGATCCTGTCAAAGGTAAGCAGATACCCGAGA
>JAFTCN010000032.1 GCA_017454675.1 Clostridia bacterium
ACCGAAACGGCAACACCAGGAAAGGTTATTGGGCGGTTGCAAGGAGTGGAATCCTGCAACAAACTATAACGGACAAAAGACTCGCACTGGCGGGATACTTTGATATCCTCGACAAGTACGAGTCCTTGCGTTGTTGATTGAACCGCCGTGTACCGAACGGTACGCACGGTGGTGTGGGAGGTCGGTCACTCAACTAATGGGTGACCTCCTACCCGATTGTTTATATTGATTTTCATCCGGACGGTGCGGGCACCGTCCGGTGCCGGGCGTCTGTTCAGCCCTGCAGCAACTCGAAGCCGTTCTCCGCAAGGAGAGCCTCGGCCTTCGCAGTGTCGCCCACGCGGAGCACGACGTCGGCGCATCCCGCGTGTTCGGATATGAACGCGTACATGTATTCGACGTCGAAGCCGGCGCATGTCAGCACCTTCAGCGCCGCCGAGAGCCCGCCCGGTCTGTCGCCGACCCGGATCCCGGGGACGCGGTTGATCGAGACGGTGCGTCCTGTGGCTTTTATCACCTCAAAAGCCTTTTCGGCGTCGCTGACGATGAGCCGCAGGATGCCGTAGTCGGGAGTCTCGGCGAGCGAGAGCGCTCGGATGTCGATCCCCGCGGCAGCCATGGTCTCGGTCACCTCGACCAGCGTGCCCGGTCTGTTCTCTATAAAAACAGAAAGCTGTTTTACTGACATTTCAAATACCTTCCTTTCGTGCGGAGGGAGATCAGTCGTGGAGGACGCGGCGGTCGATGACGCGCTTGGCCTTGCCCTCGGAGCGCTCTATCGAGCGCGGGTTGACGAGCGTGATCTTGGGTCCGATCCCGAGGAGCGAGCGCATCGCGTCGGCGATCGCCTTCTCTCTTCTGGCGAGGACCGAGAGGGTGTCGTCGAAGATCTCCTCGGTCAGCTCCACCTTCACTTCGAAGACGTCGAGATTGTTGACTCTGTCGACGATTATCTGGTAGTTGGGGGCGTACCCGAGGTTGATGAGCACCGTTTCGATCTGCGACGGGAAGACGTTGACTCCCCTGATGATGAGCATGTCGTCGGTGCGTCCGCGCGGCTTCGACATGCGCGCGAAGGTGCGTCCGCAGGCGCAGGGCTCGCGGGTGATCGAGCAGATGTCGCGCGTGCGGTAGCGGATCACGGGGAAGGCCTCCTTGGTGAGCGATGTGAATACCAGCTCGCCGTAGGTGCCGTCGGGGACCGGCTCTCCGGTGTCGGGATCGATGACCTCGACTATGAAGCAGTCCTCGCTGACATGCATGCCGTGCTGTTCTCCGCACTCGTATGAGACGCCTGGGCCCATGACCTCGGTAAGTCCGTAGACGTCATACGCCCGGAGATGCAGCTTCGATTCGATCTGGCGGCGCATCTCCTCGGTCCAGGGCTCGGCGCCGAAGACGCCGGCTCTGAGCCTGAGTTTGCCGCTGATCCCCGCCGCCTCGGCCGATTCGCCGAGGTACATGGCGTACGAGGGGGTGCAGCAGAGGGCGGTCGAGCCGAAGTCCTGCATGATGGTCAGCTGTCTTGCCGTGTTGCCTGTCGAGACGGGGATGACGGTGGCGCCGACGAGTTCGGCTCCGCCGTGAAGTCCCAGACCTCCGGTGAAGAGTCCGTACCCGAAGGCGACCTGTATGAAGTCGTCCTCGCCGATCTGCGCGGCGGTCAGCTGCCTCGCGATGAGGTTGTCCCAGGTTTTGAGGTCGTTCTTTGTATAGCCGACCACTATCTGCTTTCCGGTCGTCCCGGATGAGGCGTGGAGGCGTACGACGTCTGTCATGTCGCACGCGAACATGCCGTAGGGGTAGGTGTCACGCAGGTCCTGTTTGGTGGTGAAGGGAAGCTTTGCGAGATCGTCGAGCGATCTTACATCCTCCGGAGAGATCCCGGCGGCGTCCATCCTCTTCCTGAAGAGCGGAACGCGGCCGTACACTCTCTTTACAGTCTCTTTCAGTCTTTCGAGCTGCAGCCTCGCGATGACCTCGCGCGGCGCTGTCTCGAGTTCGGGCTGCCAGTACTTTTTTCTCATCTGTTTTCCGTCTGTCTGTCTTTCTTGTGATTTTATATGGTCGCGTATCCGCCGTGCGGATCAGTTCATTCCGAATCCCGTCTCGAACGCCTTCAGGTTCATCTCTGTGAACTTCGGCGGGACGGAGAGCTTTATCGCTTCGATCCATTTCTCGCGTCCGATGCCGAGGTAGCGCGCGAGCCTGCCCATGAGCAGTATGTTGACGGCCTTCGCGCTTCCGGCTTCGACCGCCGGGGTCAGGGCATCGAAGGCGTCGATGCGGATGCCGGAGCTCGCGAGCGTCTCCGCGAGGCCGGCCGGGTATTCAGCGGCCCCGGTCGTCACCGGCATGGGGTCGATCTGCTGGGTGTTCGATATGATCAGCCCGCCCGGCTTCAGGCAGTGCGCCCATCTTGCCGCTTCGAGCATCTCGAAGGAGACTATATAGTCGGCCTCTCCTTCGTCGATGACCGGCGAATAGACCTTTTTTCCGTATTTTACATAGGTCGCGACGCTCCCTCCGCGCTGGCTCATCCCGTGGAGCTCGGAGACCTTCACGTCGTATCCCTCGTCCAGGAGTATCCTGCCGAGCAGTTTGCTGGCCAGAAGCGTTCCCTGGCCGCCGACGCCTACTATGAGTATGCTTACAACTTCGTTCATCTTATTGCCTCCCGGATCATCAGTCCCGGCCTATCGCGCCGAAGGGACAGAGCTGAGTGCAGACTTCGCACCCGGTGCAGAGAGTGCCGTCGATGCGGGCCTTGCCCTCTTTTATCGAGATCGACGGGCAGCCGAGCTTCATGCAGCGCCGGCAGGAGCGGCAGGCGTCTCTGTCGATCTTCAGCGGAGGAGCGGTCTTAACGTACTTGAGCAGCACGCAGGGGCGTCTGGAGATGATGACCGACGGGCAGTCGTACGTCAGCTCCTCCTTCACGGCAGCCTCGCAGGCGTTAAGGTCGTACGGATCCACTACCCGCACGCGTTCGACGCCGAGCGAGCGGCAGAGCTCCTCGAGGTTGATCTTCGCGGCGGGGTCGCCCTTGATGTTGTACCCGGTGGTCGGGTTCTGCTGATGTCCGGTCATGCCGGTTATCGAGTTGTCGAGTATGATGACGGTCGACGCCGATGCGTTGTATACGATGTTGCAAAGTCCGGTCATGCCCGAGTGCATGAAGGTCGAGTCGCCGATGACGGCCACGGTGTGCTTCGCGCTTTCGGGGTCGGCGCGGTTGAATCCGTGGATCCCCGATACCGACGCGCCCATGCAGAGGACGGAGTCGAGGGCGTTCAGCGGCTGCTGTGCGCCCAGCGTGTAGCAGCCTATGTCGCCGAGAACGGTCAGTTTCAGCTTCGACAGGACGTAGAACAGGCCTCTGTGAGGGCAGCCCGAGCACATTACGGGAGGACGTCCCGGAAGGGCGTCGGAGCCGGGGAAGGCCGCGCCGGAAGGAGAGGTGACCCCGAGTGCGCTGGCCACGGTGCGCTGCGAATACTCGCCTACGGGGGGAAGTATGTTTCGGCCGTCGGGAGAGAGGCCGAGGGTGCGGCAGTGGCGCTCGATTATGCCGTCGAGCTCCTCGACGACCGCCAGGCGCTTCACCGAGGACGCGAAATCAAGGATCAGCCGCGAGGGAAGGGGATTCTGCATGCCGATCTTGAGGACCTTCACGCTCTCTCCGAAGACTTCCTTGACGTACTGATAGCAGGTGCCGGAAGTGATTATGCCGAGCTCGGAGGAGTTTCCTTCGATCCGGTTGAGGGGAGTAGTCTCGGCAAGTTCGGCGAGTTTCTCCGTGCGTTCCTCGACTGTCGGATGCTTCGCCTTCGCGTAGGCCGGCATCATTATATATTTGCGCGGCTGTTTCACGTACGGGATCCTGTCCGGGACGGTCCGCTCTCCTTCCTCCACGACGCTCTGCGAGTGAGCGATCCGGGTGCAGATCCGGAAGAGTACGGGGGTGTCGTATCTCTCGGAGAGTTCGAAGGCGTATTTCACCATGTCGCGGGCCTCCGACGAATCGGAGGGCTCGACCATGGGCAGCTTTGCCGCTATCGCGTAGTTCCTCGAGTCCTGCTCGTTCTGTGACGAGTGCATCGCGGGGTCGTCGGCGACGAAGATCACGAGGCCGCCTGTCACGCCGGTGTAGGAGAGGGTAAAGAGCGGGTCGGCGGCGACATTGAGTCCGACGTGCTTCATTGCGCAGGCGGACCTGAAACCGGCGAGAGACGCCCCGTAGGCGGCCTCCAGGGCAACTTTCTCGTTGGGAGCCCACTCGCAGAGGATCTCGCCGTATTTCGCGGCGAATTCAGTGATCTCGGTGGAGGGAGTGCCCGGGTAGGAGGAAACGAGCCTGACTCCGGCCTCGTAGAGACCCCGCGCCACGGCTTCGTTTCCCAGCATTAGCCTTTTCATTGTACAGAATCACCTCTTGAAAAAGTGTTGACCGGAAAAAGAATACACTATTATACCATATATACGCCGGTTGTTCAACAGTTAAATTCCGGTTCCGGCGGTCTGTTCAGACGGGGTAGCTTAACTTTTCGGGCGTCCATCCGCCGACCGTCCGGAGAAAAACGGCGGCCGTCCGCTTTGCTCCCGCGATGTCGTGCTCGCGGTAATTGCCGCATTCGGCCTCGGAGGCCCCGGGGATCTCACCCTCGAATCCGGCCGTGAATTCCATCGATTCCCGCACGAGCGCTATGGCGTCGCACGGAGTCACGGTGTCGCGCAGGACCATGTAGAATCCGGTGCGGCAGCCCATGGGGCCGATATATATCACGCTGTCGGAGAAGCGGCTGTTCCTCGCGTATGTTGCGAAGAGGTGTTCTATGGTGTGGAGCTCTCCGTTCCCCAGGTAGTCGCCGCCGTTCGGCTTTTTCATGCGTATGTCGTATGTCACTGTATCGCCGTCCCTCCGGGAGACGTATATCCCGGGGACGAGCTTCGTGTGGTCGACGCTGAAGCTCGCTATCCGTTTCATGTTCTTTCCGTTCTTTTCCATCGGTTTCTTTCCTTTGCCGCCGTCATGCGGCCCGCGCGCTCAGAGCGCGGCGAAGACCTTCCCGATCGGGAGATTTATCTCGAGATCGACGGGAAGGCCGCGGCTGTCCACGTGTTCGAGGTTTATGAGCACAAGGTGCCTGCCACTGAAATAATGCAGGAACGACGCTGCCGGATAGACGGTCAGTGACGTCCCGCCCACGATCAGCAGGTCTGCCTCCGAGATGGCCTTCACCGCGCCCGCGACGGCGCGGTCCGGCAGCTGCTCGCCGTAGAGGGTGACGTCGCACCTGACCGTGCCTCCGCATGAGCAGTGCGGGACGTCGTCCTCCGACTCGAATATGAAGTCCGGAGGATAGCGCTTTCCGCAGCGCATGCAGTAGTTGCGGGCCGTCGAGCCGTGGATCTCGAATACGCATCGGCTTCCGGCTTCGGTGTGAAGCGAGTCGATGTTCTGGGTCACGACCGCGCGGAGCTTTCCCTCTTTCTCGAGTTCGGCAAGCTTTATGTGAGCCGCGTTCGGCTTTGCCTTTCTGCCGTCCAGCTTCTGCCTGTAGAACTCGAAGAAGACGCGGGGCTCCCTCAGGAGGCAGTCGATGCTGAGCAGATATTCGGGCGGGTATCTGTCAAATTCGACCCCGCGGTTGTTGTAAAGTCCGTTCTTGCTCCGGAAATCGGGTATACCGCTCTCGGTCGACACCCCGGCGCCTCCGAAGAACACTGTGTTCTCCGAGGCGTCTATCAGTTCTCTGAGTCTGTCCGCCGCTTCGCGGATACTGTCTTCGGAGTAATCCATCGCAGGCGCTCTCTTATATGCCGAGCATGAGCTTCGCCACCCTGAAGTATACGAGCAGCGAGACGGCGTCGACGAGCGTGGTTATGAAGGGGGAGGCCATGACGGCCGGGTCGAATCCGATACGGTGGGCGAGCAGGGGAAGAGTGCAGCCTATGAATTTTGCTGCGACGACCACGGCGAACAGGGTGATGCATACGGCGGCCATGACCTGTACGGTGAGGCCGGAGGTGTGCAGCAGCAGGTTGTCGACGAGATACAGCTTTATGAAGTTTGCGACCGAGAGCGTCGCGCCGACGAGGAGCGATACGCGCAGTTCCTTCCACTGCACCCTGAAGATGTTCCGGAAGGTGATGTCGTTGGTCGAGAGGGCGCGTATCACGGTGACCGACGACTGTGAGCCGGTGTTCCCGCCGGTGTCCATGAGCATCGGGATGAATGCGGTGAGCACGGTGCAGACCGCGAGGGCGCTCTCGAAGCTCGAGATTATCATGCCGGTGAAGGTGGCGAAGACCATCAGCAGCAGCAGCCACGGGATCCTGGCCTTGAAGAGCGAGAAGACCGAGGTCTTGAGGTACCTGTCCTCGGAAGGCGTGATGGCCGCCATTACCTGGATGTCCTCTTCCTTTTCGCTGCTGATGACGTACATGGCGTCGTCGTATGTCACGATGCCGACCAGCCTGTTCTCGGCGTCGACGACCGGCAGAGACATAAGGCCGTAATCGAGGAAGATCTTTCCGACGGCCTCCTTGTCGTCGAGCGTGTTCGCGGATATGACGTTGGTCTCCATTATGTCGCCGAGCGGCTTTTCGCCCGACAGCAGCATGTCCTTGACCGTCACGACTCCGATAAGGTGCTTCTTCCCGTCGGTAACGTAGCAGGTGTAGATCGTCTCCTTGTCGGTACCGGTCTCACGGATGATGCGGAAGGCGTCGGAGGGGAGCATGTCGGCCTTGAGCTCGACGTACTCTGTCGTCATGACGCTGCCGGCGCTGTCGTCGGGGTATTTGAGCAGCTCGTTAATCTGGCCGCGCGTCTCCGGGGACGCCGCCCGCAGTATCCGCTTGACCACGTTCGCCGGCATCTCCTCGATGATGTCGACGGTGTCGTCGAGGAAGAGTTCTTCGGTCAGTCCGCCGAGTTCGGCATCCGAGAAGCTCTTGATGAGCAGCTCCTGTATGTCTGAATCCATCTCTACGAAGGTCTCCGCGGCGTTCTCCTTGGAGATGAGGCGGAATACGCGGGTGAGGACCGACGGCTCGAGATCAGAGAGCAGAGCGGCGCAGTCGTGGGGGTTCATATCCTCGAGCTTCCGCTTTATCTCGGGATATTTCTTTTCGGCGAGGAGCGAGAGCAGCTCCTCTTTTTCGATGATGTTTTCCATTTTGATCACCTGATTTGCGGTATTGCCTTAGATTTGACGGTTGTTGTCCGGAAAGGCCAGAGAGGCCATGAATACTGTCTCAAAGCCGGGGGAGAGCGAGGGATCGACGACGCGCGGACATGACGCGGCGGAGGCGGCGAATTCCCTGAAGCTCCCGTCGGCGGCGTAGAGCGCGGCTCCGGCTGCCGACGTGTTCCCCGCGGAGAATATCCTGTCCTCGGGGAAGCCGGGGAAGAGGCCGGCGGCCGCCGCCGAGTGAGGGCGCAGGGCGCTGCCGAAAGCGCCGGCGAGGAAGAGGGCGTCGAGTCCGTCCGGCGTGATGCCGGCCTCGCGGAGGCAGAGGGTGAATGCCGACGCGACGGCCCCCTTCGCCAGCTGGTAGAGCCTTATGTCCCGCCTCGTCAGCGAGACTCCGGGGGCGAGTTCGACTCCGTCGGCCCCGCCGGACACGCGGAGCGTGCCGTCGGACGCCAGCATGCCGTTCTCCAGCAGTGCCGCGACGGCGTCCGACAGTCCGCTGCCGCAGAGGCCGGCGGGCGGCGCCCCTCCGAGCGTCTCGAGCTCAAATCCGCCGCCCGCGGCCGAGACGCCGCACACGGCGCCCGGACCGGCCGGCATTCCGCAGGAGATGCCCGATGCCTCGAAGGCCGGTCCGGCGGCAGCGGATGAGAAGAGCGGTCCTCCGCTCTTCCCGCCGGCGGAACGCCGGTCGAACAGTGCGAACTCGCAGTTGGTGCCGAGGTCGGCGACCATCACGGTCCGGTATCCCGCGTTCTCCGGGCGGGTAGCTATGTAAGATGCCCCGAGCAGTATGTCGGAGCCGGTATACGGTGCGACGAGCGGTGCCGCGAATACGGGAAAGGGAAGTCCCGCGTCGACCGTCCTTCCGAATACGTCGGGCAGCGAAAACGGGTATCTTCCTATCGGGGACGGATCGGTTCCGGCGAGCAGGCAGGTCATGACGGGATTCCCCGCCGCGACCGCCCCGGAGATCCTCCTTCCGCCGGCAGCGTCGAGCGAAGCCTCGAGCAGCGCCTCACGCAGCGCGGAAGTCATCCTCTCCCGGTTTCCCGGGCAGGCCCCGCAGGCCGAGATCTTTGATATGACGTCCCCGCCGAAGGAGGATGTCGGGTCTCCGATGACGCGCTCGGAGATGATCCTTACTTTCCCGGCGTCTTCTCCCCGCGGCTCTCTTTCGGCCGCGCATACGCACAGGGAGGTGGTTCCGATGTCAGCAGCTATGAAGATCTCCCCGCCGCCGTCTCCGAAAAGCATGCGGCCGTCGGAGATCCCGGGATCCGGGACTGATGACCCCGCGCGCGCCGCGGCGGACGGTATGCAGATCTCTATGGCGTCTATTCCTTCGGGTATAGTACAGCGGCACGCGGCTCTGAGCGAAAACCCCGCGGGCGGGCTCACGCCGGGGAGGAGCGGGGTTCTCCGGAGCAGCGCGGCCTCTTCTTCGCCGCGGCCCGGTATACGCGGATCGTCCCGCAGGAACACGGCGCACCGTCCGCATACGCCGCGTCCGCCGCACGCGGCGGCTATCCCGCCGGCATCCGGACCGGATGTGCCGTCACGGAATTCCGACGCGGCCCGCAGCAGCGTGCACTCCGGGCGCCCGCTCCGGAGCCTTATCTTCATTCGGCGCATGCCTCCGCCTCCTCTCTCAAGTAAATATATAATATTATAGCACATTTTCTGAAAAACAAGGAATGTGAATGCCGAAATCACACAGATTTCGGTTGTTTTTTTCCCGATATTGTGATATACTTTTATAGGACATATTTTACGCCAGGGCGGTGTCCGCTGTATCGGGCGCCTGTCCTCACACTCCGGGGAAACGGTATGGATTACAGAGACTACAGAAAGAAATACGGAAGCCGGAACAGCGCGAACACCGCGGGAAGCCGGCCTTCACGGCCTGCCGGCCCTGCGGCGGGAAACGGAACCCCGGAAAACGGAGCCGGACGCGCGGTGCGCCCCGCCGGTCAGCCGGTCTACAGAGCGCCCGGGGACGAGACCCCGGGTATCAACACCAAGGCGCACACCAGAGTCAGGCCGGCCTTCGGGACGGCGACGAAAAAGAAGGCGGGAAGGGCTTCCGACTCGAAAAACTCCGCGTCCGGAAAGGTCGTGCTCTTCGCCATCGTCGCGATGACGGTGCTGCTCATCGTCATGTCGCTCCTTCTCATATTGACCAACGACACCATCTGGCTTCCCGACTACGTCGCATCGAGAGTGACCGTCGAGGCAGGGAGAAAATCGGTAAAGGCGTCCGATTTCCTCACCGACAAGAGCCATACCGCCGAATTTGCCGACGGTACGGAGTACTCGCTGAACCATGTCGGCGTATACAAGGTAAAGATCCGGATCGATGACAAAAAGACATGCACCACGAGGCTCGCGGTAAAGGATACCGTCGCCCCGACGGCGTCTCCCAATATGATAACCGTCAGGGTCAACACCAGCCCCGCCGCGTCGCTCTGCGTCGCCGACATCTACGACGCCACAGACGTCACCGTGAGCTACCGGTCAAAGCCCGACACGTCGAAGACCGGCAAGCTCCCCGTGACCCTGGTGCTGAAAGACGAGGGCGGCAACACCGCCGAGATCGAGTCGGAGATAACGGTGGTCGAGAACGCCACCATCCTCACGACGGTCAAGATCATCGAGTGCGGCACACCTGTGCCCGATGTCACCGCGTTCGTCGGTACCGACGGAGAGGGCGAGTTCAAGGGCGACGTCACCATGATCAACACGTCTGTCCCGGGCTACTACACGATGACAGTCGCGGCCGGGGGCGAGGATTACGAGGTCACGCTGATCGTGCGCGACACGAAGGCCCCCGCGGCGGTGGTCACCCCGCAGGTGCTGTACAACGACGGAGATTTCCCGTCGCCGGCGAGATTCGTCTCAAACATCACCGACGCCAGCAGTGTCACCGTCACATACGACGTGCCGCCGGTAAAGACGGCCTCCCCGCCGTATCCCGTAAAGATCCGGCTGACCGACATGGGCGGCAACACCACGGTCTACGACTCCTACTGCACGACGGCCACCGACTACGTGCCGCCGACCGTTACGCTGCTGAAGGAGACGCTCGACTTCACCGTCGGCGACGCCGCCATAATCTGGCGTTCAAGCGTCAGGGTGGCCGACAACAGCGGCGACGAGGTGGACCTGGTCCTCGACACGTCGGGCGTCATGATGACGGTGGCCGGGACGTATACCGTCTATTACATCGCGACCGATGCCGCCGGGAACGTCACGAAAAAACCGGTAAGGCTGAACATACACGACAATACCGTCACCGACTTCATGCTGAACACGGCCGTCAAGGCTCTGACCGACCAGATCATCACGTCCAACATGAGCGTGCTCCAGCAGATGTACGCGGTCTACAACTATCTCAGCGCCAACACCGTCGACAAGATGAAATACGCCAACGAGAGCCCGCACGACGACTGGCGCAGGGAGGCCTACCTCTCGCTCACGTCGAGGCGCAGCGGAGACTGCTTCGCCTTCGCGGCGGTGGCTCAGGCCGTATTCAGATATCTCGGCTACGACACCGTGATGGTCAAGAAGATAGAGAACCCTGTCACCGGGAACCACTTCTGGATCATGGTCAACATCGGCAGCGAATCGTCTCCGCAGTGGTATCACTTCGATGCCACTCCCCAGCGCGGCGACTACCGCATCGCCTCATACTGTCTGACCGACGCCCAGCTCCGCGCCTATACGAGGTGGAGAAACGACGGCCTCGGCCCGAACGAGCAGTACTACAATTTCGACGAGTCGCTCTATCCCAAGTCGGGAACGAGGACCCTCGTCAATCTTCCGAGGATCCCGGCGAAATACTACGACTGACGCGCGTGTCGCCGGATCTGATGACAATAACAGAAGTTCAGATCAAAAAGATACAAAAGGATCCGCCCTATGAACAGTGAAGGGGAAAGACAGAGACCGAAAAAGGGCGGGAAGGCGAAGAGACGCATCATCGCGGCCGCCGTCTTCCTGTTAGTCACCGCGGCCCTCATATTCCTGCTGCAGGCCCTGCTCGTGCCCAAATACATGAGCTTTCCGTACGACGGCGCCCTTGTGCGCGAGTATTATGACTCGGTCCCCGAGCACGACGTGATATTCCTCGGAGACTGCGAGTTCTACGAGTGCGTGAATCCGGCCGTCATCTGGTCGGAATACGGCATTCCGGTGTACGTGCGGGGGTCGTCGCAGCAGCTGATCTGGGATTCCTATTACTTCCTGCTCGAGACGCTGAAATACGAAAAGCCGAAGGCCGTCGTGTTCAACGCAGTCGAGATGAAGATAGGCAGGGTCCAGCACGAGGAATACACCAGACTCACGCTCGACGGGATGAGACTGTCGAAATACAAGCTGGCTGCGGCGAAGATGTCGCTGACCGAGGGCGAGTCGCTCGCTTCCTACGTCTTTCCTATAATTAGGTACCACGAAAGGTGGAAGGAACTCGGGGAAGAGGACTTCCGCTACATGTTCAGACGCGACACGGTATCGTACAACGGATATCTGATGATGACGGGTATCAGGGCAAAGACATCGACCGTCGATCCGCCCGCGCTGGCCGACTATTCCTTCCCCGACATCTGCGTCGAATATCTCGACAGGATCAGGCTGCTCTGCAGGGACAACGGGATAGAATTCATAATCCTCAAGGCTCCCACCGACACCTGGCACTACCCCTGGCACGACGAATGGGAGGCCTGGATGAGCGATTACGCCGTGGCGAACGGCGTCAGGTATTACAGCGCGATCAGATCAGCCTCCGAGATCGGCACCGACTGGACCACCGATTCGTACGACGGCGGAGACCATATGAACTATATCGGCGCCGAAAAGGTGAGCCGCTGGTTCGGAGCGATCCTCCGCGACGAATTCGATCTCCCCGACCGCAGGGCCGGCGGAGAGGGAGGTCTGTCGGCCGGGGCGCTCGCCGAGTGGGCCGCTCTGACGGACAGGTACGCGGCGGCTGCCGCGGAAGCGGGGGAAGCGGCGGAGAACGCCGGCTGAGCCGCGGGTATCCGTTATCCTGATATAACAGTGAAGAAAAAGAAAAGAATCATAAATACCGGAGTTTGAAATGTCATCATCAAAGATCAAAAACAGCATCTTCTGGAAAGCCGCGGCGCTGCTAACGGCGGCGATCGTATGCCTCGTGCCCGTCCTCGCGTCATGCGGCGGAGGCGGCGGCGAGATAGTTCTGACCGACGACAGCGGCGACGAGACTGACGACGTAAGCGGAGGAGTGTTCTCATTCAAGATCGCGTCGGGGGCATCGGTCGCCCCGAACGACAACCTGGCCACGTTCATCGCGGCCGCCGGACAGCCCGTGTCCTACGAGGAAAGCAACAGCTGCGCCTACATCGGGCTTGACAAGGTATACGTTTACAGCGGATATACCATCTACACCTACCCCGTCAACGGTGTCGACTACCTGCTTCAGCTGAAGTTCACCGACGACTCGGTCTCCACTCCCGAGGGCATCTCGATAGGCTGCACCGAGGAGGAGGTCGTATCCACATACGGCCGGGGATTCACGAAGATCGGTGACTCGATCGTATACTACCGCGGAGCGACGAGCCTTCAGTTCACATTGAAGAGCGGAGTGGTGAACGCGGTGTCCTACAGCGCCGTGGAGTAATACGCGAAGGCGGGAACAGCCGCCCGGAGAGCCGTTTCAGGCTGCCGGGCGGCTTTTTTAGCAGGTGAAAGGCCTGAAAAGCAAAAAAACGGGGCTAAAAAGGTCGTGTTCATAGAAAATTAACACTTTGTTAACAAATAGTGGTTATTTTCTACCCGAAAAAGTGGTATAGTATTAGCGTAGTTTAGCAGACGGGCTTGGAGAGTGCTAAAAAATCATGCCCGGAAGCAGTGCAAGGACCGGCAACAGCCGCCCGGAACACGGTATCGCGTCGCTGGAAAGGAGCAAAGCACTCATGTACGGAGACGAACTCAGCGAGAGAAAGAAATCGATACTCAAGGCAATAGTCGAGTCGCATATCGAGTGCGGTGAACCTGTCGGTTCAAAGTCGCTCCTGCTCATGCCGGGGATCAACTGCTCGTCGGCCACCGTGCGGAACGAGATGGCTGAGCTCGAGGAGATGGGATATCTCGAACAGCCGCACACCAGCTCCGGCAGGGTGCCGTCGCAGCTCGGATACAGATTCTACGTGGACCAGCTCATCGAACACTACAATATGACGAACAGCGAGATCACGGAGATCAACCGTGTCCTCAAGAGCAAGACGGCCGAGCTCGACCAGATCCTGCTCACGGCGTCGAAGCTCGCCTCGGCGATGACGAACTACACCGGACTCGCCGTGCAGCCCAAGCGGGCGTCGGTCACGGTCACGAGATTTTCCTATTCATATATAGATCCGCGTAATTTCGTGCTCATCATGATAACCTCCCTGGGCACCGTTTCGTCGAAACACATCAGGCTCGACGAGGGGCGCGACGAGGATTCGGTGAGCAGGCTCTGCGATGCCCTCAACGAATATGCCGCAGGGCTTTCAGCCGAAGCGATCAACCTCGCGGTAATGATAAAGCTCGAGACCGCGGTCGGGGATGACGCCCCGCTTATCGGGCCGATCATCAAGACCGTCTACTCGGTCCTCTCCGAGTACGACGTGGGAGAGCTCCAGCTCTCCGGGATCAGCCACCTCCTCGAATATCCCGAATACAGCGACACCGACGAACTGTCGGGGCTTTTGGGGACGCTGGAACGCAAGGACGAGATCCTGCGCCTGGTGTCGAAGAACGAGAGCGGCGACGTATCGGTGCTGATCGGTTCCGAGTCGCCCGTGAAGGTCATGAGCAATTCGTCGCTCGTCTTCAAGCCGGTCATGCGCGACGGACGGGTGCTGGGAGTCATAGGTGTCCTGGGCCCCCGCCGGATGGACTACGCGAAGGTCCTCGAGACCGTCGAGCAGCTCTGCGAGAGCATTGGCGAGGTCATCGGAGCCGGGAGCGAAGATGCGCGTGCTCTGAATCCAGCGGGATCCGCAGCGGGATCCGGCGGGAAAGCCGGCATCTATGAGGCTGCGGACAGCGGGCAGACCGCCGGGGCTCCGCCGGGAGGCGTCGGTGAGACGCCGGGCGGCGCCGAAGGAAGCAAGTAAGTGAAAAGGGGAGAAACGGGTTCACCTGTGGATATCATGGAAGAAAAAGAAAAAGACATAAATAAGGAAACCGAAGAAAAGGACAGTGCCGCCGGAGAAAAAGAACACGGCGATAAAAAGGCTGCCGGAGACGCCGGGACTCCTTCCGGCGAAGGCGCGGCCGCGCAGGCAGGAAAAGAACAGGCCGGAGAAGCCGGGAGCGAATCCGAAGGCGACGGAGCCGAGGGCGGTACGCACCGCGAAAAAGAGAAGAAAAAGGTGAGGAAGCTCGAGACGAAGATAGCGGAGCTCGAGAAAAAGCTGAAGGACGCCGAGGCGGCATCGACCGAAAAAGACGGCAAATACCTGCTCCTCTACGCCGAATACGACAATTTCAGACGGAGGTCACAGAAGGAGAAGGACGGCATCTACTCAGAAGCCTACGGAGACGCCCTCAAGCAGATACTGCCGATCATCGACAGCCTCGAGATGGCCGAAAAGCAGACCGGCGACGCCGACGCGATCAAAGCGGGCGTGTCGATGGTGCTGAAGATGGCCGGCGAGAATCTCGCGAAGATGGGCATCACCCAGTTCGGAGCCCCGGGCGAGAAATTCGATCCCGAGAAGCATACCGCGGTGTTTCACGTCGATGACGCCGAAAAGGGCGAGAACGAGATCGTCGAGGTCCTGCAGAAGGGCTACAGCAGGGACGGGAAAATCATAAGATACGCGGTGGTAAAGGTAGCTAACTGAAACGGACCGGCTCAGGCCGGAACATATATCACAATCTGTAATAAAGAAACCGGAGGATAAAGAAAACAACGATGGGAAAGATCATAGGAATCGACCTCGGAACAACAAATTCATGCGTGGCGGTGTATGAGGGCGGAGAGCCCGTAGTCATCCCGAATCCCGAAGGCGCGAGAACGACGCCGTCGGTCGTGGCATTCAAAAAGGACGGCGAGAGACTCGTCGGCCAGGTCGCCAAACGCCAGGCGATAACCAATCCCGACAATACCGTGAGCAGCATCAAGCGCTCGATGGGCAGCGACAGAAAGGTCAGAGCGGGCGGCAAGACATATACGCCCCAGGAGATCTCGGCAATGATACTTCAGAAACTGAAGTCGGACGCCGAGGCCTATCTCGGACAGCCCGTGACCCAGGCCGTCATCACCGTGCCCGCGTACTTCACCGACTCGCAGCGTCAGGCGACCAAGGATGCCGGCAAGATCGCCGGCCTCGAGGTCATGAGGATAATCAACGAGCCGACGGCAGCGGCGCTTGCATACGGCATCGACAAGAACGCCAACCAGAAGGTCATGGTCTTCGACCTCGGCGGCGGAACATTCGACGTCTCGCTCCTCGAGATCTCGGATGACGGCGTATTCGAGGTCCTTGCGACCGCCGGCAACAACAAGCTCGGCGGCGACGACTTCGACCAGCGTATCATCGACTGGATGGCGGACCAGTTCCAGAAGGAGAACGGCATCGACGTCAGAAAGGACAAGATGGTTCTCCAGAGACTGAAGGAAGCCGCAGAGAAGGC
>JAFTCN010000033.1 GCA_017454675.1 Clostridia bacterium
GGCAGTTCATCTGCCGGCGGCGGACCCGCTAATGTTTCAGATCCCGCAGTGTTCGCAGCTCGGGGCCTCGGGGAACAGGCTCTTATCGTATTCTATTCCGTTTTTTTCGTAATAGTCCTTCACGGCCAGCTTTATCGCCTCCTCCGCCAGGACCGAACAGTGGAGCTTGTGGGGCGGCAGACCGTCGAGCGCCTCCGTGACCGCCCTGTTCGTCAGCTTCAGAGCTTCGGAGAGGGGCCGGCCCTTGATCAGTTCGGTGGCCATCGAGCTCGAGGCTATCGCGCTTCCGCAGCCGAATGTCTCGAATTTGACGTCGGTCACGGTGCCGCCGTCGATCTTCAGGTATATCTTCATTATGTCTCCGCAGACGGGATTGCCGGCCTCACCGACGCCGTCGGCGTCCGGGATGCTGCCCACGTTGCGCGGATTGCGGAAATGGTCCATTACTTTTTCGCTGTACAGCGCCATTTTATTCACCTCTCTCAGTAAACACGTGTTTTCTTTTTCCGCTCTCGAGGTCGTGCCAGAAGGGGGACATGGCGCGCAGGTATTCCACGGCTTCCCTTACGGCATCGGTGATGCGGTCTGTGTCAGACTCCGTCATATCCTCGCCGAGACTCAGCCGCAGCGAGCCGTGAGCGACCTCGCGCGGCCGCCCGATCGCCAGCAGGACGTGGCTCGGGTCGAGCGAGCCCGACGTGCACGCCGAGCCCGATGAGGCGCATATTCCCTTGTCGTCGAGGAGCAGCAGGAGCGATTCGCCCTCGATGCCCTCGAAGCAGAAGTTCACGTTCGACGGCAGACGCATCACGGGGTCTCCGTTGAGCGCGGAATACGGGATCCGCTTCAGCCCTTCGATGAGCCGGTCGCGCAGCGCGGTCAGCGCTTTCGCGTTTTCGTCGATCCGCGCACACATTTCCGCGAATGCCGCGGCCGCAGCGGCGATGCCTCCGACGTTCTCGGTGCCGGCCCTCTTTCCGCGCTCCTGCGCTCCGCCCAGGATGATGCACTCGGGGACGATGTTCTTCCGCGCGAAGAGCACTCCGACCCCTTTCGGACCGTGGAACTTGTGCGCGGAGAGCGAGAGCATGTCGATGTTGTCGGCTTCGACGTCTATGTGAAGGTGACCCCCGGCCTGAACGGCGTCGGTGTGGAAGTACACCCCGCGTTCGCGGCAGACGGCGCCGATCTCTCTTACCGGCTGGACGGTCCCGATCTCGTTGTTCGCGTACATCACGCTGACGAAGCAGGTGTCGGGGCGTA
Organism: Clostridia bacterium; assembly: GCA_017454675.1. Taxonomy (GTDB): domain Bacteria; phylum Bacillota; class Clostridia; order Oscillospirales; family CAG-272; genus CAG-390. Next base: position 1,264 of record JAFTCN010000033.1, read on the forward strand.
TCGCATCCTCGACTTCACCGGCAGTCACGATGCCGCGCGGGCCGACGTCGAGCAGCGTCACCTCAAAACCGCGCTTTTTCAGCCGGTCCAGCGAACGGAGCACGGCGTGATGTTCGAAGGCAGTCGATATAATGTGTTTTTTTCCTTTTCTCTCGCCGAGCGAGGCGAGCGTCATCAGCGCCTGGTTGTCCGATTCGCTTCCGCCCGACGTGAAATATATCTCGCGGGGCGTACAGCCGAGGTTTTCCGCGAATGTCGCGCGGGCAGCCTCGAGCGCCTCCTTTGCCTTCTGTCCGAAAGAATACAGGCTCGACGGATTCCCGTAGTTTTCGGAGAGGAAAGGGAGCATTGCCGCCACCGCGGCGGGGCTCATGGCAGTCGTCGCGGCGTTGTCTGCGTATATCACTTTTGTTTTCCTCCGTTTTTGCCGCCCCGGACGTCTGTGCCCGCGTCGCGCGGCTGTTGCCTGAACATAATTACCCACCTCTCAGGTAGGTAATTAAATTATAACACAATTTACCTACTGTGTCAATAGGTAAATTGCATTTGTGTCTTATATTCTGTCTGCCGGTCAACCGGCGGGAAAGAGCCGGGCATCCCGGCCGGCCGGAGCGGACGTACGCCGTGCACCGCGTATCAGCGGGCCTTTTTCGGTATGGAGAGCAGAGCCCGGGTTTCGGAGCGGTATTCGTTGTATCCCGGCTTCGATGACTGCCGCCTGTCGGCCATGGGTATGCTGACAAGGAGGAAGAGCAGGGTGTTCGCCCAGTTGGCCGTAAGTCTTCCGTCCTTTTTCAGAGTGAAGTCCGGTCGAGTTCCAGCCGCATAAGCACGAGCTCCTGCCAGCCGGAATACCGCGAGCGGAAGCCGCGCGGGTTCCTGCCGTATTCGGTAAAACCGAAGCTCCGGTAGAGCGAGATCGCGGGGGTGTTGCCGGACACGACCTCGAGCTCAAGCTGCGAGTATCCGGCGCGTCTGGCGCATTCTATGCAGGCTTCGGTCAGCGCCCTGCCGATGCCTTTGCCCCAGTGTTCCTTCAGCACGCTTATGCCGAAATCGGCCCTGTGGCGGTTTTTCTCCCTGTTTCCGACGGGATCGATCCCGGCGTCGCCCGCGACTCTTCCGTCTATCACCGCGATAATGAAGGCGTTTCTGTCGCTCTCCTCCGCGGCCGCGAGGAACTTTTCCTCTCCTTCGACGGTATGGGTGTTCTCGTCGGGATACGAGAGCAGGTAGTCGGTCTCGCCGTGGACTTTGATGAAGCTGTCAAGGACCTCAGCCGCGTCTGCGGCCCGGGCGCTGCGCAAAAGGCAGCGCTCGCCTGTCTTCAGCACGACTTCACGCTCAAATCTCATTTTCTTCCGGTCCCTGTCCTTTCTCTGTTTCTCTCAGCTCAGGTACTCCCGCAGGAACTCCGCGAGAAAACGGTGACGTTCCTCCGCGGCCTCCGGCAGGCCTTCCCGTCTTCTTTATTCTGCACCCGATCTCCGCTGCCTTCCGGTAGGCGAGATCCTGCAGTCTGTCGGGGAGAGGATCGATGAGCCGCAGATACCATGTGTTCTTCACGCGGTACCGCAGGCGCGGATGCCGCGACGTCATCGCGCGGGCGACGGTCTTCGCGAGCACTTTCGCGTCGTGCGGATGCGACATCGCCCCTCTCATCAGCGGATCCAGGGCGTCGAGGATCTCACCGTAGTATCCGGTGCCGGCGCGCAGGTCGTCGAAACCCCGCTGAGCCTGGTCCAGCAGCCCGGTGCCGAAAGAGCCGGGCTGTATCTTAATAACTTTGATGCCGAGAAAGTTCAGTTCCCTGCGAAGGCCGTCGGTGTAGGCCTCCACGCCGTATTTGGTGACCGCGTAGGGCGTGTTGAAGGGCTGCGCCTTCTCGAACCCGCATTCGGACGAAAAGTCGATCACGCGCCCCCGCGCGGCCTTCACGAGAGGAAAGAAGATGCGGTTTATACGCATCATGCCGAAGAGGTTGACCGCCGCGAGCCTTTCCGTCACCGCGGCGGCGTCGCTCTCGACGAGCGAGGCCATCGTGTGGATCCCCGCGGCATTCACGACGGCGTCGAGGCCGCCTGTGTGCTCCTTAACGATGCGCAGACAGTCCGCGCAGCCGGCGTCGGACGTGACGTCGGTCACGACCGGTATCACGCGCTCTCCGCATCTTCCGGCGAGTTCGCGAAGCTTCTCCCCGTCTTTGTCGGCAGCGAAGACGCGCCACTCCGGGTATTTTTCAAGCAGGAACCCGATGCAGGCCGAGGCGAGTCCCCCGGCGGCGCCGGTGAACAGCGCGTATCTTGTTCTTTCAGCCCTGTTTTTCATATCGCGTGCCTTCATTCGGGGAGACTTCATCCGAAAAGAGAGTACAGGATCAGTCCGGCGACGCCCGATCCCGCCATGACGAATACGGGATTCGGCTTCCACATACGCAGTACGAAGACCGCGACCGCGAAGATGGCGACCGCTATTATATCTGCCGACGCGAGGTCGGACGGCAGCGATCTCTGCCCGTAGAAGGCCAGAATTATCAGCGCGATACCCGCCGAGGCTATCATGGCGATCACGGCGGGCCGCAGGCCGGAGAGCACGCCCTGTATCATGTTCAGTTTCCTGAAGCGGTAGTAGAAGTACGCGAGCACCGTGACGATGATGCAGGAGGGGAAGATGCACCCGAGCGTCGCGACGACCGCTCCGGGGATCCCGGCGACCTGTATGCCGACGAACGTCGCGGCGTTTATCGCTATCGGTCCGGGGGTCATCTCCGCTATCGCCATTATGTCGGCGAACTGCGTCATCGACAGCCACCCTTTCGCGTCTACGACCCTTTCCTGTATGAGGGGCATCGCGGCGTATCCGCCTCCGATGCTGAACAGCCCTATCTGGAGGAAGTTAAGGAAGAGCTCAAGATAGATCACCGTTTCCGCCCTCCTCTTTTTCTGCCTTTTTTCTGCTTTTCCTGTCGCGTATGAAGGTGTCGGCGGCCCCTGTCAGGCCGCACGCCAGGATGATTATTATTATGTTCACCGAGAAGAAGCGCGTCGCGACGAACGCCGCGGCCATGACGATCACAGGCAGGATGCGCTTCTGCCTGAACACTGTCTTCGCCATATTGATGACGACGTCGACGATCACCGCCGCGACGCCGCACATCATGCCGGCCATGATCATACCGACGACCCGGCTGTCGCGGAACGCCTTGTAGAAGAAGGAGATCACCGAGATTATCACAAGCGGCGGGATCACCGTCCCGATCACGGTCAGCATCGCTCCGGGTATGCCGGCGACGCGGTATCCCACCAGTATCGAGGCGTTTACCGCTATCGCTCCCGGAGACGACTGGGCGATCGCTGTCATGTCGATCATCTCCTGTTCGTCGATCCACCCGAGCTCCTCCACGAATTTCTTTCTCATGAGCGGGATTATGACGAATCCCCCGCCGAATGTGAAGGCGCTGAGCTTCAGCGTCGACAGAAACAGCGTGAGGTATTTGTTTTTTGCTTTTTTCCCGGGTCTGTTCTCCGTCGTTTTGACGGACCGCTCTTCCGCCTTTGTCTGTTCTTCCAATTTACCGCATTCCCTTCGGGCCATGTCTTTTGAATCGCGCCGCCGTGGTGCCGGGACGGCCGGAACATACCGTGTCAGATGTTCCGCATGAAAAATCCGGAGACTCCGGAAAGAAACTCCCCGTCCGCCTTGTGGGCCCAGATGCTCCGGTCGATGTGCTCGTGCATGTATTCCGACCTGTCTTTCGCGAATCTCCCGGCGTTCTCCTTCGCCTCCGCGTTGTAGTCGAGGCTCCGGGTCCACCTGTCGAATTCGGCGTTGTAGTCGTTGACGTACGCGAGCGCGTGTTCTGAGTAGTATATGTTGTTGTGCGCGCAGCCTTTGCGCATGACGAAGGTGAACCTCGGGTCGCCGCCGAACTTCTTCTCCCACAGACTGTAGCCGTATTCGGCCGGGATCACGGTGTCATTCTCGCCATGGGCGAAGAACACCGGCGTTTTCACCGACGAAAGTACGTCCGAGACGGTCACTCCGCCGTATTTTCCGTATTTCAGTTTTTCGTATACCTTGACATAAGGCATGATGACACCGATCCACCTGCCGATGATGCCCTCGCCCTTGACCCTTATCAGGTCGGAAGTCCTGTCGAATCCCGCGAATGCCGCCGCGGCTCTGACTTCGGGACGGAATCTTAAGACCGCCGCCGCGCAGTATCCGCCCCAGCTGTGCCCCCACACCACTACGGGAAGCTTCGGTATACCGCCGGCGCTCTCGACATAGCCGATCGCCCGGTCAAGGTCAGACAGCCCCTGGGGCAGTCCGCCCACTCCTTTGCCTTCGCTCTCGTCGTTTCCTGTGCCGTCGAAGGCGAAGACGCCAAATCCGGCCCCGGCGAAGTACTCGATGACATCGAGATAGCAGTTGTATCCTCCGCCGCCGAAGCCGTGCGACATCACGACCGTCGCTGCCGGTTCGACGCCCTCCGCGGTGAAGTAGCAAGCCTTCAGCAGATCGCCCCCGGCAGAGCGGAACTCATGCGGGGCCATCCGCAGCTGCGGATATTCCGCGGGATCGAGGGCGCGGTATTCCGGAGTGACGAATCTCTTTGAAAAGAATCTCTCGTACAGTACGGCCGTTATTATCCCGGGGACGATGACGAACAGTGTCAGAGCCGCGGCGATGATATATAGCGCAGTCATTCTTTGGTTTGCCTTCCGCTTTCCGTGAAGTTTTTCGCCCCGGCGGGCGGCGGGTCATTTATTCAGAACGTAATCGATGAGGAACGGCTGTTCCGCGGCGTCCTGGAAGCGCAGCAGCACGGCGTCGCCCGGCTGAAGCGAGAGCCGCAGCATGTCCGTGCCGTCGTTCAGCACGCGCTGCATGCCGTCCTCTTTACTTACCTCGTAAACTCTGAAGTTCTTCTTCAGAGCCAGCACGAAGCCGGCGGCGAGTTCGTAGTCGCGGTTGAGGACGAACAGATATCTGTTGCCTTCGGAGTCTGAGAATTCTCCCGCCGAGATCCTGAACGGGAGCTCGCCGTCCGCCAGGATCCCGCTGTCCGACAGCGGCCGGCGGAAACGGTCGAATTCGACCCGTCCGCGCAGGAGTTCGGGCGAATGGAAGACGGCTTCGCTTCGGAGGGCGGTCAGCGTCTTTCCGAGCTGGTATGAGCGGCTGTTGAGCTCCTTCGTTGAGAAGAAGAGAGGACCGCGGCTGCCGTCGGACGTCAGCGCTCCGTTGTAGACGTTGTAATTCTGCAGCCCGACGGCCCCGTACATCAGCGCGTTGTACTGCTGTACGCGCACCTGAGCGGGGGTGAGCTTCCTGTATATGTATTTTCCGGGGTCGTCCTGTGTCTGGAAGTAGAACCACATCGGTATGCCGTGTTCCAGTGAGAGTTCACGCAAAAGGCCGATGTCGAGGAAGAGCTCGCTCCCGTCAAGCTGGGCTTCGGGAGTGACCTCCTTCTTGTTCCAGAAGGGGTAGAAGTCGAGCGACAGCACCGCCGGCGATATCGTCTCTGTGTATTCTCTCAGATATCCTTCGAACAGCCCGTTCTTCCAGGTCTTGGTACGGTTGTAGCTGGGGATCGCGACGGTGAAGGGAAGTCTCCCGGGGTCGGCCTTTTCGACTGCCGCGACCTGAGCCGCGGCGTCGCGGATCTTTTCGGTCGACAGCGGCTCGTCCCAGACGTAGTATCCGGCGAAATGGCGGAATTTCCGCGTGAATCCGACATACGCTGCGAGCTTTTCCCCGTCGATCGGGGCTCCGCCCCTCGTCTCCTGGAATCCGCCGTAGACGTCCCAGTTCTGGAAGATGCCGTCGATCCCGACTTCCTCGCACGCTGTTATGCAGCGCAGCGAGTCATCGGGCTTTACCCAGGCGAACTCGACGGTGTTGAATCCGAGTTCCCGGCAGAGCTCGAGTCCCCGCCGCAGGTTCGACATGTTTGCGTTGAAGGTGGATATGACCAGCCTGTCCTGTCTGTATTTGCGTTTCGGATTCCCGAGCGGGTATCTGAAGATCACTTTGGTTTCCATGGAAGCCTCCTTTGCGGACTGTGTGAGGCGGCCCGGCGACGGGCCGGCCCTGTATGTCAGTGAATGACCGCCGTACTGCCGCCGCGGGTCATTTCACGTCTTTGCGGGTGAAGACGGTGCAGCCGATAAGGACGGAAACGGCGAGCCACATGACGTCGAAGCCGATGCTGCAGAGCAGGAAGCCCGGAGTCCTTATCCCTCCGACGAGCAGCGACTGCATGGTCGGGGATACGGCCAGGATATTGAACAGCGAATCGGGGACCGAGAGCATCATGCCCGCGAGCATCGAGATCACCGAATAGACGGCGACCGGCATGACGATCGAGATTATTACCGAGATCACCGAAGACTGTGTGATGAACGCCGCGGCGGCAGCGATGCCGGAATACGCGAGATACACTCCGGCGCTGACGCCGAAGATATACGCGATATCCCCGAAGTCATATGTGAATTCGCCGAAGAACAGCCGGCAGCCGGCGACCGTCGCGAGCAGCGTCACGGCCATACCGGCGATCGAGAAGACCGAGGCTCCCGCCTGGAGCGAGAGATATATGAGGGTCCTCTTTTTGCCGTCGATGATCTTGTTGCGTATGATCCCGCCGGAGAACTGCTGCGCGATATAGAACGCGGCGGCTGCCGTGATCGCCAGTCCGAAGCTTTCGGAGAGGGGAGAGAGCTGTACGAAGACGGTGTCGGCGTTCAGGTTCTCGAGCGCGCCTGAGATCATCGGATACATGCCCTCCATACCGGGGATGTTCAGGCTGTCCGCCTGCGACAGCATAGCTTCGGCGGCTTTTATGACGCCGAGAAGCAGCATCGGGATGAGTATCCCCGAGGCAGCGGCGGCGATGAGAATGATGTATGCCGTCCTCCATCTGGAGAGGCAGTAAAAGTCGGCTTTTAACAGATCTTTCATTCCGCACCTCCCACAAGCTTTACGAAATACGACTCGAGCGTCTCCTCGCCGGCTCCGAGCCAGGTCACCGGAAGTTCCGAGAGTTCGCGGAGGATCTTCGGGTAATCCGAAGGGCCGCGAAGGACGTAGAGTCCGTTCTCATATGTATGGCCGGCGATGCATCCGGCGGCGGCGAGACGTTCGAGCGCCGCGGAGGGATCGGCCGCGCAGGCAAACGAGATGTGGCGCGTCTCCTTTGCCTGAAGCTCTTCGCGCGTAAGAGATTCGACGATCCTTCCGCGATCGATGATCAGGAACCGCGTCGCGAGCTGCGAAAGCTCCGACAGTATGTGCGACGATATCAGCAGCGTCACACCGCGTTCGGCAGCCAGTTTCCGAAGGAACACGCGCAGGTCGACGATCCCCTGTGGGTCGAGGCCGTTCGTCGGTTCGTCTAGGATCAGGAAATCCGGGTCGGATATCAGAGCGACGGCTATCGCCAGCCGCTGGCGCATTCCCAGCGAGTAGTTTCTGACCTTTTTCCGGTCGTCGGGATCGAGGCCGACCTGTGCCAGTATTTCCTTTATGCCGGCATTTTCACGTCCGCACATCAGCGCCTGGAAGCGCAGGTTTTCGCTGCCCGTCATCCACTTGAAGAGTCCGGGGGCCTCGACGACCGCCCCGATCCTCGTGCGCCCTTCGCTGTCGGACAGTGAAAAGGTGCCGGACGTCGGCTTTGCGAGTCCCGTCAGCAGCCGTATGAGCGTGGTCTTGCCGCTCCCGTTCTGCCCGATGAATCCGACGATCTCGCCCCGCTCGATCTTTATGCTGATCCCGTCGTTTGCCGCGGTGCTGCGGTAATGCTTCGACAGCCCGCGTGTTTCGAGTAAAACTTCTGCCATATAGCCATCTCCTGTCTTTGCCGCCGTTATCCGGTGTGTTCCGGCTCCGGCTTTCTTCCGCCGCTGCGTACGTCCGCTGCGCGGGGAACTTATGCGGCGAGTTGTGTTTGTGTATACGTAACGTTGTTTTCAGCGCGGCGGAACGTATCTGTCTGCGCATTCCGCGCGTCATAAGATTATCGGGATGTCTCCGTGCAGCGCGATCCGTACGATCCCGATGACAACGAGGTGAGCGGGGTAGTAGATGTAGTAGAACCACTTCATTCCGGTCAGTCTCCCGCGCTCCCCGTTATATCCCGCGAGGACAGGGAGCGACAGGAACGTGAACATCTGCAGCGCCCCGTAGAGTTTGTCGAGAAATATGAAATACACTGCCGCGTATATGAAGGTCCAGATGACGATGTCGAAGGCCTGACGTTTGAAATTCCCCCTGTGCGCGTACAGGAAGAGGGGGCACATCACCGCGATGCTCGACCAGTCCGACGGGAACGATATAACGCAGATCAGGACTGTCGCCAGTATCTTTCCCCACTGCGGGATGTCATCGCGCCGGCAGATGAAGATCAGCACGGCCGCCCAGGCGAGCGACCACATGACGCTCGTCTGATTGAATACTCCGGTGGAGAGGGGAAGAAAGGGTATCCCGAAGGCGAAATCGTACGCGAAATGCGAGATGACGGCGAATATGAAGAGCCTTACGGCGTATTTCTTTCTGTCGTGAGTGTAGTGGCAGCCTTCGGCGATGAAGAACCACATAATAGGCGCCGTCAGTCTGCCGATGATGTGAAGGGCAACGACGTACCACACCGCCTGAGTTCCCGGAAAGAGAGCCCATGTCAGGTGATCGACAGTCATCGCGACGATCGCGATGAGCTTCAGCATATTACCGGTGAGGCCGGCTCTCTTTTCTTTTACCGCTGTGTTCACGGTCGATCACTGCCCTTCCAAAAGATTGTCGCGGGACTCCGGGGCTTCTCTGGCCAGTTCGGTCATCTCGGCTATGAACCTTTCGGCGTCGCTGTCCTCCTTCAGAATGACCGGACCTGTTTTTTTGTTGAACAAACCCAATGAGGTTAACCTCGTTTCTGACATTTTCCGGCGTCTTGCACGGCGGATCATTTTTTGTTCAGGAACCTGTCGAAGAAGAACCGCACGACTCCGCGCAGACATCTGCATCCGACATTGAAGACGAACAGCTTTGCCGGCTTCAGGTAGAATACCTTCATCAGGAGGCGCATGAAGAAAAATCTGGACCGGAGCCTGCCGGCGTAGCGGCGGAGGATCGACGGATCGCTCTTAGCTATCGATTCGGCTGCTTTCCTGCCGCTCTCGAGGCCGTTCCGGAGGCCGGACAGGGTGAACGGGTCGCACGCGCCCATCGCGTCGCCGGCAAAATATATGTCCCCCGGGAGCACCGGCCGCCGCACGCCGATCGGAGTGAAAGCGGCGTAGAGCCCAGAAATATCGGGGTCTTCACCGATGTCGCGCAGGAATTTCCGGAACACCGCCCTGTAATCTGTCGATTTCCGGTATTCGTCGGTGATCCCGACGTTCGTGATCCCGCCCGATGTGCTGACCCAGCAGTACCCGCGCTCCGTTATCCCGAAGTGGATCTCGATGCCGTCGGGGCGGTCCGATGGGAAACGCAGCTGAATGGCGAGGTTCCGGCGCTTCGCTTTCTGATATCTGCTTCCGAATCCGTTCGTGCCGTCTGCAAACACGAGGCTGCCGTACCGGACTGCCGTCCTGTTTTCCCCTGCGCCGAGCGTCACTGTTTTCGAGTCGGGGTCGTGGGCCGTCAGCGGCATGTTTTCCGCGATCTCTATCCCGCGGCTCACCGCGAGGCGGAAGAAGGCGTCGTCCAGCGCCACTCTGTTTATCTCCCGGCTGGTGAGCAGGAACCTGTTGTCGATATACTGCCGCGGCGAGAGGCCGTAGAAAAGCCTGAAATCCTTGATGCAGGTATAACCGCAGTCGGCTGGATCGAGGCCGAACTCGCGGTACACCTTCACCGTTTTCTGCGTGATGTATCCCGCACAGCACTTGTCCCGCGGAAAGACGTATTTCTCCGCGACGAGGACGTCGCGCACGCCGTGATCCAGCAGCGTCAGCGCGCAGGCAAGTCCCGCGGGTCCGGCGCCGATCACGACGACGTCGTATCTGTCATTCATAAAACGGTGTCCTTCACCTTCCCGCCACGCCGGCGTCAGTATAAGATCCGCTCCAGAGCCTGTGCGACCCCGGCGAGCCCTTCGGCGTCGTCGCGGCTGAATCTGGCGGGAACGGGGCTGTCGATATCGAGCACGGCGGTCACTCTGCCGTCGCGCCGGACAGGAACGACGATCTCGGACCGCGACGCGCTGTCGCACGCGATGTGCCCGGGGAAGCTGTGCACGTCGTCGACGACCTGCATCCTGTTTTCGGCCCAGGCCGTCCCGCACACGCCCTTTCCTTTTTCGATGCGCACGCAGGCGACCCTGCCCTGGAACGGGCCGAGCAGCAGCGCGCCGTCCTTTACGAGATAGAATCCCGCCCAGTTGATGTTTTCCATCGAGTGGAAGATGATCGCCGAGACGTTTGCCATGACGGCAACGGTGTCGCGCGAGATCTGCGCGAGCTCCTCCGCCTGTTTTATCATAAGATCGTAATCTGTCATTTTCTGAACTCCGTTCGGCACAGGGGCCGCGTTCTGTCCGTGACCGCCGGTCCCGGCTCGCAGGATCTCAGCGGCCGTGCGCTCATTTGAGAGGCGCGTCTTTCAGGCGTTTTACGGCTCGCCTGCGCTGCCGTAGCCTTCCTTGAGCGACTCGTCGTACGCGGCTCGCTCGCCGCCGATGAATTTCGGCCTCACTCTGGCCGCCAGGACTGTCGCGTCGCCGATCTTCCCCTGTTCTAGCCTGACGGGCACCGCGACGCGCTTCAGGTGCATCCCGATCAGCGTGCCTCCGATGTCGATGCCGGCGTCCGCCTTTATCTCCTCAAGCGCGACGGGATCGCGCATCGCGGCATATGCCGCCGTGGCGAACGAGCCGCCCGCCTTCGGCTGCGGCACGACGTTCACTATCTCGGCGCCCGGCACGGCTTCGCGCTCGACGATCAGCGCCCTGTTGAGGTGTTCGCAGCACTGGGCCGCGATGAATATGCCGAGAGGGGCAAAGACGCTGTTCAGGCCGTCGTACAGCGCGCTGCCGATCTCGGGGACCGACCAGCTTCCGACGCTGTGGCCCGTCACTTCGCTGGTGCTGCAGCCGATGACGACGATGTTTCCCTTTCTCAGATGAGCTGCCGCGACGAGCTGCCTCGCCGCGTTCGACGCCTCTTCGCGGTATTTTTCCGCGGCCCCGCGGTCTTCGATCGAATGTGTTATTCCAGCCATTTTTTGCCTCCGTACAGTGTCGTTGTCTTTGCGTTCGTGATAGTTGATTTATTTGTTCAGCGCCAGCTTCAGGAACTTTTTGTCGTTCTGCTGTTCGTTGGTCAGCCATTCGCCGTCGCGGAACAGGGAATAGGTCGTGCAGGGCGTCGGAGCCGAACGCGCGGCTTCTTTGGTCTCAAGACAGACCGCCCTGAACGGTATCCCGCATTCGGCAGCCGTTTTTTCGAGGACAGGCACGTATTTACCGTTGAAGGGGCACTGGTTCGTGTAGTACAGCACAAAGCCCGCGTCTTCGATGTGCGGATGCTTTGCGCAGTCCCTGAATGCCGGGACCGCGGCGTTCTCTTCAAAGGGGAGGTACATAAGGCTTATGCCGCAGTCGGATACGTCCGCCGTGCGGAAGCCCTTGTACTCCAGGTATTTCGGATCTGAGAGGAACGGCCTCTTCTTTGCGGACGAGAGCACGCACAGGCCCGCTTTCCCTTCTGCCTTCGCGTCCGCGATGCACGCGTTCAGCAGGTCGGAGGAGTAGCCGTGTCCCTTGAAGGAGCCGGAGACCCACAGGCAGTCGATATACAGATACCCGGGGGCATCGACGGGAATCCAGGCGTTCTCGGCCGGGATGTACTCGATGAAACACTTACCCCGTTCGACGCTCTTCAGAAAGACGAGACCGTCGCCGAAGCATTTTTCCATCCATCTTTTTTTGGAGGACACCTGGATGTCGTTGTTGCCGGAAATGGCGCAGCAGATATGCTCGCTTTCCAGATTGTCCTTCGTGACTTTTATGTACTCCATTTGCAGTTACCTTTTTTCTGATGATGTCATGTCCGGCGGCGCGCCGGGAACTGTCCCGGCGGAATTCACGTTGACGCCGGCCGCTTTGCCGGTGTCCCGGGATCTGGCGTCCCGTTTCCCGGGCCCTGTCTTTCCTCCCGTTCCGGCGCAGCTTCCGCATGAAGCGCACCTGCCGCAGCAGCTGCCCGATCTGTGCGACCGCCAGGTGAAGAAGACCGCGGCGGCAAGTCCGCAGGCGATCAGCACGATCAAAACTATATCCAGAGGGTTCATTCCGTACCTCTTCAGAACAGCATGGCGATCAGGCGGAAAACGAATGCCGCCACCCAGGCTACGACGCACTGCCATACGGCGATCCCGGCTGCCCACAGACGGCCCAGCTCACGCCTGAATGAGGCCACCGCCGCCACGCAGGGTGAATAGAGAAGGCTGAATATCAGAAGGCATCCGGCGTCGACGGGCGTTATCACCGACGCGATACCCCCCTGAGCTCCGAAAAGCACCTGCAGCACCGACACCACGCTCTCTTTGGCCATGAATCCCGATATCAGAGACGTCACGATGCGCCAGTCACCGAGCCCGAGCGGGCGGAACAGCGGTACCAGGGCGCCCGAAATGACGGCCATGATGCTCTTCGAAGAATCCTCCGCCAGATTGAGGCGGAGATCGAAACTCTGAAGGAACCATACCGCCACGGTCGCGATGAGTATGACGGAAAAAGCTTTCTGAAGGAAATCCTTGGCTTTTTCCCACATCAGCTGGAAAGTGGAGCGGATGCTGGGTATGCGGTAGTTGGGCAGTTCCATGACGAACGGGACCGCTTCCCCCCGGAACAGTGTGCCTTTGTACAGGAAGGCGATCAGTATTCCGATCGCTATCCCGAGGGCGTACAGGCCTGTCATGATGAGCCCGCCCTTCTTTGGGAAGAACGAATTGACAAAGAAAGCGTAAATGGGAAGTTTGGCGGTACAGCTCATGAACGGGGTCAGAAGGATGGTCATTTTGCGGTCGCGCTCGCTCGGCAGCGTCCGGGTCGCCATTACGGCGGGGACCGAACATCCGAATCCTATCAGCAGCGGCACTATGCTCCGGCCGGAAAGGCCTATCTTCCGCAGCAGCTTGTCCATGAAAAACGCCACGCGGGCGATATAGCCGCTGTCTTCGAGCAGCGACAGGAAAAGGAACATGACAACGACGACAGGGAGGAAGCTGAGGACGCTGCCGAGGCCTTCCAGGATGCCGTCCGTTATCAGGCTGTGGACCGCGGGATTGACGTTCCCGGCGGTGAGCGCGGCGTCGGTCCACTTTGTAAGAGCGACGATGGCCTTTTCAAGAAGATCCTGAAGCAGGGCGCCGATCACGTTGAAGGTCAGATAGAAGACCGCCGCCATGATGGCGATGAAGATCGGGAGCGCCGTCCATTTTCCGGTAAGGATCCTGTCCGCCTTCAGTGAACGGGAATGCTCCTTGCTTTCGCGGGGCTTTTTGACGCTGACGCCGCAGATTTTCTCGATATAGCGGTAGCGCATGTCGGCTATGGTGGCGCTGCGGTCCAGGCCGCGCTCTTTCTCCATCTGCAGAGTGATATGCTCGAGCGTCTCCAGTTCGTTCTGATCCAGGGCCAGCTGCGCTAAGATGTCCCTGTCGCCTTCTATTGCCTTGCTCGCCGCAAAACGGATCGGGAGGCCGGCCGAGACGGCGTGGTCCTCGATCAGGTTCGACACCGCGTGCAGGCAGCGGTGAACGGCTCCTCCGTAATCGTCCTGGGAGCAGAAATCCTGCTTGACCGGCTTTTCACGGTATTTCGCGATATGCAGCGCGTGTGTCAGCAGTTCATCGACGCCCTGGCCCTTCGATGCCGAGATCGGTACCACAGGCACGCCGAGAGCGTTCTCCATGGCATTGACGTCTATCGAACCCCCGTTGCCGGTCAGTTCGTCCATCATATTAAGCGCGACGACGAGCGGCCTCTCCATCTCGATCAGCTGCATCGTAAGATAAAGGTTGCGCTCGACGTTCGTCACGTCGACGATATTGATGATCGCGTCGGGCTTCTCGTTCAGCACGAAGTTGCGCGAAACGATCTCTTCGCTCGAATACGGGGACATCGAATAGATCCCCGGAAGATCGGTGATGCGGGTGTTCGGATTTCTGCGTATGACGCCGTCTTTCCTGTCCACGGTGACTCCGGGGAAGTTGCCGACGTGCTGGTTCGAACCGGTCAGCTGATTGAACAGCGTGGTCTTTCCGCTGTTCTGGTTGCCCACCAGCGCAAAGGTGAGCACATGGTCGTCGGGCAGCGGGTCCTCTCCCTCTTTGTCGTGATATATCCCGGGCTCGCCGAGCGCGGGGTGCGGGTCGTTGGACTTAACTGTCCGCCTCGGCGGAGCGGGATCTTCATCGGCCTTTTCCGCCGGCGTGATTCCGATCCTCGCCGCGTCCGCCAGCCGGAGCGTCAGTTCGTATCCGTGAAGGCGGAATTCCACGGGGTCTCCCATTGGAGCCGGCTTGACCATCGTGACCGTCGCTCCCGGTATCACGCCCATATCCAGAAAATGCTGACGGAGAGCGCCTTCTCCGCCGACGGTCTCGATCTTCGCGCTTTCCCCGATCTTAAGTTCCTGTAGAGTCATTTCTTATCTTTTTGTCCTGATCTTTGTATGTGATCATGCAGCCCGTCAACGCCGGTATTTCGGATCCCGGTGCGCCCCGGTTCCGGCGGCGCGGGTCTCCGGATCCGGCAGACTGCATCCCATCTTAAAATTATACCACATTTGTGCCCGATCCGAGCCGCATTCGGGCGCCTGAAGCCCTCTCCGTATCTGTTTTTTTGAATTATTCCCCTATGAACCGGAATATTTCTTTATAGATCGCCGGGTCCTGCGCGGTCATGCGCCCTACGGGCTTGTCTGCGAAATAGGCTTTCTTCGCTTCGTCGGTCAGAAGCACCTTCTTCCGCACCAGGCGGCCGTATTCCCCGATCCACGCGTTCATGGTCTTCATCGCCTCTTCGGTGTACTGCGGGTGATG
Source organism: Clostridia bacterium (assembly GCA_017454675.1). Lineage (GTDB taxonomy): Bacteria > Bacillota > Clostridia > Oscillospirales > CAG-272 > CAG-390. The sequence goes on from JAFTCN010000033.1 coordinate 16,315, forward strand.
CCCCTTGCCGTTCACTGTGATCACCCGTGTGCCCGGGCCTCCCGCTTTCAGCACCCGGCCGGCATTATAACGGTAATTTACCATCGGGTCGTCGGTCGAATGGATCCACAGGATCCTGTCCGCAGTTTTCTTAAGATACTCCAGGTTGTCGATGCCGCCGAAGCGCGGGTCCAGCTTCATTTCATACCGCTTCACGCGGTCTGCCAGCAGCCGTAGCCTGACGAATCCCATCATTTCATCGGAAATGCCGATGAAACCCGAGATGATGACTGCGCGCCTGACCCCGGGCGACAGATGTGTCACGGTCAGGGCGGTGTAGCCTCCAAGCGAGTGTCCGACCGGAATGATCTCCTCCCGCCCGCGGACCAGATCCAGCAGTTCCAGGGTGTCTTTAACGGGCGCGTTGACCGACGGAAGCCGTTCTCCTCCCGACGCGCCGCAGCCCGTGTAATCGAGAGTCAGCACGCGGAAGCCGGCCCGGCAGAACGTCTCGATCTCCGCGAGATAGGCCGTGTGCCCCGGTCCCATCCCCGGGCAGAACAGGATCAGTTTGTCCGGATCGCTTTTTTCATACCTGTATGTGAAATAACGGATCTGCACGCCCGCCGTATTGCGAAACGAGTCATCCATGCAGGAAAGTCCCGGAAAATCAGCCGTGCTGTAATACGGGATCGCCGTGTCCTTATCAAAGCGTTGCAGAAAATTCTTCTTGTAGACATCAATTATCAGACCCATTATTCACTCCTTTACGGATGCCCCGGCGGAGAGTTACCTTCCTGTGCCCGCCGCTCAGTTCTTCTTCGTACCGTTCATCCGTCACTTTCAGTTCAAGTTTCGACCGTACTCCCGGGGGAACCGAGATATCGAACACGACATCACTCCCGCGGCGCTCCCAGCAGACTGAGATCTCTCCCTCGGCGATATGCTGGCTGCAGCGGACAAAGGAAAGATCCTCCGGACAGTATGGGGAAACGGTGACCTGCGCCGGAGCCGTACGGTCGACGGTTATTCCTCCCGGGCAGCGGTAGAGGAAGGCGTCAGGGGATGCGAACATGGCGTGGCATCCGCTTCCGCTGCCGTCCAGGCCTTCGGTCAGAGTCGTTCTGTCCCCCGTTAGCATCTCAAGCTGCCCCGGGTATCCCTCGACCGTCATGACCCTCCAGGCTACGTCCTGTCTTCCGTACCGGCAAAGGACCCCGAAAAGCCGGCGCAGTCCCATTATGCCGACCATCGGGTGATATTTCGAGCCTTCGAGCATGGACAGCAGGGCGGCAAACGCCGCAGGTCTGTCTTTTTCGTCGAGAAGGTCCTCGGCAAGGACGAAGATCTGCGGGAACTGCCCTCCGAAGCCGAATACTCCGGTATCCCTGTGATAGTATCTGTCGACCAGCGCGCGCCTTGATATCTCAAGGCTGTCTCTGAAACGGCGGGCGTCTTCACCGAAGTCCAGCCGCTCCGCGATCAGCGCCGTCAGCCGCAGCGTCTGACAGTAGAACAGGGTACCGTAGTAAGGCGGGTTCTGCCGGTGCTCTTCGGGGCCTGGCCTGCGCGAGACCTTTGTCATCCCTTCGGGCATGTCGGGGGTGAACCAGTCTCCGTAAAAACCGAAGGGAACGAATCCGTCCTCGCACTGAGCGATATACGCCTCAGTGTGCTCCTTCAGCGCGGGATAATGCCGCTCGAGAAGAGAGCGGTCACCGTACCGTTTAAAGCACTCACAGAGGATGTCGGGATAGGCGAGGCTCCAGTCGGGCGAGGAGGCGACGGTCCCGAATGTAGGACAGATCGTCTGCACCTGACCGGTCTTTGGGAGCCTGCCGATCCGGATATCCTCGAGCCAGTCGGCGTAGAGATCGCGCATATCGAAATTATACAGGCAGGCTTCGTCGACGGCGTAAGCGTCTCCCAGCCACGCTTTTCTCTCGTGCCGCTGGGGGCAGTCGACCGGGACTCCCTGCAGGCAGGCGAGGACGGTCCTGCGGTAGACAGCGTGGAGCCGGTTCAGTCTTTCGTCACTGCATTCGAAGCTTCCGGTCGTGGCAACGTCGGAATGTACGCACAGGCTTTCCGCGGAGAGTATCCCGCAGTCGGGGGAGGAGACTTCGACCGTCATATAGCGGTATCCGTGCCAGCAGAAGCGGGGCATGCAGACTTCACCGGCGCCGCCGCGCAGGATGAAGACATCCTCGTTTCTGATCTTCGACAGAGTTCGTGTATCCGGCGTCCCGTCCGGGGAAAGAAATTCCGAGTACCGGATCGCTATTTCGTCACCTGCTTTTCCTCTTACCGTGATCCGGGGAACGGCGGCGCCGTTTTCTCCGAAATCGAAGAGCGTCAGAGTGTCGGTGAGTTTGCGTGTACTTACCGGCGTCAGCGTCCGTACGGCGCGTACGGGCGGAGCCTTGCTTTCGGTAAGATTGTCAGTCGGCGCGTCAGTCGCGACGGCGGTTTTCCATTCGCTGTCGTCGAACCCGGGCTCGTCCCATCCGTCGGGCTCAAGACGCAGGTCCTGCGTTTCTCCGTCGTAGACACAGCTGAAGGTCACGCTGCCGCGACTGACGCGCCAGCTGCCGTCGGTCTGTACGACCTGCCTCCGTCCGTCGGAGAGGACCGCTTCAAGCTTTGCTAAGAGGCGGGGATTTCCGTACCACGCCTGCTGCCAGCCCCACCATTTCGGATTGCCTGAATACCACCCGGGACCCAGCTCGACGGCTATGCAGTTTTCTCCCTTCCGGAGAAGCGAGGAAACGTCGTAAACGTCATATTTCACACGTTTGTAGTAGTCTGAGAGCAGGGGCGAAAACATCCTGGCGGGATCTGGAGATACGCCGTTGATCTTCAGGTAATAATATCCGAGACCGGCGATCGATATCTTAGCTTCCGACACTTCTCCTTCGATAGGGAAGATCTTTCTGAACAGCAACGAGCCGCGCTCCGTCGGATCCTCTTCCTCCAGCGCGCGTCTTTTCATTTCCGATTCTGTACTGGGATCGTAGGGAGTGAAGCGGCCGTAGCCGTCCTTACCGTTTTCAAGTCCGATCCATACGCGTGAGTCGTTCATCATTTCCGGTCACTCACTCACTCACCTGCGACGGCCCCGCGGACGCTCTCCCAGCCGGCGCATCTCCGGTAGTTTCCGTTCGGGACGGCTCATAGACGCCTGACGGGCGGCCGGTAATGATTGATACCTCGTGCCCGAGGGAGATCCATTCGTTTACGGTCTCAGCGGCTCCCGGCGTAGCTTCGAGCGACATCAGTATCTCCGGATCGTGCCCCCGGAGCATCAGCCGCCGGTATTGTTCCTCATCAAGATCGAAAGACCTGTCCAGTTCAAAATAACGGATCCGGTCATAAGGCACATGCCTGTCGAACATTTCCAGCGCAAGCTTTGAGAATGCCCTTGCCGTCTCGCACAGGCAGTCGTCAAAATCAACATAGATACGCATTATACCATGATCTCACTTTCCGGGATACCGGATCCGTCAGTATGACCCCGCTTCCCCTATTTCACGAGCTGCCCCGGCAGCTTCAGCTTCACCTTCGGCGGAAAGCTTCTGTCGAACTCTTCGCACTCCGCCTCGTCGACATAGTATCCCGCAGGAGTCTGATATATTCCCCCGGCGGCATTGTCGAGATACCCGGGTCTCAGCTCGCGGCAGAGGAAGAACGACGCGTCGGCGCCCTCGGGCAGATCGTGGTATTTTATCCCGAACTTCGACGCGTAATCGAACCCGCTCCCGCCGTAAAAGCCGATGTTGCCCTCGAAGAGCACCGCTCCGAAGCCCATCGCGGAAGCGGCCTCGAGCGAACAGTCGAGCAGCTTTCTGCCGTATCCCTGCCGTTTGAGACTGTTTGCGATACAGATCGGGCCCATCGTGAGCACGGGGATCTTCCAGCCGCTCTCCTTTACTATGACGGTCTTCATGAAGATGTTCTGACCGATGATCCTCCCGTCCTTTTCCATGACGACGTCGAGATCGCGGACGAAAGCTTCGTCGTCGCGAAGAAGGTGGATAACATAGTGTTCGAGGCAGCCGGGCCGGTAGACGTTCCAGAAGGATTCCCTGACGAGCTCTTCGACCTCTCTGTGATCCTCATCCCTCTCGGGTCGTATGACGAATCCCTTTTCTTCGTCGGTGCGAAGGGCTTCCGCCCTGAGAAAGTGTTCAAAGCGGCTCCTCAGCAGCGGGATCCCGTCTTCGATCCACCATTCGCCGCTGACGCCGCCCGACGTCATTCCGCCGTGGGCGAAGCGGTCCACTATGATGAATTCGCTCCACGCCCCCGTCATTTCCTTTTTGTTTCCGGACAGCGAATAGAATTCTTTTTTTATGAAGCGCTCAAGGTCGTCCGGAGTCGCGATATCCTCTTTTCCGTCGATCAGGCCTTTGAGGTGGTCCCAGAAATACGGGTCTCCCCGCATGCCCCACTGAAAGGGTCTTACTTCGAACAATGCTGATTTTTTCAATGTGTGAGTCTCCTGCAGAAGTTTTTCTCTTTTTTGCAGCGGAGGGAACGGCCGGCGCCCCGCTGCCGGTTTCGGCGTATTCAGGTCTGCTGGCTGCCGCCGTTTCTTTCGCTTTCCTCTTTTTTTATCCAGGCGTCGAGAAATCTAATCTGCTCCGGCGTGTGGAACCAGTGCTCCCCGTCCTTAAGGACGGTCAGACGGGCGCCGGTCCGCCGGGCGAAACGGATCACGTCGGTCTCGCGCACCAGGCTGTCGCGCAGACCGTAAAGGATCGCCGCGGGAGCCTCCCATCCGGCCGGATGCTCTCTGACGTATGAAAGATACTCCCGGGAAAGGACCTCGCCGGACGCGGTCTTTATCATTCCTTTTTCCTTCAGTTCTGCCTCGCTCCTGCCCTCCGCCCAAAGCATATCGAGGATGAGCCGTTCCATGTCGGTCACGGGAGATATGAAATACGCCTTATCGACGAACCGGTCGATCCCGGCCGCGGCGGAAAAATAGGCTCCGATGCTGTTTGCGATCAGTGTCACAATGCCGTATTTCTTTTTCAGATCCGAAAAATAACCGGCGAACTCCTCCGTCGCCTCCCACGGCGTCGACGATCTGTAATCGAAGCCCAGAACGTCCGAGTCGGGGAACAGCGGGATGAAATGCTCCGCCTCGTCCGCGCTTCCGCCCTTACCGTGGACGTATACGGCGGCTTTTTTATTCATTTCGCGATATACTCCGCAAGAGCGAGGGCGATGTCGAAATGTCCGACGTCGTGCTGACCGCCCTTCTTTCCGTTTTTGTTGCGGGCGTCCCACTCGGGGGCGTCGAGAAGATCTCCGCTCGTAAAGAAAGCGTAAAGCTCCAGTCCGCGGAAATCGCACATCGCCTGAACGCCGGCGCATTCCATTTCCACCGAAATGCAGCCGTCCGCACGCCTTTTTTCAAAGTTGCCGCGGGTCTCCCGGTAGAAGGCGTCGGTGGTCCAGGTCTTTCCCGTAACGAACGGAAGCCCGTTTTCCTTCATGAACGCCTCGACGGTACGCCAGTTCTTCACCTTTACGTAATCCGACGCCGGCGCGTAGTGATAGGAGGTCCCCTCGTCGCGGTAGGCGTCGGTCGGGACCATGACTTTTCCGCGGGCGATCTCTTTATTGAGGCAGCCCGCCCCTCCGAAAAGGACGAACTTCCGGCAGTCGAGTTCTGCGATCACGTCCTCGATAAGAGCGACGGTGACGGGCGCCCCCACGTAGGTCCTGTAAAATGCTGTCCTTTTCCCGTTCCGCTCGATAAGATACACCGGCGTGCGTCCCGTCGCGCAGAAAAGCGCCGCGATCTCGCCGGAAGCATAGTTGTCTCTGACGAACGCCTCGATCTCGTGGGAAAAAGTAATGATGCAGGCGTCGACCTTCGGCGCGTTTTCTTTGCGCCGACGCTCGATTATCGCCGGAGTAAGATTGTCGAAAGAATCGGTGATCATGATATCTTTTTCTCCTTTCCTCTGCGAAGGACCTTGACGCTGACCGCGCCGGGGCCCGGGTCGAAGGTCTTCGACAGCACGTCCTCCTCAGCCTCGACAGCCCCGTAAAGGAGGCCGTCGGACGAATAATACTCGATGATCCCGTGATCGACGGTGAAGAGCGACGGCGCGGGACCGTCCCCGGTGCCGATCCGCGTCCCTCCGATACGCACCTCCGCGGGAGCCGCCCCGGGACCGCGTTCGATCTTTATCGCGCAGGGAGAGCCGTCGAGCGGTATTTCTCCCGCGCCGGCGTCCGCAGGCAGCGCTGTTTCATCCGTCAGGTGATCCCAAAGTTCCCGGACCGGCCGCAGCGCGACGCGCGGGCCGCCTGAGGTCTCCTTCAGAGAGAGCTCCGCCGGTACCGACATCATGCACCGAAAGCCGCCCCGGTCGTTTTTCGTGCGGAGCCATGCGACGCTTATCACCCGGTCTCTGACCCCCGAATATGTCTGCGCAGCGTAGGGGAGCTTTGTTGCGTAGGCGGCGAGCACCCCGCTGTCGGGCGTGAACCTGTATCCGTCAAAATCTCCCGTCATGTAATAACCGTCGGCGGACCAGAAGATCCACTTTTTTCCGCCCCTGAAGGGCAGCGGGAAAAGATCGGGGCACTCGCGCATGCCTTCGGCGGCGAAACGCTGGGTCTCGGTCCAGTGAAGCAGATCGGACGAGCGCAGCAGGGCAAACTCGTATCCGTCGAGAAAGAGCGCCATGACGTACCCGCCGCTCTCTTCGTGATAGAAGACCTTCGGATCGCGGTTCCCGCCTTTAATATGCCCGACGGCGCAGCAGCGTTTTTCAAGCGTCATGCCGCCGTCGGTCGAAACGGCGACGCGCTGTGTGCGTTTGGCGCCGCGTTCGGCCGACCAGAGATTGGTCCCTCCGGCGGCGGTGTAAAAGAACAGAAGCGCGTCTTTTCCGAAACCGGCGGCGTTTTTCTCATCTTTAAGTCCCGATCCCGAGTACATCGTGCCGGTGTCGTCCGGGCAGAGCGCCGCGCCGCAACGGGTCCAGTTTATCAGATCGCGGCTGACGGCGTGTCCCCAGTGCATGTTGCCCCAGACGGTGCCGTAGGGGTTCCACTGGTGGAAGAGATGATAGACTCCGTCCGAAAAGACCAGTCCGTTGGGATCGTTGATCCAGCCGGCGTCTGCGGTGAAATGCAGCTCCGGCCGGTATGGATAAGCGACCTCAGGCTTGTCCGGGCGGCAGACGAGCCGCACGCACAACCCTTCGTCGAAATCTCCCCGGATAACTATCTCTTTGCCCGTGTATTCCTTCATGTCGGCGGCAAACCGGAAGTCTGGCTCGCCCTTCGCGAGCTTCACGTCGGCCTCGCCGATCTTTTCTCCGTCCGCGTAAAAATTCAGTTTTACCGGGGCGGCGTCCCTGCCGAAGGGGATCCACAGGTATCTGCCGGTGATCTTCAGAGTTATTTCCAATTCAGGTTTTCCCTCGCCTCGGCGCTGTTTTCGGTGATCTGCCCGAGCTTTCCGCAGCTCTTCATTTCTTCGCACCCGGCGCAGGTTTCGATGCTCTTTTTCAGCGCGCACTGCCTGATAGGGCAGAGAAGATCGCAATAGGGCGTCTTTTTTCCGTCGACTCTGCAGCCCTCGCAGTTTATCATTCCGGGTGTGATCTCCACGCCGTTGAGCTCCGACCATTCGGCGGCGACCTTCCTCCGCAGTCCGTCGTCGTTATTCAAAGTCGCGATCCTCGCCTCGCACATCTCACAGTCGAGCCCGCAAAATCCGATTAGTTCTTTCATTACTCTTCCTTTCCGGGATATGCCGCGAACGCGCCGGCATCCCCGTTGAATATGTTCATGTCGATATACCGCTCGCGACCCGAGTAACCGTCAAGCCGGTGCCTGTTCGAATACTGCCAGAAGGTCCATCCGATCCCGTCGGGGGTCTTAGAATACACGCTCCTGAACCATATGTCGCAGTCGTCGAAGCCCTCTCTGACAAGAGCGTCATAAGACCGCGCGTCGCAGTAGATGACCGGCTTCATACAGTATTCTCCTGCCAGACTGTCGACAAAAACGCGGAGTTCGGCCTTCACGGCGGAGACGTCGATGTCCTTTTCCGACCCGTAATCCCCGTAAAACTCGACGTCGACCGCCGGCGGCAGCATTCCCGGGACCTCTTTCACGGTCGAGCGGAAGAGTTCTGCCTGTGTTTCGCCCGGCGATTCAAAACTGAAAAAATGATAAGCGCCGATGCGAAGGCCGGTCCCTGCGGCCGCCGTCCAGTTCGCCCCGAAGCGGGGATCGACGAGCGACGAGCCCTCGGTCGCCTTGATATAAGCAAACGATATGCCCTGCCGGGCAAGCAGGTCCCAGTCGACCGCCCCCTGATATGACGACAGGTCCACTCCGCGGACCGGATATTTCCCTTCGTCCGGAGAGTTCAGGTGCAGAACGCCGAGGTACAGAAGCGATCCGACCGCGGTCGCCGCAACAATCAGGATCGCCGCGACGGTAACGGTAACAATAACTGTCTTTTTCCTCATTCTCCGGATGATCGCCCTTTCGTTTCCCGCCGTCCCGGCTCGGGCAGCTCGCCGCAGACCGCCTCGATCAGCTTCCCGAGAAACTCCCTGTCGTCGACGTTGTCGACGAGGAGCATCTTCTTCGCGCCGTCGTAGGGGATCTCCTCCGCCGCGTCGGGCATCATCACGCGGGCGCTTTTCGTCGGTTTGACGAGAAACCTGTCGTCGTATATCCCGCCGACGATCTTCCCGTTGCAATAGACGATATACTCTCCCATCATTTTGCGGAAGGATATGCCGTCGATCCCCGAGAGCATATCGGCTATGAATTCATAATAGCCATGACTTGACGGCATTGTTTTCGCCTTTCCCGGTCAGTAAAGCATCCCGAACATCCAGAGCGGGATTCTGTTGTTCCATCCGCTCTCGGTATCATCCACAGCGAGAAAACTGTCGGGAATATCCCTTATCTGATCAAACTTTTTATCCTTTCCTCCGACCTCGAAGAGATATCTGCCGTCGACCAGAAAATCCCCCTTCTCCGGGTATTTTGCGTCGAGTCCGGCAGAACGGATCTGATTCAGAAAAAATGTTTCTCTTTCGGTGCCGACGTTTATGCTTTCGCACAGCGAATACATTATATTTGTGTTGTCGCAGTATATCTTGTCCGGTCTCGCCATGTTTTTCAGACTTGCCTTTTCGTTTGAAAGCAGATTGATCAGGTTTGCCCGGTCAAGTACGTAAAGCATCTTCAATCCTTGATTTCTGTCGGTCTCCAGCTGCTCATACAAGCGGACCATATTAGGAGTCTGAGGGCAGCTTTGCGCGAGTATGTAAAGCATTTTTTTTATCTTCCGGACGGTTGAAAAGCTTATGTTTTCCACAGCAGGGTAATCGCTCTCGAGCACCTGATTGGTTATCTCTGAGAGCCGCTGCCCGTATCCGGCATAGACTTCTTTGTAAAACGGATAATATCCGAAACGCAGATAGTCCCGGAAATGCTTCAGTATGTTTTTCCCTGTGGCGCACTCAAGGGCGATTTCTCTGTGTTCTCTGAGAAGGACGGGAAGCTCAACCGGCTCGAATTCCGCAATATTCTCAAAGCGAAGATACTCTCTGAACGAAAGCCCAGGAAGGCTGTATGAAATCCGCCTGCGAGACAGATCGCCGCTTTTGTAATCGATTTTCAGAAGAGACGACCCGGTATAAACAATATGCAGACCCGGATAATTGTCATAAAGATTTTTAATTACGAGCTGCCAGTCCTTAAGATACTGAACCTCGTCGAGAAATACGTGCGTGCCGCCGTTTTTTATATGATAATCGACAAGCTCCAAAAGTGAATGCGTCTCAAACCAGAGGTTGTCAAGAGACGCATACAAAGCCGAGTCCGGATTGCTTCGGAAATCGGCTTTTATATGCTGCAGAATCATTGTCGTCTTTCCGGTCCCTCTCGCACCGGAGATCTGAATCAGGCGGTCTCTCCAGTCAACTCCGGCAAGCAGGAATCTCGAAAACGTCAGTTCTGTCTGCGCCACTTTCCGGCGGGACAGTTCGAGCATCTGATAATAATCTTCAATCGTCATACGGTACTCCGCTGCAAAAAACGTTCATAAATGCTTTTGCAAAACTGTATTCGCAAACTCTGCTTTGGCAAAAAGTGTTTGCAAACATTATTATACACCTAAAAATAGTGTTTGTAAACACTTTTTTTGCGATAATCCTAGTTTTCTGTCATTGTGGTATTCTCCTTTTCAGTCGAAGCGTATGTGCACAAAAAAACGTGTTTTCAAACACTATTATACGCCCGAAAAAGATGTTTGTAATCACTATTTTGTTTTTACGATTGCAATCCAGAAGCTTTATCATGATATTACGGAAACAAGGCAGCCCGGTTTTCTATTCGAGATCTTTGCAGCTATTGACGATTTTCCCGAACAGCGGGCATGTTTCACGGGGCTGTAAAAATCTCGCCGCGTGAGTATTTTTACAACCATCCGGCGTCACTGAGGAGAAACAGTTCGTATTTGACAGATTCCATTTTCTATATGCTTTCGTCAAGCAAAAAATTACGGATTCCTACCGTTTCGACACCGCTTTCATTCCTGCGAACTTTTATGTTGTCCCGGACAACGATGATTTTCCTGAAAGAATCTCCGATAGCGTTCAGCGGGCGCTCCTCCTGAATCTGCTTTTCCGGAGACGTCATCGCAAAGGCAGACTGAATATATAATTTTTCACTTCCCCGGGACGCTACGAAATCCACTTCAAGCTGTCTTCTCGTAGTTTTGTTTTCGCTGTTTTTCCCGAACTGCTCAACTGTCCCTACGTCGACGCGATACCCGCGGATACGCAACTCGTTATAAATAATATTCTCCATAATATGATTTTCTTCCAGTTGCCGAAAGTTCAGCCTGGCGTTCCGAAGTCCGGAATCCTCAAAATAGATCTTGAACGGAGAACCTATATATTTGCGCCCTCTGATATCGAATCTTGCCGCTCTGCTCACAAGAAAAGCGTCAGCCAGATAATCAATATACTTGCTCAGAGTTTTGTCGCTGATGGATTTGTTTTTAACTGTTTTGAAAGTATTTGCCAGTTTCTGCGGATTTGTCAGCGAGCCGACAGATGAAGCAAGAAAATCCACCAGTTCGTCGAGTTCTTCACGGTTGCGGACATGGTGACGGTCGACGATATCGCTTATATACACCTTGCGGAAAAGAGCCTCGAGATAGTCTGCTTTATCCCCGTGAGTTTCACAGGAGAGAATCATCGGCAGACCGCCGTATGTAAAATAATCATCCCATGCTTCGTCTGCGCTTCCGCCGAAAGCAGAGCAGTATTCCCGGAAAGAAAGAGGATACATACGTATCTCGTCTCCGCGTCCGCGGAATTCGGTTATCAGATCTGAAGAAAGGAACCTCGAATTGCTGCCGGTCACATATACGTCAGCATTCCGGATATGCAGAAAACTGTTGAGCACGTCTTCAAACTCGGCGAGCATCTGCACCTCATCGAGAATAATATAATATGTTTCCCGATCGACGATACGTTCTTTAACATATTTAAGAATATTGTCAGGATCCCGAAGCTCTTTGTTGCTTCGGTCATCCAAAGCAATTTCAATAATATGGTCTTCTTTTACACCTTTGTCCAGCAAATAGTTATGAAACAAATTAAACAAAAGATATGACTTTCCGCAACGCCGGATACCGGTCACTATCTTGATCAGTCCGTTATTCTCGCGTCGGATCAGTCGGTTCAAATAAATATCACGCTTTATTTCCACAGCAGCCTCTTTGGTTCTGAATTTAGTGTGCACACACGTTTTTTCGTAATAATTATAACATGTATTCCGGAAAAAGTCAAGGTATTACCGCACATACATGCACAGTGTTGCCCCGGATATTATCTGAAGACTCCTGAAGAAAAAGCGCCTCGGTGCAGAAAAGGGTCTTCCCCAAATTGTCAGTTATTCCGGCTTCCTGCAGAGGTACAGAACGTAGGTATCGTTGAAAACTATCCTGTTTCCGGCATCCAGGACGCACCTGCGGAGTCCTTCGAAAAAGGGCGTCCTGTAGGGTTCGGGGATCACCAGGTGATCGCTGTGCGTACCGCAGTAGGCGGCGTACCCGTCGGCGTCGAACTCCCGTGTACCGTGGAACTCCCGCTTTTCGAACCGGACGTAACCGTAATCCGTCGCGTGAGTATAGTCGAAGGGAGCTTTCATATTCTTATACTCGGCCTCCGGTCTGTAATAGGCGTCGTATACCTTCTGTATCTCCCGGTAGAGCGCCTCGTTCGGAGTTCTGTAATCTCCCTTCGTCAGCATCATGGCGAGGGTCCCGCCCGGCTTGAGCAGCTCGAAGGTCTTCCTGAATGCGACCGCCTCGGGGATCCACTGGATAGTCGCTGCCGAATAGATCATATCGAAACGCTCGCCGCCTAAATCATATGTTACGAAATCGCCGTTCACGATATGAAAATTCGGCCTTGAGCCGTATTTTTCGGTCATTTTCGCGAAAAAGTTCTCTCCGAGCTCGATCGCGTGATAGTCGCAGCCGGTATCGAGCACCGGTCCCGTCGCCTGACCTGTACCCGGTCCCAGCTCGAGCACGCTCTTCCCGGGCCCGATCCCGGCATAATCGATGAGACCGGCGAACAGTTCCGGACAGTATCTCGGACGGTACCTGTCAAACTGCTCGGGTATCGTGTCGAATACTTTTCTGTAATCGGTCATCGGTCAGATTCCTCCCTCTGCCGACATGGCGACCCCGGATTAACCGAAATCGCCTCAGGCCGCGTAATCCGGATTATTCCAGCGCCGGCGATCCGTACTTGATTCCCTGTTCGTCTCTGAACAGGCCTGTCACACTTATGACCCGGTAATTGTCAATCGCGTATCCCTTTGCCCAGAGCAGCGTTCCGTCCGCGGCGTCAAGCACGAACGTCCAGACCTCCTCCCCGGATCCGACGTTAATATACCCGACCCCGTAGACCTTTCCGTCAAAAAGCACCGATTCTCCCATAAGCCAACTCGCTTGGCCGCCCAGAGCACGTATCCGGTCATCTTCAAGAAGACGTTTGTAGGCGGAGCGCCAGTCCGCATAGTCGCTGTATGACGTGTAAGGGAAAACAAAATCCTTTCCGTACGCGACAAAAGACCCGTCCGAAAGATCGAGAGCGCCTCTTTCATGGTAAAACGTGTCTCCGACGCGGCAGAACGACATATTCGAATGATCCGGAACGTAATCGCTGACGTCGTTATAAGCAACGGCGACGATATCGCAGTCGCCCGTCGCGGTCCGACAGATGATGAAAACACTGTTCCCGGCGTATTTCACCGGCTGATTGTTCGATGAATAGGTAAGATTATCATTTACTTCGCAAACGAACAGTATAACGTCGTCCCAGTAATATGATTCCGAGGGAGCCTTGAGTATTTCGGACTGATACTGTTTTTCGCTTATCCCGTATTTTTTCAGTTCCTGCATATAACCCGGTTTTTTAACGGATTTGTCGTTCAGACTGTAATCCGTAATTCCGCTTGCGTTTATGATTCCCTCTATCCGGTATTTATACCACAGGATAGCCCCGCCTTCAGGCGGAATACCAAGCTCGACGCCGAAACAGAGTCCGTCCATACACGACGGGTCTCCCGTTTCTCCGATGACCGAATAGAAAAGAGCGGGAGGAGGGTTTGAATTAAACGAACAGGAAACCTGAAAGAGCGCGATAAGGATCAACACAAATAATATGCCTGTTTTCTTCATTTCAGATTCATATAAGAGCGGTGCTGAAATATCTCTCGGCGCGGTCGGCGAGAACGGTGGCTATGACTTTGTCCCTGCCGTACTTTTCGGCCATCTTCACCGCAGCCCAGACGTTGGCGCCCGAAGAGGTGCCGACCAGCAGGCCCTGTACCCGGGCGAGCTCCCGGGCGGTGCCGACGGCGTCGTCGTCCGAAACTTCGACGATATCGGTGATGATCGACGTGTCCAGGACGTCGGGGATAAAGCCGTCGCCGATCCCCTGGATCTGGTGCAGTCCCGGCTCGTCCCCCAGAAGCGCCGAAACGTTCTTCGGCTCGACGGCGACTATCCTGCAGTCGGGATTTCTCTCGAGGATATACTTCGCCACGCCCTGGAGCGTGCCGCCGCTGCCGATCCCCGACACATAAACGTCTATCTTTTTCCCCAACTGTTCGACGAGCTCGACCGCCGTCGTCCGGTAGTGAGTCTCCGGGTTCGCCGGATTCCGGAACTGCTGAGGCATGTAGTAACCGGGCGACGTCTCGGCGATCCGCTCCGCCTCCTCAACCGAACCGCCTATGCTGAGCTTCGGGTCGGTCAGTACCAGTTCTGCTCCGAGGGCGCGGATGATCTTTTTCCGCTCCTCGCTCATATTTTCCGGCATGACGATGATCACCCGGTATCCCTTCCGGACGCCGCAGAGGGCGAGCCCTATGCCGGTGTTGCCCGACGTGGGCTCAATGATCGTCATACCCGGCTTCAGCCTGCCGTCCCTCTCGGCCGCCTCTATCATGCCGAGAGCGATCCGGTCCTTGATGCTTCCTCCGGGATTGAGGAATTCTGCTTTCGCGTATAATTTCAGCCCGGTGGTCTGCTCAAGGCTGATCAGCGGCGTGTTGCCTATCAAATCGAGAACGTTGTCGTAATACATACCGTTTATCCTTCCTCCGGCGTTTCGACCGCCGGAAACCTTTCTGTTGATCCGTTAATGAATATCTCTGCGCGACAGCTCAGAGTTCGGTGAACTTTGCGACTCTGCCTTCGTTTACGAGCACCGGCTCCTCCCGGCCCGAGGCAAAGCGGTGACGGATATTTTCGACGGTCAGGCTGTCGATGACGGCATCGGGATCGATCATCACAGTCTTCGCCCGCGAGTCGCTCCTTTCGTCCCTTATGACGTTGCGTATCTCCAGACGCCCGACGCGGACGCCCCTCGCGACCCAGATAAGCGGCGCCGTGTGGAAACAGCTGCCCTCCCAGAGGGTGAAGCAGTCGCCGCTCAGTCCCCAGGGGGACTTTGAGGCGTATACGCCGTCGATCACTATGCCGTCAAGCCAGATCGGCTCGCCGGGATGGACGTTGTGATGCGTGACGCAGACTGCGTTGTGCCGGTAGGTCCCGGTGACGTTTTTCACTGTGACGCCGGTCAGCGGCTCTCCGCTCGACAGAAGTCTGACGCCTGTATACCCGTTCTCTGAATGCACTCCGTCGATCAGAACGTCCGATATCGGCCCGCGGGTCACCTCGGCATGAGCCTCGTCGGGAGGCGTCAGCGAGACGAGATCGTCGTTCGTGATCCCGTGCACCCTCAGTATGCGTCCGTCCGAGGCAGGGCCGTTTATATGGACTCCGTCGGTCGTGCCGAAACGGCAGTTGTAGTCAAAATGGATATCGCTGACCAGAAAAGACTTCGCGTCGGCGATCTGCAGCCCGTAGCTCACCGGATCCCTCAGGGTAGCGTCGCGGATCGTAAAGTTGTCAAGATGCGCAAAGCGCATCATCTTTCCGGTGAAGGAGCGCGGGTCGTAGGGCTTTGCGTTCCGGTTCAGCGCGAACTGCAGGGGATCAAGCCCCTGTTCATCGCACGAACCGTCCCATTCGCCTCCGATTATCTCGATGCCGCTGTCTGTCCCGTCTCCGTAAAAGCCCGCGTTCTCGATCAGCGAACAGCGGGATCCGGGCGCCGCTTTGATCACCGTCCCCTGACAGAGTCTCAGTACCGTCCGTGACCGTATGACGAGCGGCCGGTGCAGCATATAGACCCCGGGCTCTTCGACGTTCACCGTCCCTCCGCGGTCAAGCAGCGGCTGCAGGATCGCGCCGCCGTCCTCATATACATTCATATTCTGCTTCCTCCTGAGATCAGAGTAGGGGCAGCCGGTACCGCGGTCGCGCGGCGCCCGGCATCCGGATTATCTGTTGACAGCCACCCCCCGAAAATGATATACTGTTCTGTGCGTGACACCTGAAAAATAATACGTTTGCGGGAGGACACCGGGGTGAGTAACGAAAGAAAAGAACTGTTTATCTGCGATCTGGACCGGGCCTTCGGGCCGGAGTCCGCGATGTCGCCCTATATGCTGAAGGACAAATGGAGGGTGCTGCCGGTCTCCACATCAGAATACAGCGCGCACGCTCTCTTCGCGTCCTGCAGCGACGCGCCCGACATGACCTTCGATCCGGGACTTACCGGCTGGTACAGGATATATCTTCACTTTGCCTCTGGAGGGATCGACCTCAAGCTGTCGTCGGATCCCTGCTTCCTGCCCGTGCGTCCGTCGCCGTCCGAAAAGAGAGGCGGGATGTACGTGACAGAGGTCCTCTGGCGCTGCGCCGATATGACCGGCGAGTCACTGACGGTATCCATGAGCAGGGAGGGAGCCGGATACGCTCCGTCGATGCTCGTCGCTCTCAGGTTCGTTCCTATGACCGGCGATGAGGTCGCCGGATGGAGGTACGAGGAGACGAGGACCGATACCCGGAACATCTACGCGACCGACGACATGCACAATGTATACTTCTACAAAAACTATACATGCATGAGCGACTGGCTCGCGGTTGTCGAAAACTACGCTCACTCGGACGTCGAGTGGATCTCGGTCGAGCAGATCCGCAATTTCGTCTGCGACCGCCTGCCGGCCGACGACCCCGACCTGTTCGCCTTCCCCAGAGAGGGAGACATGCGTGTCCAGAAGACGAAGGACCGGTTCGACTGCCGGGAGGTCCTCCGCACAGTCGTAGAACACGGAAAAAAACGCGGATTCAAAATGAGCGTCTCGCTGCGGATGGGCGCGTGGGGTATGCCGTTCCCCTACGACCAGTACTACTTCGACAGCGACATTATGGCAAGATATCCCGGATGCCGCACCGTCGACCGCAACGGAGACGAGATCTACGCGCTGTCGTACGCCTGGCCCGAGATAAGGGATCACATGGTCGGCGAGCTCGTCGAAATGGCGCGGTCGGGATGCGACGCCGTGACGCTGATCGCGCACCGAGGGATCCCCTACCTGCTGTACGAGAAGCCGGTCGCCGACCGCTTTTTCGGGATGTACGGCGAGTATCCGTATGAGCTTCCGCTTGACGAACCGCGTCTGCACAGGCTGCACTGCAGTATCATGACCGAGTTCTTCAGAGCGGCAAGACGGGCCCTCGACGAGAACTTCCCCGAGCGGCATGTTCAGATACATCTTCGCGGTCTGTTTTCGGTGTTCGACACCGACTATATCGGCCTCGACGTCGAGGAGCTTGCCCGCGAAGGGCTGATCGACGCGGTGATAAGCTATCCCCAGCGGCACTATGAAAAGCTCGACGGCGATATCTGGCAGGAAGGCGGGGACTGGCGCATCGATCTTCGCAAATACTCCGACTACTGCAGAGAGAACGCGGGGAGGCCCACCTGCCACACCGGGGACTTTGATTTTGCACCGCCCTACAAAAACTACAGGGGGGAGATCTGCGGCCCCGCCTCGCAGAAGGAGCGCATCGCAGAGTGGAACGAACTCGAGCGCAGGTACGGAGTGAAGATATACTATGAGATCCTGCCACGCCTCATGACGAACCGGGAATTTCGGCGCAGGGCGCTCGATCTGTACGACAGCGGCGCCGAGCGCATCGGCCTGTGGGATACATACGGACGCGCCCCGGCAAAGGCGATGTGGACGACCGCGGGAAGGATCGGGCACAAAGACCGGCTTCGGGATACCGATCCCGGAGAGGGAGAACTCTGGCGCACTCTTCGCGTCTTAAAGATCGGAGGCCGCGACGTGAGCCGGTACGACCCGATGTGGGGCGGATGACCGCCCGGGGGTCACAGTAAAATATGCTGTTATTCTAAAAGCAGGTGTATTGTTTTCTCATAATCCTTTTCGATTACCATAACCTGTTCGCCGGCACGCTGAAATCCGTCGATAATACTCTTGTTGTCTGCCTTCAGAACACCCATCGTACAATCAGCATAAACCAATCTGGATTCTATTTCCGATTCATGTCCAATGATTTCACCAAAATGGTTCTCAATATATCTTTCGCTCATGGCGAGGCAGATAAATCTGATATTCTGCAAATACTTGTCGTTAAAATCCCGCCTCCATTCAAACGGGATGTAACACCCCTCAATTATAAGGTTTTGCCGATTCTCAATCGCAGTCTTCATGATCTCCCGGACAATCGGCCACAGGTATTCCGTCAGTTCATTGTCGTCCTCCGGCGTCAGGTCAGTGTTCCCGCTGCGAATTAAACCCATCTTCAAATGGTCGATGGACAAGTACGGGTATTTATATTTTTCGAGCATCCTTTGGGCGAGGTGCGTTTTCCCTGTGTGCGATGCACCGGTTATTATTATAATCATATGTCCTCCTGAATTCTTGGACATCGAAACTATTGTTCTGAATTAATCCAGTTATCGGCTTCCTCTCTGGAATGAAAAATGAAGATTCGTCGGCTATCCTGGTACTGTTCAATCAGTTCATATATTCTGGGAAGCTGATCCTTTGGAAAATCCAATATATACTGACGAAACTCTGGATCAAATTCCTGCTCAATCCAAGGCATATCTTCACGGACTGTACCAACCCGTGAAGCAACCCCTTCCAAACACTCATTCAAGGGAAAATCCAGAAAGAAAACGTCCGTACATGCTTCAAACCTCAGCGGTAGAGTTCGTTGGTAATTTCCATCTATGATCCAGCAATCCGTTTGCAGAATCGTCTGTAGTTTCTGATCGAACTCCTCGCGGGTAACCGTTGTTCTGTCCGGTTTATGAAA
>JAFTCN010000034.1 GCA_017454675.1 Clostridia bacterium
CGTTAACGGTTGGGGTCCGCTTCTTCATGTGCGACGGCTCTCCCCGCCGGGGGGTTTGCCGTGTTCCCGACATCCCCGCCGGCCGGAGCTCTGCCGCGACGGTCAGACAGTTCCACTTTTTTTGTCCTGCCTCAATTTAGTACTTGACACGGCGTCCGGTAAGTGGTATAATATTTACTTGCGTGGAGACCGCATCTGGGTGTGGCGCAGTTGGTAGCGCGCTACCTTGGGGTGGTAGAGGCCGCTGGTTCAAGTCCAGTCACTCAGACCATAAAAACAGGGGAGAAATCCCCTGTTTTTTGTCAAATACAAGAAAAACAGGGGTTATATGCCCCTGTTTTCTGTTGATTCAGAAAAAAATTCTGTTGAAAGCTGAATCGATACGCCTGTGTGCCTTTAAGGCCTGACCATCCTCGCGGCGTGAAGGCCCCACCAGTAGCCGGTGGAGAAGGTCGCGAAGGATGTCTCGGTCTTGAAATAAATCTTCAGCGCGTCAGGCGCGCCGGTGAAGCAGTCGGGGCTCGCCTCGAGAGCGTCGGCGTTCTCACGGTACATATTGAGCCGTCTGAGCGTCGGACAGCCGGCGAATGCGCCGTCCTCGATCAGGGTATAGCTCTCGCCCACCGTTATCTCGGTCAGCACGGAGCAGCCCTCGAAGGCCTTTTCCCCAAGGACCTGGACGCGTTTGCCCTCGGCCGTCGAGGGCAGCGTGAGCGAGGTAATATACTTCGCGTCGGCCGTGACTCCGGTGATCCTGAGCGCACCGCCGAAGTCCTCGTAGGTGAAATACTTCTCCCAGGGATCGACTGTGTATTCCCCGCCCGGCCGGGTCTCTGCCGAGGCCGGCGCTTTTCCGGGTGGCTCGGGGAGCTCGAGTATGGCGGCGTCTGTCCGTCCGAGCGCGCGGAGGATGTCGGCGGCGACAAATCCGGTGTGGACTGTGACCCCGGCGTCGTTGAGGTGATAGTTTGTGTCGTAGAAGTACCCCTCGTCCATGATCGCGTCGCCCGGATCGCTGATCACCTCACAGTGGAGGGTCTTGCAGAGAAAGTCATAGAAGGCTGCGACCGATTCTTCAGTCGTGCCGGCATCGAGCGCCAGGCGGTTCATCGGGCAGAAGGTGAAGAAGACCTTCGCCCCGGCGACTTCGCAGCGGTCGATGTAGTCGTTGAGATAATCGGTGAATTCCGGGTCGAAGATGTCATCACAGAGGCGGATCGTCTGGTTTTTGTCGTACATGTATGTCATCACGTTGTACGGACGCGGATAGACGATGTCCCCGTACCGGTTGAAGGAATCGCTTCTGTAAATGCCTGAGGGCGAGAGCTTCGAGTCGGAAAAGGCGTATTCGCAGCGCTTTGCCAGGTAATCGGGGAGCTGGGCGAGAAGATCTCCCCAGTTGTCTCTCCCGATATGACCGAGCATCGAAAGGTCTCCCTCAAGGCCCTGCCAGGCAGAAGTCGCGTTGAAGTAGAGCGAGAGCGTCTGCGGATCGAGTTCGGGCGCCAGGACGACGATGTCGCCCCTGTTGATGTTGACCTCCGAGAGATCGAGCATGAGTTTGGTGCCCAGAGTCGCGTAGAGCCCGAAATTGACTGTTTTGTAGCCGGTCACCCTCTCGATCTCGGCCGAATCGAACCCGAAGGCGACCGAGCTGCCGCCGATGAGGGCGATCTTGGGCTCGTCGGTGTCCTTCATGAGCCGGTATTTGGCGGAGAGCTCACCGAGGAAGGTCTCGCTGTACGCCTTCGGCAGGAAGAAAAGGGCCGACAGGGCAAGTATGAATGGCAGCAGCGCCGCCAGCGCGAAGCAGACGAGCCGCAGCCATTTTCTGCCGTTCAGAGTTTTTGGAAATGCCATCTCTACACCTCAGAACTGGAAGTAGATGAATGAGCTGGCTCCGTCTCCGACGAGAAGCAGCAGCCATGCGAGGACTATCGCCCAGATAACGTAGACATATCTCGATCCCGAGAGCCATGCGGCTCCTTCGGGCGGCAGAGGACGGCCCTTGCGGTCGAGGAGGACGGGCGCGTCGGGGTCTTTAATCTTAAGCTTTGAGACGTCAAGCCTCTGCATCACGAAGATCGCCAGCAGGCTCGTGACGATACCGACGGCGGAAAGGCCCATGGTGTCGAGGGTATCGCCGAAATAGCTTCTGTCAAAACGCCAGTCTGTGAAGAGCTTCTTCATGAGAAGCATAAGATCCGTGAAGGAGTTGGCGCGGAAGAATATCCATCCGAAGCAGACGAGCAGGAAGGTGTTCACCTTCCGGAGGATCTTCACGAAGATGGATCCGCTTCCGATCTTCAGCCTGTCCCAGAGCCTGTTCCTGAGGGGCAGAGTGAAATAGCCGATCACCTGATAGAGGCCGTGCAGCAGTCCCCAGATGACGAAGGTCCAGGCCGCTCCGTGCCACAGTCCGGAGACAAGGAAGACGATGCAGATGTTGAGCATGTGCCTGAAGGTCGAGCAGCGGCTGCCTCCAAGCGGGAAGTAGATATAGTCCCTGAACCAGGAGGACAGGGATATGTGCCATCTGCGCCAGAACTCGGCGATCGTCTCGGATATATAGGGACGGTCGAAGTTCTGCATCAGCCTGATGCCCATGATCTCCGAGCAGCCGATCGCGATGTCGGTGTACCCCGCGAAGTCGCAGTAGATCTGGAAGGCGAACATGACGGTCGCCAGCAGGACTCCGAAGCCGGTGGCGTTCTCCGCGTCGTTGTAGACCGCGTTGACGTAGGGCGCGAGCAGGTCGGCCACCGCCACCTTCTTGAAGAAGCCGATCATCATCTTGCGAAGTCCGCCGACGGTGTTGTTCCAGTCGGGTCTGTGCTCGGCGTGCAGCTGCGGGATCAGGTTCTCCGGCCTCTCGATAGGTCCGGCGACCAGCTGAGGGAAGAAGGAGACATAGAGGGCGTAGTAGCCGAAATGCTTTTCGGTCTTCACCGTTCCGCGGTATACGTCGATGACGTATGACAGCGTCTGGAAGGTGTAGAAGGATATTCCGACGGGAAGGATCAGATCGAGGATGAGCGGATCGCCCGGCGTCACCGTGAAGAGATTTATGACGTCGTTCACCGACTTCGACAGGAAGTTGAAGTATTTGAAGAAGAAGAGCACTCCCAGCGACGCGACGAGCGTCAGCACGAGCCAGAGCTTCTCCAGGGGACCGTTCGGCTTATCCGGATGCTTCCCGTGCCCGCGCTCGATGAGCAGCGAGCTCACCCAGGAAACGACGGTGGTAAAGACTATGAGGAATATGAGGCTCGCGTTCCAGGAAAGATAGAAATAGTAGCTCGCGACAAGGAGCATGAGCCAGCGCCACTTCTGAGGAAGAACGAAATACAGAAGGAGCACTATCGGGTAGAAAATCAGAAAGGCGAATGAATTGAATACCATGGCACCCTCCCTCAGATCAGCGTCCCCAGAAGAACGAGGAGCATCACGGGAAGCATTATCTCGACTCCCGCTCCGATTACGGTCAGATATATGAAGAACGCCGCTCCGATGAGCACCGTAAGGATCATCGCGACCGTTGATACGACCGACGCGGTCTTTTCTCCGACCTTGATAACTCTTTTTCCGAAGAGGAATTCGGCAACTATAGTCAGCGCCGCGGCCAGAAGCAGGAAGACGACAGGGATAATATGCTCTTTTAAAACTTCCACCGATCTATCCGCTCCTTTACTTTTTGAAATAGGCTATGAGATCTGCCGCAAGTCTGTCCGACCTGAGGATCGAGCCTTCTGTGGTTATGTGGTATATCGTGTTGTAGGAATACTGACGGTCGAGAGCGTAGTCGGACGGGACAGAGATCCTCGTGCAGTGGAGGTATGTGTCTACTGCCTTTATCAGGCCCTGCTGCTCAGATCCGTTCGGGTCCTGGGAGGCTTTCGTCAGCGAGCTCCTTACGATCGACGGGAAGGAGAAGAGTACCTTTACCCCCCGCTCCGCCATCATGTCGTATACACGGTTGAGTTCGGCGACCTGCTTTTCGGTCCTGATAAGATTCGTCGCCGTCGTGTAGCTGTTGCCTCCCACTCCGCCGTTCGCGTCGTACTTGTCGAGTGTCGGCTTCCAGCCCGTCCAGTTGGAGTCGGACGAAAGCTGGGCTTTATATCTTGAGAGATCGCCGTACCTGTTTATATTGGGCTCATTGACTCCGAGAGAATTCTTCGAGATGTTGTAAGCGTCGTAGTTGCTGTTCGCGCTGCCGCTGGAATTGAAGGCGGCAAATGTCGAGAAGACAAGGTTGTAATGCCTTATGTCGACGACGCTGAATGCCTCGTAGGAGCCCTCGTAGATAGTCCAGATGTTGTTGCTGAGCTCATTGTATCCGTACTGGTATTTGTTGAGCTCGGGCTCGTGTATCACGATGTCGCCCTCCTTTAAGAGGGGAACGCAGGTCTCGATGTAGAACGCCGCCGAGGTGCTCGCGTTCTGACCGAAGTTGGTCACGTCATATTCGTATCCCGCCTCGGCAAGCTTTGACATCAGCTCGGGGGAATTTATGCCGTATGCTGTGTTCGAGCCCGAGAAAATGACTATCCTCGGCTTGTCGCATGCGGCGCGGAGACGGTCGTACTTGATCGTGTAGGTCCCGTAGCAGGATGACGTCGTCGACGGTTTCTTCATCGCCAGAACGTTAAAGGTTTTGAACTCCGGGCAGGCGCTGTACCAGTTGTCCGGCATCGACGTGACCGAGTTGAAGCACCATATTGATTCAAGACCGTCGCAGCCGGCAACCGCGCCGGCGGCCACAGTCTTTATGTTCCGGCTGAATATTATCGTTTCGACCGCCGGGTTCGAAGTGATGAACCCCTTCCCGATCCCGACCACCTTCTTGCCGCCGATCGTCTCGGGTATGACCACGGCAGTGTCGTCTCCCTGATATCCGGTGACCGTCAGACCTGAAGAGGACTCGGAATATGCGAAATCGTTCTCGTCCCCGGCCTTGATCCACATACAGAAGAGCGACAGCGCGCGGCTCTCGGGAATCACGATGTTCCAGCCCGGACCGTAGAAATCGCCGGTGCCGTCGGCGTTCGTGGTATATCCCAGCAGGATGTAGCCCTCCCGGGTAAACAGTCCGGTCGAAGGAAGAGCGTTGGGACAGTAGTAGAAATCGACCGACTGGGTGTCACTGTACCAGAGTCCGGCGTTCTTATCGGTGCAGACGCCTCCGTTGGGGAAATAAAGCACGGTGCTCTTCCCTTCGGCGACCGTCAGTGTCTGCGCGGGATCCTCGAAGTTCGCGTACACCCTGACGTCGGTACTGAGATTGAAGCTGTATTCAGAAGATGTCGAGAAGACTTTTCCTCCGGCGGATACCGGACTTCCGATGCTCCATCCGGTGAACTGATCCCGGCCTCCGGTGACATTCAGGGTTATCAGGGTCCCGGTGGAATACCTGCCCGGTGTATGTGAGGAGGAGACTGTCCCGAATGAGGCACTGTCGCATGAATAATCGAATACCGGATATCCGTCCTTCCATGTATGGACAGAAATGACGGTGTCCTCCGAGACGTCCCTGAGCACGAAGCTGCCATTGTATACCGTCACACCTTCGGGAAGCGTATCGAGGTAGTAGCCTGGCTGCAGGCTGAATTCGAAGGAGGCATCGGTTCCCGCGATGATTTTCGCCGGATTCTCCGAGAGTATTTCAAGGCCTTCGTAGGGAGCTACCGAAACGGTGTGGTATACGACTCCGAAATTGGCGTAGAGGATCGTGTCTGAAGTAGGCGTGAACAGATATGTCGCCGATTCCGAGACGATCTCTCCCCCCGCTTCCAGAGACTTGTTTCGCGTCCATCCGAGAAACTGGCGGTTCTTCGCGGGCACCGCTCTGGCGGTATAGAATTCTCCCTCCCATGCCATTCCCTCGGGCTTCGGTGTCAGTGTGGCCGTGCCTGAAGCGTGATCGGATGATATGACCCCCAGAGCAAAACTTGCAAGGCGTCTGGTCTCAAAGACCAGGAGTTCCGGCGCCGAGACACTGTCCACATAAAGGAATCCGTCCTCGAACCTGCAGCCCTCGGGGATCTTTTCTATGACCGCTCCGCGCTCGGTTCCGACAATGAAGAATGCCCTCGTTCCAACGGCCGCCTTCAGTCTGGCCGGCGTCCTGATGACGAGTCCGTCGACTTCAGCAAGAGTCAGATATGCGTGTGTCCGTCTGAAATTCGCGTAATAGGTGACCGAGAGATCGGCGGGAGACAGGACGGTCTCGGAGGTCTCGGAAATGACCTTTCCGCCCTCCGACGCCGGTGCTCCGGAGGTGTAGCAGACGAACTCGAAGCAGTCTTCCGCCTCCGCCGAGAAGCTGAGAGTAACTGAGGAGAGCGACTCGCTCTGCTCGGTCTTAACGGTTCCGGGCAGTTCTCCGTATCCGTCCCCGAAATCCGCGACCCGGCAGACCGAGGTCCCCTTGACCGGGATCCTCGAGTTTATCGCGACGGTGGTCGGGTATTTTACGGAAGAGAGCACGATCTCGGAAGAGTCGAATGAATCGGCTCCGATAACACTGTCGATGACCGTCCCCTCATCGGTCTCATATTTGAATACGACACGCTCTCCGGGGATTACCTCGACGGGATTCTGCGAGGTTATCCTGACTCCGGCGGCGTCCTGGACCGAGACCGTCACGGTCTCTTTTTTTTCGGTCTTTCTTCCCGCGATCAGATCGTAAAGCCCGGTAAAGCTGAAATTGTTGAATTTCAGCGAGTTATCCAGTTTCTGAATCGACCGGTAGAAATTCAGTCCCGCAAAGAGGACGAACAGCAGGACTCCGGCGACCGCTACGCAGGAGAGGATCTTCCTCCAGAGCGGAATCGGCTGTTTTGGCTGAGGTTTTTTCATTAGTCTTGTCTTCCTCTGTCGCATGAGTGCGGAAGCGCTCACCGGCGCTCCGCCGGCGCGACATTATCATATTAATTGTTGATAATCAATCAGATTTTTGCGACCGTCCCGTCGAAGGCCCCGCCGGCCGGACCGAGATCGCCGACGGGCTCCTCCCTGCCGCTCGCGAAAGAGCGGACCGCCGCGTTCATCACGAACACCGGCTTCATGAAGTGCTCCGGAGACGGATTTTCGCCCTCCCCGCGGAGCAGTCTGTGAAAGGATCTGAACTCCTCGAGGAAACACGGGGCATCGACGGGAAACACTCCCCCCGACGACTCCTTTTCCGCGAATCTGTACGCCTCGTAGCGGTAGATCCCCTCGGTGAAATACCCCGTGACGTCGAATCCGTCGTAGGAGAAGACGGCTGTCGCTCCGGAGGCGGTGCGGTGAGCACCGACGGTCTTTATGCCGTCGCCGAACACGGTGATGACGGCCTCGACGAGATGCTGCGCGTAGAAACAGAACCCGCCGTAGGGGCTCGACATCGAGATTGGGCACCGGAGGACTCCGCCGACGGTCTTTCCGCCTTCGCAGCTCAGGTGCGCATCGCGCAGCGCAAGGAGCGACGGGCTGTATTTGAGGCATGACCCGCCGGTATACGGAACGCGGTACTTCTCAAGCAGCGACGCGAGCTCGCGCGCGTCGCTCTCGGAGACGGTGACCGGCTTGTCGATGAACGCGGGTATGCCGAATCGCAGGTACGGCTTCGCGTACGGCAGGTGGAAGTCGCCGTGCCGGGCTGTGACGATCACTCCGTCGACCCTGCCCGCGAGTTCGTCGGGCGACTCCATGACCGGCACACCGTATTTTTCGTGAAGTTTCGCCGAAGCCGCCGGATCGACGCTGTACACGCCGGCGGCCTCGATGTCCGAAAACTCGCCCTCCTTATCCTCCTTCATGAAGCGGAGGAAGGTGTCGGCGTGAGAATTCTCGACGCCCAGAAAAGCTGCTCTGTACATTTTTCACCTCAGAATCTCACCGGAAGCGGGTTGTCCGCGTGAACTTTTTCGATGACCCCTATGATATCCGCCACCTTCTCGGGCGGCACGGCGAGAGGCGCTTTTTCGGTCAGTGCGCGGTAGAGGTTCTCATAGAACGCATAAACAGCCGTCGTGAAGGCGGTCCCGGTGAATTCTCCGCTCTCCTCGTGCCATATGAGCTTTTCCCCGCAGTAGACCGGCTCGTGGTCGGCGTTCCGCAGCGTCTCATGCACGACCGGCCGCGGCGGGTTCTCGTCCTCAACCCAGTATTTCAGCTCGTATTTCGACGTCGTTGCCCTGAGTGCGCCGCGCGTGCCCGTGATCTGCAGATTGTGTGTGCTGTACGGATCGACAGCGCTCATCTCGATGTCGACGAGCGGCTTTCCGGGAGCTGTGATGAGGATCTTTGAGTAGTCCTCGGCGTCGCCGCTCGTGATCGCCGTATCGAGCCTTGAGTATACGACCTTCGCCAGCGGATCGAAGTCGAGGAATCCGAGCGCGAGGCCGATCGGGTGAGGCCCCGTGTTGTATGTGCTGCCTCCCATCCTCTTCTGAGTCGTCTGCCAGTCCCAGCGGCGGGCATAGCCGCTGTAACGGATGTTGATCTGCTCGATGCGCCCGAGGAGGCCGCTGTCCGCCACGCTCTTCGCCTTGAGGTAGAAGGGCGCGAGGAAGGTCTGCTGAAAGACCGCGAGCAGGACTCCGTTCTCCCCGGCGGTGCGGATAAGGTCCTCGCATTCCCAGCGGTTGCGGGCGAACGGCTTCTCGACGAGCACGTTCAGTCCGTGGCGCAGCAGGTCCTTAGTGACTGAGTAGTGCATGTCCGAATATGACGCGTTCACGACGAGATCGACACCCTTCTTCTCGAACAGCAGCCTGTAGTCGGCGAGTGTCTCGCAGCCGGGATAGAGCTCCTTCGCGCGCTCGCGGCTGACGGCGTCGGCATCGACGACATAGCGCACGTTGAACGATCTGTTGGCGTCGCTCCGGTAGAAGGCGCCGTGAATGTTCTTTCCGCTGCGCCCCTGTCCGATTATCGCAAGGTCAAGTCTTTTCACAATACTCTGCCCTGCCCTCCTTTTCAGTTTGCTCCGTTTTTCAGTTTGTCTTTTCTTTTCGATACCGGGCCGGCCTCGGCCGCAGTCAGCGCCGTGCCGTCGGCAGCCGCGGCGCTGTCGGTCGCGGGATAGAGCTCAAGGACCTTTTCAGCGGCGTCCGCGCCGAACCAGGCACGGACCCTGTCCGGGTAGTTCGCGGCCGTCGTCCTGTCAAAGAGCAGGAAGGGGGCGGATTCATAGCGGTTGAATCCGTGCAGCCTCGCCTCTTCGTTGTGTATTCCCTTCTCATATGCCTCCCAGGGCGTCTGCGGAAGCACGTAGCCGTCGACCGTGATGTGGTGATGGCAGTTCATCTCCGGTGCGAGATCGGCCGCCCTTCCGCGTGCTCTGCGCTTTCCGTTCTCTTTTCCATGGCCGTCCTCCTTCAGACTTCCGGGCTGCGTATGAAGCTTTCCTCAGGCGTTCCCGGAGACATCTCCGCCGGCGTCCTCCGCGGCGTCGATCCCCAGGGCCATGCCTTCGTACAGACCGTCGTTCCAGGGGAAGTTCTTCCACAGGTTCACATGCAGCCGGTGCATCTCCTCGGTGATCAGCAGCATCTTGCCGACCGTCCGGCGATCGGGCATGAATTCGTAAAACTCGCCGCCGACGAAAAGCGCGAATTTTGCCGTTGTCGTCATAATGACGAGCGAATACAGGACGTTGTAGCCGAGATCGAAGCTCCACGGCCGGCCGTCTTTCGTGCCGCTGAAGTGAGCTCCGCTGTGGTCAAGAGTGAATACCCCCTCTCCGCACAGCTCGCTCGTGGCTTTTTTCTTTATATAGTGATCGTTCGGAAGGCAGCCGAGCTTCACATGCTCCGAAAAACTGTAGTCCGGGTCCTCCCTTATCGCACGGATTATATCTGCGCGCTCGAGCTCGACCCATTTCGACGGCGACTCGGGTATGACGCAGCTCCCGTCGAAAGGCTCGAAGGCATAATAATCGTTAAGGACCGCTCCGTTGCCGCACACCGCGCACTGTATCCTGTCGCCGCCGGCCTTCATCGAAAGATCGGTCCCGCACCGCGGACAGCGGTAGCAGATCTCGTCGAGCCGCTCGCAGCTCTGCCCGTGCATCCTCCACTTTATCCCGCGCTCCTTCGTCCACTCGAATTCGTCGTGGCGGAAGGCCTCGTTGAGCTTCGCGTCGATCTCGTCAGGTGTCATCGACTCGAGCTGCTCCGGCGTGAAGAGCTTGTACAGCCGCGCCTCGGTCCGTCCCTTCCTGATCTTGAGGAACTGCTTCGTGCTGGTCAGATACTGGCCGCGCATCTCGAGGCAGTACACCGGCACGTGAAAAAACTGTATGAACCTCCCCGACCCCGGAACGACGGGCTGGTTCGTCCCGTAGATCGAGCTCATGCCCTCGGGCGAAAAAGTCACGATGCCCCCGTTTTTCAGGATCGAATACATCGCGCGGATGCCGGCGATATCCTGCTCGTAGATCTTTTTGGGCATGATCTGATTCAGCTTGAACACCGTGTGAAGGTGGCTGCGGAAGAACTCGCTGTACCCGGCGACCATGTTGTAGGAGTGCGGGTACACCGCCTTCATCGTATAGAGGTGATCGACGCGCGAGAGATGGTTCCAAACTACGATCGCGGGACCTCCCTCCGGCGGCAGTCTGTCATCGAATCTGAAATGCGGCGCGTACTGCGGGAGCAGGACCGTCGATCCGATGATATTATACAAAAAAGAGACGAACTTTCCGGGTGAACGGTATTTCCTCGCCGCCAGTTCCTCCCTGATATTCAGTACACGTCTGTTGCCGTCTTTCTTTTCCTCACTTTCCATGAAGCCTCCTCAGGTGTTTTCCTTTTCTTATTACCATATAAGTGTATCATAATTTCCCCGATATTGCAAGTTTTTTCGCCGCTGTCCGCCGTACGGCGCTTAAAAAACGAAGCAAGGCCGGTCCTCGTAAGGATGATGAGAGCCGGCCTTTCTCCGTATGGATGGCAAGAGTGTTGTTGATCGTATTATTCAGTTGTGCGGGGGATTATCCGGCGCAGAAAGGACCTGTTGCGGAGACCCGGCTGCGACGCCTGATTGCGCCGGGCCTGCGTTTTTCCCTATTTGTACAACTTCATCGTCTCGTTGTAGCTTTTCACAATGTCACGCAGCAGATCGAACTTGTCGAATTCGGCGTGATAGGCGATGTTGATATCCCGGACCATACTCAGATTTTCCACGGGAAGGATTACGATCTTGCCCTTTTTCAGTTCGTCGAGGCATGCGCTCCTGGCAAGGATCGACACGCCGAAGTCCCGTCTTATCAGATCCTTTATAGTTGCGATATTGTCTATCTCGAGTATGATATTGAAATCACTGATCGACATATTGTTGCTTTCGAGATGAGCGATGAAGAGATTCCGGGTCCCCGAATCAGGAAGGCGGAGAATCATACGCTCGCGTTTCAGTTCGGACAGGGTTATCATGCTCCGCTTCGCCATGGGATGGTCGGGCGACACCGCGAGTACGAGATAATCGGTGTCAAGGACCGTGTACCTGATGTTCGGGTCACGTATCCGGCCTTCGACGATTGCTAGATCGACCTCAAACATCTTGAGTTTTGTATAAAGATTACTTATAGAGTCCGTAATCATTTTTACGGTCACCCCGGGATTTGCCGAGCAGTATTTCGCCAGCGCCTCGGCTATGGGATTGCTTTCCGCGGTATGCGTCACGCCTATGAAGAGGCTGCCGCCCGGAAGCAGTCCGTTTTTTAATCCGTCCTTCAGATTCGAATAGATTGCGGCCATTTTCTTGGCGGTTTTTACTATCTCTTCTCCCTGTTTCGTAAGCGAAACGCGGTTTTTTTCGCGTTCGAATATCTTTACGCCCAGTTCGGTCTCAAGCGCCTTGATGTGCTGACTCACCGCGGGCTGGCTTATGTTCAGTTTTCTGGAGGCTTCTATAAAACTTCCCGTCTCACAGACTCCCAGCAGCGAGTAAACCTTTATGTCGAGCATCGGTTTTCTCCTCCATTCTTCCGGATATAAGATTTTCTTATTACATTGACAATAATCATTATTTGACATTATCCAGTAACCGGCTATAATTATAAACCCCGGCCGGACATTTGTCAACTGCCTGCCGGAATATCCGGAACAGATTTTTTAAAGATGATATTGAATCCCGGGTATGACGCTACGAAAAGGAGGAGCCGTTATGCGCTCAGACGACGAATTCAAACCGGCAACAGAAAGTCTGCCAATGCAGACCGCCCTCGGTCTTTTTCGGCCCCGGTACGCGGACAGCGATTGCGAGGAGAATACCGCCCACGGACCGGCAGCCGCGGATCCCGCGAACGGTTCCCTTCCCCCGGAGGAGCTGCGCATCAGGGTGCTGACACTCGCCCGGAAATACCGGATCGGCAACCGTCGCGGCGGAAAAGGAGGTGTAACAAAATGAAGGATCCCGGACAGATAAGGTTCGATCATCGCTATGATTCATTGCGCGCCGTCTACCGTCTTCGCAGGTACTCCGATGCCGCAGACGAGCTTTCACTCACCCCTTCGGCGGTTTCGCATCAGATCAGGGCAATCGAGAAGGAACTCGGCGCCGCTCTTTTCATAAAAAAGAAGAACATGCTCGTGCCCACTCCCGAGTGCGAGATTGTTCTGAGAAACATCGGAAGGGTCGACGCCATCGTCTCAAGGATGGAGAGCGACATGGACGGTTGCCGCAGTTTGCAGAAGATTGTCGGCATCGGTGTCACTCCGAGCCTTCAGTCGAGGCTGACAGGCGTTCTCCTACCCCGGCTCGCGCCGCCGGAGGATCCGCAGACTGTGAAGTTCGTCGTCTCGTCCGGGACCTCCGATGAGCTTTGCGACAGGCTGGCGGACGAGGTAATCGATCTTGCCGTTATCGAGGGCGGATTTGATTCATCAAAATTTGACAGTCTTCTCATCGACACCGATTATCTCACCGTAGCCGTTCCGTCGTCAAGCCGGTACGCCGCACGGGGATTGATAACCGTATCTGAACTTGTGTCCGAAAAACTCATCCTGAAGCCCGAAAACTCGGGGACGAGGCGGCTTTTCGAATCCTGTCTCGAGAGCGGCGGAGTGTCGCCTTCGAGGCTGAATATCATAATGGAAGCCGAAAGCGTTGACACAATCATCCGCCTTGTCTCGGCCGGATACGGCATTTCGGTGCTGTCGGAGAGATCCTGCTCTGGCTACGCCGAGCGAGGGATCATATCGACGGTGCCTCTCGAGAGCGAGAGTATGACGAGAGGCATCCACGCCGTTTACAACCGGGGATCTTCCGCCGGGGAGATCGCCATGGCGCTGCGAATGGCGGCTGGAAACAGCGTTTCAGAAAGAGAGAACAGCGACAAATGAAGGACCTGACAGCAAAGGAAAGACGTCTTTTTGAAGAAAAGCCGGCGTTAGGCGCGATAATGGAGCTTGCCCTCCCGTCGATCGCAGGACAGACGGTCGTTGTAATATACAATATGGCCGATACATATTTCGTCGGTCTTACCGGATCCGATGCGATGATCACCGCGGTCACCGTATGCATGCCCGCATTCATGTTTCTGTCCGCAATATCGAATCTCTTCGGGGTCGGCGGAGCGGGAGCGATGGCGAGATTTCTGGGAAGCGGCGAAAAAGAGCGGGCCGGCTACGCCTCCGGCTTCGCAATGTGGGGCTGCGCGGCGGTCACCCTGCTCTACTGCCTGCTGGCCGGAGTTTTCCGCGACATTTTCGTCGATCTGCTGGGAGGGGCCTCCCCAGTGGTCCACGGGCTGGCTGTCGGGTATCTGAACGTGGCGGTCGTGGCGGGAGGGCTTTTTACCTCGCTCAACACACTTTTTTCGCATCTTATACGCGCGGAAGGAAAGTCCTTTCAGGCGTCTCTTGGCATAATTATCGGAGGAGTCCTGAACATCGCCCTCGATCCGATCTTTATGTTCGCAATACTGCCGCCGGGAAGGGAGCTGCTCGGCGCGGCGCTCGCGACAATGCTCTCTAACCTGTCGGCGCTAATATACTACGCAGTCTGTATTTTACGGGGCAGAGGAAAAATGACGCTTTCGGTGAGGCCGGACCGGCGGATGTTCTCGGCGGGTATTCCACGGAACATCTTCACGACAGGTATCCCCGCCTGTCTCATGACGCTTTGCGAAAACATATCTTATGCGGTGCTCGACAATCTCATGATGGCAAGCGGCACCGCCGCGCAGGCCGGCATCGGAGTGGCGAAGAAGATCAACATGCTCGCGCACTGCACCGTCCGCGGGATGGCGCAGGGAGTACTGCCGCTGATCGGATACAACTACGCCTCCGGAAACAGACGGCGGATGAAGCGGATATTTCTGCTTTCTTCGGTCATTTCAGTCTGCTTTTCGCTTGCCTGCACCGCCGCTTTCGGTATCTTTTCGGACGGACTTGTGGGGCTGTTCATAAAATAAGCCGGCGATTCACGAAGGTTTGGATCGGTATTTCTTAAGATACTCTGTGTCGGAGCTCCCTTTTCGGCATGGGCATATGCCGTTATCTCATTTTTCCAGGCCACCGGACATACGATGCGGTCACTCATACTCGCGCTGATGCGCAAGGGAATCCTTGACATTCCGCTGATGTTTCTGCTGGTACGTCCCCTGCCCGAGTACGGCATAGTGATCGCCACTCCCGCAGCCGATGCCGCTTGCAGCGCTGCCGCGGCGGTGCTTTTTGTGCTTTTCATAGTCAGACACGGGCAGGACACCGGTAACGTGAGGGGGAACGGCGTCAAGCGCACTGTCTGATCGTTATTTCACGTCACTGTTTTTTACGCTGCCTCCTGTGCGAAACCGTACGGATCCGAAAGTGAAGATAAAGCAAAAAAGCTGTCACAGAAAAAGGACCGCGGTTTCAATCTTTTTTAAACAAAACGATGTATAATTGATGCGTGAAAAGGCCCGCGGGGACATGCGGGGCGGGAGGTGGCATCCGGATTGAAAAAACACATCATAACACTCATATGCGTATGCCTGACGGTCAGCTTCACGGCTTACGTGATGCTCGATACGTTCATCATCTCACGGATCATGGAAGACGGGGCAGACGATGTTTCAGGCTCTTTCGCCGGAGCGCTCGAGAGGCTGACCGGAGGCGGAGACACGGCGTCCGCGACGGGCACGCGCGATACCGCCGCGCCTGATCCCGGCACGGGAGACTCCTCCGGCGCCGCGGCATCGGAACAGGGATCGGCGTCTCAGGCGGCCGGAACGGCTGTCCCGGCGGTCGGGGCGTCCGCAGTATCGAAGTATCTGACCGGAGCGGTATACGAACCCTATTCCGACGGCAACATCTCGGTAGACGTCAAAGAATACCGGTATCTCGACACCGAACTGTACGTCGCCGACGTGACCGTATCGTCGGCGGAGTACCTGAAGACTGCTTTCGCCAAATCGTCGTACGGTCGAAACATCACCGCAAAGACATCGGTCACCGCTGCCGAAAACGGCGCTATCCTCGCGATCAACGGCGACTACTACGGCGTCCAGGAGCGGGGCTATGTGATACGGAACGGGAAGGTGTACCGCTCGACCGCCGGCAGCGTGACCGAGCTCGCGTGCATATACGCCGACGGCAGCATGGGTATCGTATCCACGTCGGATTACACCGCGGCGCAGCTGGTCGGAGGGGGCGTATGGCAGGCGTTCTCCTTCGGGCCCGCGCTGATCGCGGACGGTCTGATCTCGGTCGACTCAGACGACGAAGTGGGCAGAGCCATGGCCAGCAATCCGCGGACCGCGATCGGCATGATATCTCCCTGTCACTACGTTTTCGTCGTGTCCGACGGCAGGACGGCCGGCAGCGCCGGGCTTACCCTTCGCGAGCTCGCCGAATTCATGCAGGGGCTCGGGGCCGCCGTCGCATACAACCTCGACGGCGGAGGCTCGTCGACGATGTACTACATGGGAAAAGTGATCAACAGACCGACCTCCGGCGGACGGATAAGTGAAAGGAGCGTGAGCGACATTGTATACGTCGGATGAAGCGATGAAACGGGCAGCTGTCAACTGCCGCAACTACGCCGCCGTGTCGGCGTTCATGCTCCTGTTCGGAGCGGTGTACGAATACTTCAGCCACGGAGTGTTCTCCGCGTTCATGGTCTACGCTTTCCTCATCCCGCTCCTCGGCGGATATCTCCCCTTCCGGCTCTTCCTCAGCTTCGGAAAGCAGGGGCGGGGCATGAGACTGCCGCCGCGGGCTTCGACGCAGCTGTACGGCGGAGGGATCGCCGCCTTCGGGACCGGTTCGGTCGTAAAAGGCGTGCTCGACATCTACGGCACGACGAACGCGAAGGCCGCGGTCTACCCCTGGGCCGGAGCGTTACTCGTGGCCGCGGCGGCGGCCGTGTGGGGGATCCGGCTCCTCGCGGACCGGAAGCCCCGGGAGAGCGCGGACTGAACTCACAGCAGCCGTAATTCGCCGCAGCTTTCAGGGATCAGCCGAAATAACTGAAAAGAGAAAGCCGCCCGGCGCACTGCGCCGGGCGGTACAGTCTTATTCGAATTCAAGAGTGAGCGGCTCCGTGCACAGCGTGAACCCGTCGCCGAAGTGCAGCGTCTCGCGAAGCGAGAACATCACGCGGCAGCTGCCCGGCTTTTCCGAGTAGAACCGCCCGTCGGCGTCGCGGGAGAGCTCTCCCTCCAGCACCACGGCTCCGGCCTCCGCCTCGTCTGACGGCAGGTTCATGTAACGGCACAGAACTTTCGGTACGAAGCGCTCGCCGGCCCCGAAGCGGAGCTTCATGCCGGGTGCGGGGTCGATGCTCACCGGGTAGGAGAAGTACTTCTCACCGTGGTCCATCGTCCATGAATCGTACCCCGAGATATACGTCCTGTCGCATCCGGGGCCGTTTTCCGACCACTGCGAGGGCTTGAAGAAGGAGCTCCTCGACCAGGCGAAGACGCACAGTCCGCGGTAGTTCGCGTAGAGCATGAAGAGGCTGTTTATCATGACGTCCTCGGGGTTGTACGCCGCGGCGCAGCCCTTCGACAGCAAACTCACCCGCCAGAGCAGGTCCTCGGCTTCGCTCCGTGAGCGCGGAGGCTCCGATTTACCGCCCTCGCACATGCCGAAGGGCAGCCGGGGCAGGTGGCTGTGTATATAAGAATATCCGGGCGGAATATCTCCCATTATGCAGAGGGGATGGGCCTGCGACTCTTCCCTGTCCAGTATCTCACCCGTGAGCCGGACGAGCTCCTCAACACCGTTCGTCGCACGCCCCGGCTTGATCTCGATCACGACGGGCGTCTCGGGCCATTTTTTCATCGCCTTCATGAGGTCGTCGAAGCGGTCGACGCCCTCCTCGGGGTGCACGGTGCGCTTCATCGACGCGAGCTCGGAGTAGGTGCTCTTCTCGACGGCACGCTCTTCGCCCTCGAACATCCCCTTCGTCGTGGTGTTGTGCATGACGATCGGGACGCCGTCGGCAGTGAGTTTCACATCGATCTCGGCGGCGTCGAAGCCGTATCTTCCCGCCGCGGTGACGCCGGTTATAGAGTTCTCAAGGTATTTTCCGTCGTTCTGGAAGCCCTTGTGCGCGTTGAGCCTGCGCTTTTTGAAGAGCGTTCCGGCCGGAAAGCGGGCATAAAGGTCATATACGGCACCGGGGTCTTCTGTCAGTATGCCGTTCGCTCCGGCTGCCAGCACGCCCGCGGGGTCGCCCCCGTCCTCAAGGTATATGTGTATAAAGCGGCGCTGGATCACGTCGATGTCTTTGCGAGACAGGATTCCCGGCGCGAAGAGAGCCGTAACGGCGCCCGACGCCACGAGCTCAGACGGAAGCGCGGCGCGGTCCTCCGGGATGAGTTCCTCCTCCCCCCTGAAGTCGGCCATGGAGCGGATATACGGGATGAGCGAATAGGCGCTCTCCAGAAGTTCCCTTTTCCCGAACGGCGCGCATATCAGCGCGTCGGCGAGATTGTTGAAGTCGGCAAAGCCGGCCAGCGCGGCGGGCGTCCCGGGATCCGCGACATATATGACCGGGACGGTGCGCGTGCACAGGGAGAGGACGTCGTAAAGGCTCCCGAGCGTCTCCCCTTCCTGTCCCGTGACGCGAAGTTCCGGGTCGGTGTGCAATATGATATTCTGAGGCGGACGGTCGGACGAGAGCGCGCGGATGTCCGCGACGGAGCGCGCCTCTGTCATTACGGCCGGCGGTACGGTGATCCCGCCGTCAGGGATATATATGTCTCTGGAATAGCTGTCGCGGAAGCTGCGGTAAAGCGGTCTCACGGTTCGTCCTGCCCTTATTCCTTTACACTTGTCCTTATCGAGTCGACCATGCGGTTGATCTCGCTCTTAGCGACCTTGCTCGCGCTCTTGAACTGCGCGGCCAGGGACGGCTGGTTGTTGTTGAAGGCGGTGCAGATGCTGCTGTAGATCCCGGCAAGGTTCCACATGTACGCGAGTTCAAATACCGCCGTGTTCAGTATGATATCGACCGACTTCGCCGAATCGGCGTCTCTCGACAGCCTCGACTTGAGACTCACCTCGAAGTACGCGGGCGTCACGACGTACATCGATTCGCAGGAAAGCGCCTCGATGATCGATCCGGACCGCTCAGGCTCGACGGCGGCCGAAGGGACGGCTATGCAGTTGCTGCCGTACGTCGTGACCGGGCTGTGGTAGCTGTCCTGATCCTTCGTCAATTTGGGCAGCGGAACGATACCGAAGTTGAATTCCATCGCGCGGAGCAGCGGGACGTCGGCCAGCTGGGCGGGATAGAAGAGCACGAGCCCGTCCTTGAACTGCGGGATCGCCTCGTTGTAGGCGTTGCTGTAGTGACGGCAGTAGTCCTGATTGAGCATCGTGACTATATCGGAAAGGACGGAGAGCGTCTGCTCGTTGTTGCCGGTGAAGACAGGGATGTCGTCGGCATCCTTCTCAAATAGCATGATCCCGGCGGCGTTGCAGAACGCGAGGGCGTTGAACTGCTCTGAGACCATGCCCCATTTGTCCTCGAGGCCCATGACTCCGTCGCCGTTGGCGTCCGAGGTGGCGTTGCCGGCGCAGGCGGCCATCGCCTCGAGCGTCCACTCGCCGCGCTCGGTCAGATCGTACAGCGTCCCGCCGACAAGATCCGCGATCCTGCGCTCCTCGAAGATCTCCTTGTTGAAGAGGCAGCACCGCGTCGCGTCGTTATCCATCGTCAGCAGGTCGCCAGTCACGAGGAACAGCTTGTTGTCGATCGAGAAATTATTCCGGCTGTTCCGGTCGTAGTAGGGGCGGTCGAGATCGATCCGGTCGATGCCGTTAAGGTCGCGGACGTACCCCTGGAGCACCAGCGACGTCATATGGTCCTTGATTCTGAAGCAGTACATCCCGTATATGTCGAGTCCGCTTCCGGCCGCCTTCAGGGCATCCTCCTGGGGGGTGTCGGAACCGGTCTCGACGACGGTGAAGTGGTATTTCTCCTCGACGGCCTTGTTGCGTGAGTAGACGGCGTCGGAAATGATGTCGCCCGTCACCGCTTCGGCGTATATATCCCTGGAATACCATGTCGACGAGCCCGTGCCTCTCGTGAGCACGTTGAACTCGTAACCCTGAAAGTCTTCGTCGGGTATGTCGGGAGTGAGGCGCTGCTCTTCGGTCTCACTCCCCTGGCCGGCGGAGCCGGAAGGATCCGCGGATGTATCCGCGGCCGCCCCGGTCTCAGGGCCGGTCTTTTCGGCACAGGCGGCAAGCGTGCCGGCGGCCAGAAGAAGCGCCAGCAGCAGGCAGATGATTCGTTTCATGTCGTTGTACTCCTTTTCTTTCCGGAAAATTTAGCTACGGCTTTTAAATTATCTCGAGTTCGTTTCGTGTTCCGATGCGCGGCGCCCCGGAACCGGGGATGTCCTGATACCAGTACGACACCGAACTTATGTCGCTCTGCTGGACGAGGTATCTGCGCTCCGATCTCCAGCCGAGGTCCTGGATGGTGACCTTCAGCGCTTCGGTGAATCTCACCGGGTCTGTTATGTGCCACCTGTACATACCGAAGCGGGTGTTCGAGCGGTAGAGGCCGTCGGGTCTTATGATCTGCGGCAGGCCGCTGTACGGCGTAGAGAAGGCGGTATAGCCCTCGCCGGGGACGTCGAAATTGTATGCGCCGCCGAAGTAGTCCTCGGTTCCGGTCCCGCATACGGTTGGAAATTCGCCGTCGCCGTCGATGTAGAATTTCATCTCGCCCTCTCCCCACCAGCCGTTGTTGTTGACCTGCCAGGCGAGGTAGGTCCCGACGTACTGGCCGCGCCCTTTCACCCCTTCGAGCAGGGTGTGGATGCCTCCGCGAGTGGGGTTCGACCGCCTGAAAGCGGCGCAGAAATATGCGCTGTCGGCGGGGATCTCGGTGAGGACGTAGTCGATCTGATAGTACAGCGTGACGTCCTCAGGGTTCCGGTTCTCGAACGTGATGCGCGCTCCGCTCCGGAATGGCATCGTCCAGTAGCAGTTGAATCCGCGGGCGGGATTGACGCACACGGCGAGTGAGTTCACCGGAGCGTACTCGTTCCAGCCGCAGGCGAAAAAGTCTCCCGCCGGGACCTCGACGGCCGGAACGTCGCAGCCGTCCCAGAAGATGCGGATTATGACGTCGCGCCAGACGTCGCGGCCGCGTACGCGGCCCAGCGTCAGCCAGATGTGACCGATCGCCCCCTGACCGTCGATCCTCCCGACATCGGTCACCTGCCCCGCGGGCAGCCTGATGCTGGGGCTTATCTTCCAGCCCTGTCCGAGCTCCGCCGCGCATAACTCACCGGTGCCGGTGAGCGCTGCTCCGCCGCGCCCGGGGGCGCCGTCGGGGTTTTCCGCGCTGAGCGACCGCGTCTTAGCTCCGGACAGCCGGAAAAGGTTGTCCATAGAGTTCGATATACCTGAGAACATGCGTGTCTCCTCCGTTCCGCTTTTTGCCGGGCACACTTTTATACGATACAATTTTAATACTTTTCTTCTGTTATGTCAAGGAAATATGCGCCGCGCCGGGCTCCCTACGCCGCGCGGGACGGGGCGCGCTCCGCTGAAACCGCTCCTTCTCCGCTTGACTTTGCCGGCGTCTCATGCTATAATTAGATGCGGCCGGCCGGGAAAGCCGGGAAGGCAGGCCTTGCAGGCCGGAAAAAACAGAGACGGGATGAGACAAGAAATGAGATACGGAGTCTGCCTCGGGCTGAAGAAGCCCGAAAGGATACATTCGGCGGCCGCGGCCGGTTTCGACTATATAGAATGCGGCTTCCGCGACGTCGCGGAGATCAGCGAAGAGGGGATGTCGCAGCTCATGCGTCAGCTCGACGCCGAAGGGATCGGATGCGAGGCCGCGAACGGCTTCATTCCGTCGTCGATGCCGATCTACCGGCCGTATTCCGAGACCGGGATCGACCGATATATGAGGGCAGGATTCCGGGCGTGCCGCGCCATCGGCATAAAAACGGTGGTGTTCGGCTCGGGAGGAGCGAGGAACGTCCCCGACGGGATGAGTTTCTCCGACTGCTTCCGGAAGCTTATCGATTTCATCAGATACACCGCCGCCCCCGCCGCCGACGCAGCGGGCGTCACGCTGGCGGTCGAACCGCTGACGAGGGGCGAGTGCAATATCATAAACACGCTCCGCGAGGGCGCAGAGCTTGCCGCCGCCTCGGGCTGCGGCAACACCGGCGTCACAGCCGACATCTACCATATGCACAACTGCGGCGACGGCCCCGACGAGATAAGGCTCCTCGGAGCCGCGGTAAAGCACGGCCATATATCCTTTCCGCTTGAGCGGGAAGGCCGGAACCGCACATTTCCCGCCGAAGCGGGAGAGTACGGGTACAGGGAGTTCCTCGCGGCCCTTCGCGACTCCGGAGTGACACGGTGCTCGGTCGAGGCCGGGACATCCGACTTCGCCTCCGACTGCGCGGCCGCCGCGAAGATGCTCAGGAGCATAGTACTCTGAAGCACCGCCGTTTGTCCGGTCCGGACCGCTTCGTTGTTTCCGTCAGTCAATACCGCTGACGTCCGGCGGGCACCTCCGCTGTAAAAAAACTTCCGGGAGATCTCTCCCGGGAGTTTTATTATGACATCGACATCCGGTCAGCCCGGCTTTTTATCGATCCAGAGCTGTTTTACGCGCTCGTAGGTGCTGTCGGGCACCGAGATCGAATCGATCCGGTTCGGAAGGAGCTGGTCTCCGGCGATGTCGGGGAAGGTGCAGGCTCTGTCGTTCCTCCAGGCATCCCTCTCTTCGGGTCTGCGAAGATCGGGCACTCTGTAGGACCTGTTGCCCTCGAGGACCGACTTGTAGCCGAGGATGCCCGGCGTGCACATGTCGACGGCCTCGTATACGTTCACCGCCATCTTTTTTGCCTCTTCGTCGCCGAGGATGCTGCGGATGAAGAAGTGCACGGTGTAATAGTCGCCTCCTCCGTGGCCGGTCTGCCCGGCCTCGGCTATCGGATGCTCAGCCTTGTACTCCTCCTTTTTCCCGCGGCAGTTCTCGCCGGGGCCTTCGGTATACGCGCAGACCATGCAGTCTTTGTTCGGGTCCAGCAGTCCTCCGCGTGTGCCGCTGAGGTAATAGCGGCTGTGCGCCGCGTGCTTGAGGTCTCCGTGGAGCGACTTGACTATCGCACCGTTGTTAAGCGTCACTATCTCCATTCCGCCCGAGCCGAAGCAGGCTCCGAGTTCGAGCATGTGGGGCGACAGAGGCGTCTCAAAGCCTGAGACCGACACCGGACGGAGACCCGTCATCTTGAGCAGAGGCCCGAGCGAATGGGTGTTGTAGAAGGTCGACGACATGAGATTCCGCCAGTGGTTACGCTCGCCGTAGGTGATCTGCGGCCATATCGACGAACAGTCATGGATGTACTCGCCCTCGGCATACAGCAGCTCGCCTATGTCGCCCGCGAGGTATCTTCTGCGCATCTCCTGTCTCGCGGGAGTGTAGCAGTAGTTCTCGGCGTAGGTGTAGACGAGACCGGTACGCTCGACCGCCTCGATCAGTTCTACCGCCTCGGCCATGTTGGAGCATGTCAGGACTTCGCTCATGACGTGCCGCCCGCTGTCGAGCAGCCGCACCGCGTAGGGCACGTGCTCGTTCGCGTAATTCGCGAGCACGACGGCGTCCATTTCCTGTTCCATGAATTCGTCAAAGCTCTCGCACAGAGCCACCTTCTGGCCGAGCTCCTCCGCCTTCTTCCCCACTCTGTCGAGCAGGGGGCGGTATTTGTCACATACCGCCGTAAGGACGGCGTCGTCCCTCGCCAGAAGCTGATTGATCATTGTGAAACCGCGTGCTCCGCCGAACACGCCGACCCTGATCTTTGCCATCGCTGTCTGTTTACCTCTTGTCTGCCGCTTGCGCGTTCAATCTGTGATTTTCGGTTTTAATCGGAATCCTTCGCCTGATCGGTGAGATCCTCTTCGATCTTGTCGAGATTTTCCTCGATGTTATCCTTGAGATCCTCGATGTTCTCCTCGGTGAGGGTGAGGATGTCGGTATACTTCTTGATCGACGAGACCGAAGGCTTTGTGCTGATCTCGAGAGTGAAGTCGGCGGGGATATCCGTCTTTTCGCCGTCCTGCGTGAGCGAAGTGAGCTTCAGCGTTATCGTCGAGCCCTTCTTCACATAGCCGAACTTGACCGCGAATGCCTCATCGCCGTAGGAGTCCTTCATAGAGACCTTGACGGTGTCCTCGGCTTTGTCGTACCTGAGGGAGACCTCGGGGACGCCGGCGCCGTCGGAGCCGACCAGTTTCAGGCTGAGCTGCTCCTTGGTGTTCTCGACGACCTTGAGCCATACGTAGACAGTATCGCTCCAGCTGCCGCCGGAAGGCGCTCTGCGGGTCGAGAGCTTGATACCCTCGAAGCTCTTGAACTTGTTGCCGAGCTCCGCTGTGTACTGCTGTTTGTTCCCGTTACTCTTCAGGGTGACTTCGCCCTTCATTACGGCTCCCGAAGACTTGTTCAGGTAGTACTTTACGGTGATCTCGAAATCGGCGTTCTCGGCGCCCTCGGCGAACTCATCGACTTCCTCGTCGATGTCCTCGTAGAGATCACCGACATCCTCGTAATTGCCGCCGGAGAGCGGGAGTATATAGTCAGCGATGAAATTCTTGAGCTCCTTGTCGGCCTTGGCGTCCTTCCAGAGCGACTGGATGACGGCCGAGAGTCCCTTCTCATCGATCGAAACGGTCACGAGAACAGCGGGGACCGAGGACTCTTCAAGGACCTTGGTCTCGGTGTTTTCCTTGGCGTATTCCGCATTCTTCTCAAGATAGCCGAAGAGTTTCTTCACGTATTTATCGACGAGTTTCTTTCCCGTCTTTTCAACGTCCTTGTTGTCTTCGATGGTCTTGAGGGCGTCGATGATCATGTTGTACTGCTCCTCGGGGAGGGCGTACTCAGAATCGCCGTCATAGTAGAAGACCGATTTCGCGAGGTTCTTCTCCGCGTTCTTCAGACTGATCCCGTATACTTTATCGAGGACCTGGTCGAACTTGACCGCAACGTCGGTCGCCGAGAGATATCCGGAAGCTTCGTACTTCTTGCCGTCGAGTTCGGCGGAAGCGGTGGCCGAAGCCGTCCTCTTGGCTACGTCGAAGCTGAATTCTGCGGTTCCCTTGCCCTTGACGGCCGATTCTTCGCCGGTCGGGACCTTGATGTTTTCGGCGGTCAGCTTGATTTTGCCGCCTTTGCCGAGGTCTTTCGCGAACGAGACGAGGTCGAACTTTTCATACTGTTCGACAGTTCTGGATATTGCCTTCCTGAAAAGGACCTGGGCCGATTCGGTCGCCGTGCACGATACGAAGCCGAGCATCGAGATGCAGAGCAGCAGCGCGCATCCGGCGATCAGCAGTCTGCGTGTGATCTTTTTCATGATCTGGTTACCTCCTGGTATGTTTTTTAAATTGTTTTTTTATTCGGTCCGCCTCGGCCGGACTTCTCAGCACGGCCGTGGCGCATTCACTGATTATTATATCCGATTTTATATTATTTGTCAACGCTTTTCTCCGGAGCCACATTCTGATGTGGACTTTTCGGAGGTTTTATTGTATAATTTATGAAGCGGGCGCACTGCGCGCCGCGCGGAATCCGGCACGGGAGGCGAGGGCGCTGAACATTCTTATATGCACGACGCGGATGGGCATCGGCGGCGCGGAAACGCACGTCCTCACCCTCGCGAGGGAACTGAAAAGGCTTGGACACAGAGTGGAGGCCGCTTCTTCAGGCGGGATCCTCGCGGAGGAGCTCGTAAAGTCCGGCATCCCCCATACGGTCCTGCCTCTCGACAGACGCGACCCGCTCTCGGTGTCGGTGTC
Organism: Clostridia bacterium; assembly: GCA_017454675.1. GTDB lineage: Bacteria > Bacillota > Clostridia > Oscillospirales > CAG-272 > CAG-390. The sequence goes on from JAFTCN010000034.1 coordinate 25,269, forward strand.
GCGCAGCGGTCTTCTCCGTCTCGCCCGCGGGATGCGGGCGGACATCGTCCACGCACACGGGAGGATACCCGCGTTCATTTGCGGTACGCTCTCGCGCAGAGCGGGATTTCCGCCGTGCGTCACGACGGCACACGGCTTTTACGATCCGGTGCCCCCCGCGGGGCCTCTGACGTTCTGGGGAAAGAGGACCGTCGCGGTGAGCGAAGAGCTCGCCGGATGGCTTGCCCTGAACTACCGCCTGAAGAGCGGCAGCATCGACGTGATAAAGAACGGAGTCGAGATCACGGAACAGACGGCCGCGGGTCACGGTGACGGGATGTTTTCCGTCGCCGCCGCGATGCGGCTCGACCGCGACAACGAGAAGGCCGCCGTTTCGCTGATCGACGCGGTCTTCGAACTTAAAAAACTGCACCCTGAAAAAGGCATAAGGCTGACGCTTGCCGGATGCGGGGACGCGGAGGCGGATATCCGAAAACACGCACAGGCCCGGTCGCACGCGGCAGCGGAAGGCACGGTCCCCGACATCGTGTTCGCGGGCGGTACCGCCGGGACCCGGATGCTGCTCCGGGAAGCCGACGTCTTCGCGGGATCTTCGAGATCGGCAGTCGAGGCGGCAGCAGCGGGGCTGCCGGTGATACTGCTCTCGGGGAGCGGGGACTGCGGCGGGATACTCTGCGAAGGAAACGCAGGGGAGGCCGAAAGATCGAATCTGATACCCCGCGCATCCGGAGCCTCACTTCTGTCCTCCCTTTCTCTCCTGCTTGAAGACGATGAGGCACGGAAAGCCGCAGGAGAGTTTGCCCGGCGCCTTGCAAAAGAGAATCACGACATAAAGGACACCGCAGCGCAGACGGTCCGAGTATACAGGCGCGTGGCGGACGAATGCCGTCCGGGGATACTGCTCTGCGGTTATTTCGGCGCGCGCAACGCAGGTGACGACGCGACGCTCGCCGCCGCGGCGGATCGTCTGCGGGAGGAACTCCCGGCCGCGGAGATCTTCGCGGTGGCCCGCGGAGGGAAAAAGGCACCCGGCATTCCCGAGGGAACCGTGCCGGTGAACAGGCTGTCGCCGTTCTCCGTAAGAGATGCCATGAAAAAGAGCCGTATGTTCGTGCTCTGCGGCGGGTCGCTCCTGCAGAACAGGACCAGCACGCGCTCTCTCATGTACTATTCCTGGCTCTTCGGGGCGGCGGGAAGATACGGCTGCCGGAGGATGATCAGAGGAGGCGGTATCGGCCCCCTCGACGGAGAGCGGGAAAAAAAGACCGCGGCGGAGATCGCGGCGTCTGCCGACGCCGCGGGATTCAGAGACAGGGCGTCGCTCGCGCTCGCGGAGGAACTGTCACGTGCGGCCGGAGCGAAAAAAAGAAACTTTTATCTTTCGGCCGACGCGGCGCTGCTGACGCGGCCGGAGCCGCTTCCCGAGGGAACGCTGCCCGCGGGAGCGGCATATATAGCGGTGTCGGCGAGGAATCTCCCCGGCGCCGGAAGACGCGAAAATCACGTACTTGCAAAAGAGATCGCGGCCGCGGTCTCGGAGACGGCGCGCTGCCGCCCCGGCTGCACCGCCGTCTGGTTCACCATGTCCCCCGAAGACCGCGGCGTCTGCGCGGCGGGGGCCTCCGCGTCGGGCGGCATCCTGCTCGAAGGTCTCACTCCGGGGCAGATCATGACGCTCGCCGCCGGCGCGGAGGCGGTGGCAGCCGTAAGGCTGCACGCCGCGCTGCTCGCGGCGGCTGCCGGGACCCCGGCGGTCTGTGTGAGCTACGATCCCAAGGTGTCGTCCTTCGCGGAGGAGGCGGGGCTCC
>JAFTCN010000035.1 GCA_017454675.1 Clostridia bacterium
CAGCAGCTCTTCGGCGTTTGAGCCGAGTATCCTGTCGAGTTCGTCACGGCCAAGGCCCGAGGAGCGTATGAATTCCAGGTAGTCTGCGCCGTCGGCCCAGGGCGAATCGGTGGCGAAGAGCACCCTGTCTGTGCCGTGTGCCCTCGCGAGTTCCGCGAATCCGCCGGGGCTCAGATTGTATGCGAAGCCCGGCTTTTTCTTCGGCTCCCCTTCCCCTTCCGCATACTCTTCGTCCGGGACGACCGGACCCAGGGAGTAGGCGGAGTCGAGCCAGACCGGCGCCCCCGCGAGCTTTTCCTTCACCTCGTCCCAGTGCTGCCACCCGCCCATATGGGCGAGCACCAGCTTCGGAGGGGCGACGTCGCGGATCACGTCGAGCATCATGTCGACCGTGGCGTAGTTGTGCCCGGGGAAGCTCACGTCCTCGCCGCAGTGATACAGGACGGTGAGCCCGGCGTCTGCCGCGGCCCCGACGATCCTCTTGAAGCGGATGTCGTTCGCGTCGATGCCGGCAAAGGCGGGATGGAGCTTTATCCCGGGTATGCCGGCGGCGGCAAGCGCTTTGATCTCGTCTGCCCAGCCGTCGTACAGCGGGTGCATCCCGCCGAAGGTCACGATGCCGGCCCCGCGAAGTTCGTCGGACCGGCGGATGAGGCTTCCGTTGACGTGCGGCACCTGGTCGGGCCTCGTCATGACGGGCAGATTCACCGCGAGGTCGATCCCCGATCTTTTCATCGATGCCGAAAGCCCCGCGGCTGTGCCGTCGGAGAAACTCTTCACTCCTCCGCTCCTGCGAAGCCCCGCCACCGCCCCGGCTGCTATCTTCTCCGGGAAGGTGTGAGTGTGGAAATCTATTACCATTTTCCGTCCGCGCTCCTTACTTCGATATCCATTTCCTTTGCCCGCTCGGCGTATGTCCTGCTCAGCGGCTGTACCGATACGAGCACCTTTTTCGCGTATTTTCCGCCGAAGCGTTCGGCGACCGTCTCGAGTTCGTAAAGGGCGTGGAGCGACTGCGAAGGCCCCATCCTGCCGCCCTTGCAGGAGATGAAGGTCGGAACATAGCCACGCAGCGAGAGGACGTCGACTTCGTTGAGCACGTCCTTTCCGAAAAAGGGACTGATCCTTCCGTCCCAGTCGAGATGCACGCCCACGCGGCAGTCGTCGGCCCCGGCGCTCTCCAGGGAATACGTATACAGTTCGAGCACCGAGCCGCTCTCCCAGACGAGGCCTTTTATCTGTTCGTTTTTGAAGCTGAATTCGTATCCGCCGTCTTCGCGGATCAGACCGGTGATAAGGCCGCCGGCGGCGAGGCTGTTGAGTACCGTGTCGAGCTGTCCGCGGGTCTTCAGCCCGCCGGAAGCCTTTGCGAGGGCGGCGTCGATATCGCGTCCGCTCTTTTTGAAGAACAGCTTCCCGTCGGGCATCCCGCTTCCGCGCATGAACTCGGAGAAGCTGTTCCAGAGAGCCCCGCTTTTCCGCACCGTCTCACGAAGAGCGGGCAGATCGCTGTCGAATCCGGGCATGCCCGTGTCCTTCAGGCGCTTGTGCAGCCTGTAGTTTATCACTCCGCCCTTCATTTCTATGAACATGTCGAGATCGAAGGGTATCCTGCGCTCCTTGACCGAACCGCTGATATGCTCCTCGCAGAAGTCCCTCGTCAGCTCGATCAGCCGGCCGCTCTCGATGTCGAACATGTGCAGCGGGGCGCGGAACTCGCGCGAGAGCATCCCGAACGCCACGAGCACCAGGCTCTCTCCCCCGGTGATATCGAAGAACAGGTCGTTTCCCCTCTCCTTTTCGGAGACGATCCCGCGCTTCATCGCCGCGAGCACCGACGGCAGATCCTTCGACGGCAGCTCGACGAACTCGCTCTCGGCCACGCCGCAGTATTTCGCGAGGAAGCGCGACGTCCGGTCCCTCATCTGCGCGATCGCTTCGCCGCTGCCGAAATACACGACCTTGTCGACCGCGTAGTTCATGCTCGTTACGAGGTTCTCGATCTCTTCTTTTCCCAGAAACTCGAATACTACAGTCATAAAACTTCCTCATCTGTGCCGGGGAGCGCTTCTCCGCGGCGGATGCCGGCCTTTCCGGTCACTTTGCCGTATCGGCCTTTCTCTCCTCGATGTAGTCTTCGGGATCGCAGCAGGGGTCGGCGGGCTCCGGCTTTTCGTCGGGCTCGCCCTCGTGCGTTACGTCGCCTATGCCGGTCGTCTCCGAGAAGATGACGTTGCGCGACACCGTCCTCACGGCGTCGGTCGGGACGATGATCTTGGCAGCTTTTCCGTTGGACATCTTGATCAGCGCCTCGTACTGCTTGAGTTCGAGCACTTCGGGCGTGGGAGCCGACTTCACGAGTTCGCGTATGCCGTCCGCCTCGGCCTTCTTGGCGAGATACAGGGCCCTCGCCTCGCCTTCGGCCCGCGCTATGCGGGCGTCGCGCTCGCCTTCGGCCTGCAGGATCATCGCCTGCTTGTCGCCTTCGGCGCGGGTTATCGCGGCCTGCTTGTGGCCCTCGGCCTGGAGCAGAGTCTCGCGGCGCGTGCGCTCGGCGCGCATCTCGGCCTCCATAGCCTCCCTGATGTCGGAAGGCGGCATTATGTTCTTTATCTCGACGCGGATGACCTTGATGCCCCAGGGGTCGGTCTCCTTGTCGAGGATCATCTCCATCTTGCCGTTTATCGTGTCGCGCGACGTCAGCGATTCGTCGAGCGTCAGGGCGCCGACGATATTGCGCAGCGTGGTCGCGGTCAGGTTCGACAGCGCCTGCACCGGGCTCACGACGCCGTAGGTGTAGAGCTTGGCGTCAAAGATGCGGTAGTATACGACGGCGTCGATCTGCATCGTGACGTTGTCCGACGTGATGACGGGCTGCGGGGGAGTGTCGAGGACCTGCTCCTTGAGCGTGACCTTGTTTACGCTCCGCTCGATGAACGGCAGCTTGACATGCACCCCGGCGCCCCAGGTCTTGCGGTATTTTCCGAGCCTCTCGATGACCACCTCGGTGGCCTGGGATACGACGCGGATCTGTGCTGCGACAAGCACGATCACAGCTGCGATTATTATTCCGATTACTACGGGCGGCATGGCTGAACCTCCATTAATTGTTTTTTCTGATCTTTTCTGGTCAAAATCACACCGTATACGTATAAAAGTATATCAAAAAAGAAAACCGAAGTCAAGAAATATCGCGCCTGCCTCTGTCCTTTCAGCACCGGTAACTTTCATCAAACACTTATGTGACCGTTTTCAGAACAGCGTCACGGTTTTTATACAGCGGCTGTGAGCGTCGCTCCCTGAAAAAACGCGGGCGCCAGCTTTTACCGGTCTTCTTTTTTCTGCGGGGAATGACACTTAACTGTTGATTTTCCGGCCGAGTTATGATATTATTATATATGCTGTAAAAACACTATAGTTTAATGGATCTCCGGATCCGACGCGCGGTCCGGAAACGCCCCGGCGTCCGCGGGCCCCCGGGGGAAAGAAGAAAGAAAGAAAACAGAAAAAAGAAAGAACGGAAGCATGGAACAGAATCAGGAAAAGAGATTCGCTCTGCTGATCGACGCCGACAACATCGGCAGTCAGTATATAAAAGTGATAGTCGAGGAGATAACTGACGAGGGCGTCCTGACGTACAAGCGCATCTACGGCGACTGGACGAGCCAGCGTATGAAGTCCTGGAAGGACATCCTGCTCGAATACTCGATAACGCCGGTGCAGCAGTACTCCTACACGACGGGCAAGAACGCCACCGACTCGGCGATGATCATCGACGCCATGGACATCCTCTATTCGGGGCGCGTCGACGGCTTCTGTCTCGCCTCCTCCGACAGCGACTTCACCCGTCTCGCCGCCAGGCTGCGCGAGGAGGGCATGACCGTCATCGGCATGGGCAAGCAGCAGACACCCAGGCCTTTCGTATCGGCCTGCAGCAAGTTCAAGTATATCGACATCCTCACCGACGCCGCCAAAGCGCCGGGACAGGAGGCCGACCAGACAGAACAGAAGCCGAAGGACGACGCGTCGAAGAACGGCGGGAAGGACAAAGGCAGGAAAGACAGGGACAAAAGCGGCAAAAACGACAAACAGCAGTCGTCGAGGACCCCGAAGAAGACGCTGCTCGCGTCGATCAGCGGATTCCTGGAGGAGAACGGCGAGGAGAACGGCGGCTGGGTCAACATGAGCCTTGTCGGGAACATGCTCCAGAAGAAATACCCCGACTTCGACCCCAAGAACTACGGCTACAAGAAGATGATCGAACTGCTCCCCGCGTGGGGATTCGAGGTGGAAAAGTTCATCGATCCGAACAGCAAGGCCGATCCGCCGAGCCTGATCATATACGTAAGGCTGTCCGCCGACAGGAAGTGACCGGAGACAGGTCCCGGCGTTCCGGGACCGTTCTCCCCCGCCCCTGCCTCCGTCTCCCGGGCGGCATCCGCCGCGCAGGCACGCCGCGGCACCGATGATTTAAAACCGAATAATAAAAAACGCCCCCGGAGGCTCCGGAGCGCACGCGGATCCCGCTGAAATAACCGGTTTTTTCAAAAAAATCCTCTTTTTTCCGCATTTTCCTGTTGACAAGCCGGAAAAAACGTGCTATAATGGCCCAAACCGATGAGGAAGAGTAAGTAAGCGTACGTAAATCTCCCACAGAGAGCCGCCGACGGTGAGATGGCGGCGGATGAGACTGCGCCGAATGGACTTCCGAGGGCAAACGGAACAGGACTTCGATCCTTAGTATGTGCGCCGGGGGCGGTCTCCCCGTTAACAAAAGCCGGCATATGTCAGTATGCATCGAGTGGACGCCTTATCGGGCGTCAAGCCGGGTGGCACCGCAGGATCGTATTCTTTTCTCTTTACAGTCCTGTCCCAGCATTGCGGGACAGGACTGTTTATTATTTCCGGGCAGCATCCGGACAAATGATAAAAATAATATACTCCAAGGAGAAAAGAAAAAAATGAAAAGAACGGTATCCCTCATCCTGGCGGTCATCATCGCCCTCGGCGCGGTCCTTTCCTTCGCTTCGTGCGGCAGGGACGGCGGCAAAAAGTTCAAAATAGGCATCTGCAACTACGTTGACGACGCCTCGCTCAACCAGATCGTCGAGAACATCAGAGCCGCGCTCGATGCCGACGGGACCGAATTCGAAGTCCTCTACGAGAACTGCAACGCCGACGCCAGCGTCCTCTCGCAGATCATATCAAACTTCATAGCGCAGGACGTCGACCTCATGATCGCGGTCGCGACGCCCGTCGCGATGGCGATGCAGGCCGCCACCGAGGACAACAAGATCCCCGTGGTCTTCGCGGCAGTCTCCGATCCCCTCGGCGCCGGACTCGTCGAATCTATGGACAAGCCGGGGTCCAACCTCACCGGTACCTCCGACTACCTCGACACCACCGCCATCATGAACCTCATCTTCGCCGCCAACGCCTCTGCCAAGAAGATAGGCCTGCTCTACGACCTCGGCCAGGATGCCTCCACCGCAGCGATCGCCGACGCCAAGAAGTACCTCGACGACAAGGGCGTCGCCTACTCCGTGCGCACCGGCACGAACGTCGACGAGATCGTCCTCGCGGCCTCCGCGCTCGTAGCCGACGGAGTTGACGCCGTGTTCACTCCGTCCGACAACACCGTCATGCAGGCCGAACTCTCGATCTACGAGACCCTCGCCGCCGCAAAGATCCCGCACTACGCCGGAGCCGATTCCTTCGCGCTCAACGGCGCCTTCCTCGGATACGGCGTCGATTACGCCAACCTCGGCAAGGTCACCGGCGAGATGGCTGCCGACATACTGAAAAACAAAAAAGACCCCGCCTCCGTGCCCGTGAAGACCTTCGACAACGGCACAGCAACGGTCAATACCGAGACCTGCGCCCAGATCGGATTCGACTTCGCGACCGTCGAGGCCGCCTTCAAGCCCTACTGCACCAGGGTAGTGACGATAAAGACAGCGGAAAGCTTCAGCTGATGAGGCGCTTCCCGCGCATTTTCCGGAGGCTCACTGAATGGAAGCGCTCATGATGCTTCTCCGGACGACGCTCGAACTCGGACTCGTGAACTCGCTCGTCGTTCTGGCGCTCTTCCTCTCATATTCGATGCTCAACATCTGCGATCTGTCGACCGACGGCTGCTTCACTCTGGGAGCTACCGTCGGGGCGGCGGTCGCGATAGCCGGCCACCCCTTCCTTTCGATCCCTGCCGCGATGGCCGCCGGAATGATCTCCGGCTTCGTCGCCGCCTTCCTTCAGACGAAGATGGGGATCAACAGTCTGCTCGCCGGCATAATCGTCAACACCGCGCTCTACTCGGTCAACATCGCCGCGATGGGCGGCAGCTCCCTTCTCAACCTCAACAGGACCGACACGGTATTCAGCCGGATGAAAACGGCGCTCGACGGCACATTCCTCGCGGGAGGCCACAAGCTGATCTTCGGGATCCTCTTCACGGGGGCGGTGCTCGTACTGCTTTCGCTGTTCCTGCGGACAAGGCTCGGCCTTGCGATACGGGCGACGGGCGACAACACCGACATGGTGAAGTCGTCGTCGATCGACCCTTCGTTCACCACGACGGTCGGCCTCTGCCTGTCGGGCTCGATCACCGCCCTCTCGGGCTGCCTGCTCGCGCAGTCGCAGAAATCGGCCAACATCGACATGGGGAGCGGTATCGTGACCGTAGCGCTGGCGTCGCTGCTCATAGGAAGAGTGCTGGTAAAACGGGGCGGGATACCCCTGAAGGCTCTCGGAGCCGTGGCGGGGGCGATCCTCTTCCGGCTCGTATATACCGTCGCTCTGCGGCTCAACATGCCGGCCTTCATGCTCAAGGCGGTGTCGTCGGTGATAGTAATAATCGCGATCTCGACACCTTACCTGAAGGAAAAGTTCCCGATGCTGAAGCGCAGGCTTGCGGCCCGGCGGGAGTCCCGCCGGACGGGGAAAGGCGGTCCGGATGCTTAAGCTGAAAGATATAAGTAAGACGTTCAACCCGGGCAGCCCGAACGCGAAGCTCGCGCTCGACGGCCTGAGCCTCGACGTCGCTCCCGGGGAGTTCGTATCGATCATCGGCGCCAACGGAGCCGGCAAATCGACGCTCTTCGGGGCGATAGCGGGCGAATTCGTGCCCGATGCGGGCAGGGTGATCATCGACGGCGCGGACGTGACGCTCGAACCGCAGCACAGACGCGCGAAGAACATCGGGCGGCTCTTCCAGGACCCGATGCGCGGCAGCGCGCCCGGCATGAGCATCGAGGAGAACCTCGCGCTCGCTTCGGGACGGGGCGGCTGGTTCGGGTCGGTAAAGGCGACCGACAGGGAGTTCTTCAGGGAGAGACTGTCGCAGCTCGGCATGGGGCTCGAGGACAGACTGAAACATCCCGTCGGGCTGCTGTCGGGCGGACAGCGGCAGGCGTTGACGCTCGTCATGGCAACGCTCAACCCTCCGAAGCTCCTCCTGCTCGACGAGCACACCGCGGCGCTCGACCCCGCGACCGCGGACAAGGTCATGGAGCTCACCGACCGCACCGTCAGGGAGGGTTCTCTCACCTGCCTCATGATAACGCACAACATGCAGACCGCGCTGTCGTTCGGCAGCAGGACGCTCATGATGGACGGCGGAAAGATAATATTCGACACATCGGGAGAGGAGCGGAAACAGCTCACCGTTCCGGATCTTCTCGACAAGTTCCGCGAGGCGGCGGGCAAGGCGCTCGACAGCGACCGGATGCTCCTCACGGACGATTAAGATACACGGGCGGATACCGTTTTATGCATTCCGCCCTTGTTTCGCGTAAAAGACCGGCATCCTCCGCGGCTGAAGGAAAGACCGGACAGAAAGGCGGGATCATGCGATGAAAGATGACAGAAAAAAGAAAAACGTACCCGAAGACGGAAACGTCCGGGACAGGGATCCGGAACCCGAGACCGGCCCGAAATACCCCCGGAGAGCCGGGAAAGGCCTCTTCAGGCGGCGGAGGATCCGCCCCGAGGCCACGGCCGTCTACGCGGGTCCGGGCTACTTCGCAGGGATCGAGGAAGTCTACGCCGGCCCGGAATTTTTCGAAAAGGACGGCGGCGGGCCGGCTGAGAACGGACCGGATGCCGCTGATGACAAAAAGGTCCCGGAGGCGGACGGAGATGCCGTAAATCCCGAAGATCCCGGCGCAGGCGCCGGCGGGAACGGCGAAAACGGCGCACCGGAAAACAGCCGGCTCACAGTACCTCAGACTATGATGGTCTACGCCGGCCCGACGGTGACGGGGGTCTACGCCGGTCCGACGATGATGCCGGTCTACGCCGGTCCCCGGATGGCGAGGGTGTACGCGGGTCCCGCGTTCTTCGTAAAGCCCGCCGGCAAGGAAGCGGCGACATCCGAAGGCGGAGCGGACAAGTCCGCGGACAGCAAAACAGACGGCCCTGCCATGTTCTGCCCGACGTGCGGCTTCAAACTGCAGGCGCCCTTCAAATTCTGCCCCGATTGCGGGGCCGACCTGCGTAAGCCCGGCGGAGGACCTGTTTCGATATGACGGGAAAAAGAGGCCGCGACCCCGCTTTCCCCTTCGAGCTCGCCCAGTGTGTGTGGGAGATCACACTCGCGTGCTGCTTTGAGTGCGCCTACTGCGGCTCGAGAGCCGGAAAGGCGAGACAGGGCGAGCTGACGACCGAGGAATGCCTTGACGTCGCCGATCAGCTGGCGGAGCTCGGATGCGAACGCGTCTCGATGATAGGCGGCGAGGTCTTCATGCGCCGCGACTGGCGGCAGATCGCGTCGAAGCTGACGTCGCTCGGGATAGCGGTCAATATTATAACCAACGGATTCATTTTTAACGAAAAGATGCTCGGCTGTCTGCGGGACTGCGCCGTCGAGTCGGTATCGGTGTCGATCGACGGTCCTCGCGCCATACACGACAGATACCGGCAGGCCGGCAGCTACGACCGGGCGATGGCGGCGGTGCGCGCGCTGAAGGAGGGCGGTATCCCCGTCTCCGTCATCAGCACGCTCAACAGCGAGAACTCGAAGGCGCTTGGCGAGCTGTACGACGCCCTCCGCGACACCGGTATCTTCGCGTGGCAGATCCAGGCGTGCTCGCCGATGGGCAGCGCGTCGTCGGGCGGGATAGACTACCGCTTCGACACGAAGTCGGTAATAAAGTTCGTCGACGCCCTGGCCGGCGAGGCGCCGTTCGCGGTGGGCGTCGCCGACAACATCGGCTACTTCACCCCCGAAGAGGGGCGGATACGCGGCAACACCTCGGGGAAGGCATACTACCCCGGCTGCTCCGCCGGGATATCGACGGTCGGCATCGACAGCGTCGGAAACGTCCGGGGCTGCGAATCGATGTACGACGAGTTCTTCAACGAGGGCAACCTGCGCGAGAGGACCCTGCGCGACATCTGGGAGGACCCCGAAGGCTTCGCGTACAACCGCGGGTTCCGGGCCTCCATGCTCACCGGAGCGTGCGCAGAGTGCCGCTACGGCGAATACTGCGCCGGCGGCTGCCGCTCCTACAACTATTTCGTGCACCGGAAGATGTACGAGGCCCCCGCGTGCGCCAGAAACGCGTGAGGAAAGGTCCGGCGGCAAACGCCGGTCATTGAACGGAAGGTAAAAAACATGTCTCCTGCGGCAGCCCTGATCATCGATCTCATTCTCAACCTTATCATCGCGGTATCGTCAGCGGCGGTGATCATCTCCTACTTTTTAAGCGACGCGGACGTCGGCGGGGAGCCGGAGCGCAAGGTGACACTGCGTTATTTCACCACCGACTCGAACATCCTCGCCTGCCTCGCGGCGGCAGTCATGTCCGTCTGCGACGCCGTGGCTCTGGCCTCTCCCGGGACAGGGATCCCGTATTTCGCGAGGATCCTCAAGTACGCGGGGACCGTCGCGGTCGCAGTGACGATCTGCACGGTCATCCTCTTCCTGCTGCCGTCGGCGCTGGCAGCCGGAAACACGAGCGAAGCGAAGGCCCTCTTCGCCGGAAAGGCTTTCGTCGTCCATCTGTCGACGCCGGTACTGTCGATCCTTTCGTTCGTGCTCTTCGAGAACGCGAAGGGGTTCACGTTTGCCGAGTCGCTGTGGACTATGCTGCCGGCTGTCATATATTCGGTCGTCTATCTGATCATGGTCGTCTTCGTTAAGAGATGGCCCGACTTCTACGGCTTCACATTCGGCGGAAAGATGTACATGATCCCGGTCTCGGTAATCGGGATATATCTGCTCTCTCTGGGCGCGGCGACGCTGATGCGCTGCGTCCCTCCGATCCCCCTGACCGTGCAATAATATCATTTTAACATAACAAACTGAAAGGACTACCGAAATGCGCAAGTATCTGCTGCCAGAGACAGGCAGCTTCTACAAGGCGAACCTGCACTGCCATACCGTCATATCCGACGGCAGAAGGACCCCGGAAGAGGTCAAGGCTCTCTACAAGGGCGGCGGATATTCCGTCGTCGCCTTCACCGACCACAACGTAATGATCCCGCACCCCGATCTTCGCGACCCCGACTTCCTGCCGCTGACCGGCTACGAGCTCAATATCAACTCGCCCGGATACCCGGCCAAGGACGCGAAGACCTGCCACGCCTGCTTCATCTCGCTCTACGATCCCGACCGGCCGCAGCCCGTCATGATCCGGAAGAACCTCAAGAAAGCGACGCTCTACTGGGCCGATTTCGTGAAGCTGGCCCCCGGGGCCGAATCCTTCACGCCCGTATATGACCCGCAGTATATCAACCCCATGCTCCGCGCGGGGCGCGACAGCGGCTTCTTCGTGACGTACAACCACCCCGTGTGGTCGCAGGAGAACTTCGGCGACTATATGAACTACCACGGCATGAACGCCATGGAGATCTGCAACTACGGCTGCGCCTGCATGGGCTTCGACGAATACAACGGCCGCGAGTACAGCGATATGCTGAACGGCGGCGAGCGGATCTTCTGCATCGCGACCGACGACAACCACAACAAGCACGCCGACAGAACTCCCGACTCCGACTCGTTCGGCGGCTGGACCGTGATCAGGGCGGACAGGCTCGACTACGAGTCGGTAAGCGCTGCTCTCGAGGCCGGTAACTTCTACGCCTCGACCGGTCCCGAGATATACAGCCTCTTTTTCGAGGACGGAAAAGTGAGCGTCACCTGCTCCGACGCGCAGACGGTGAGCTGCATCACCGGAGTGCGGACCGCCCGCAGGGCGCCCGGAGACAGCTGGAGGATAATCAACGGCGCCGAGTTCGACATCCCGGCCGAGTGCCGGTGGTTCAGGATCGAGATCAAGGGTCCCGACGGACACTGCGCCTACACCAACGCGTATTTCACCGATACCCTTCCCTACTGAGACCGGCGGCCCGAGGCCGCCCGACCCGATAGAAAAAAGCAAGGAGGACAGTCATGAAACTCGGATTCGGACTGATGCGCCTTCCCGTGATCGACGGCAACCGTGAAAACATCGACTACTCCCGCTTCCGCGTGATGGCCGACCGGTTCATCGCCGCGGGCGGGACATACTTCGATACCGCGTACCCCTATCACGGAGGCTTCAGCGAAGTCGCCCTGCGCGAGAACGTCGTGAAAAGATATCCCCGCGACAGCTTCACCGTGACCGACAAGCTCCCGCTGTGGCTCCTCGACGGTCCCGAGGCGCCGGAGAGGATCTTCGAGCTGCAGCTCGAGCGCTGCGGCGTCGATCACTTCGACTACTACTGGCTGCACGCCGTCGGAGACGACAACTACGCGAAGATCGTCGACAGCGACGCCTGCTCCTTCATACGAAGGATGCGCGACGCCGGAAAGATCCGTCACATCGGATTCTCGTTCCACGGCTCGCTGCCGCTGCTCGAGAAGATGTTCAGCACATACCGGGAGATGGAATACGTCCAGCTCCAGATCAACTACATGGACATGGAAGATCCCGTCGTACGCGGGCGCGAGAGCCTCGAGCTCGCAAAATCGTACGGCCTTCCGGTGATCGTCATGGAACCCGTCAAGGGCGGCAGTCTGGCAAAGCTCCCGCCGGCCGCGGAGAAACTGTTCCGCGACCGCGATCCGTCGATGTCCCCCGCCTCATGGGCGGTGAGATACGCCGCGTCCTTCGAGAACGTCTATATGGTGCTCTCGGGGATGAGCACGCCGGAGCAGGTCGAAGACAACGTGAGCTACATGCAGGACTTCAAACCGCTCGACGCGAGCGAATACGAACTCATTGACCGGGTCATCGAATCGATAAAGACTACCGATGCCATCCCATGCACCGGCTGCAGTTACTGCGTCACCGAGCAGGAGTGCCCTGCCGGAATAAAGATTCCGGAGCTCTTCGGAGTGTACAACCGCCTCGGAAGGTACCTTATCGGCCGCCGCGAGGCAAAGGAGCAATACGGCGGGATCACGTCAGAGGGCGGCAGAGCCGCCGACTGCATCGCCTGCGGAGGTTGCGAGGACCACTGCCCGCAGCACCTCGAAATTAGGGAGCTCCTCCGCACGGTGTCGGCCAAATTCGACAGATGATCCGCGCCGCGGCACACCGTACACATGCGTGACGGGACCGCGAACAACAATGAAAGGACAAAGAAAAATGAAAAAGAAGACCTTCGGCGGCTTTCTGACGCCGCTTCTGATCGTTCTGGCTCTCACTGTCGCGTTCACATCGTGCGACATCACCGTGACCATAGGCGGAGAAACGACCGCCGGAGACGTCACGACCGCCGCCTCTCCGGATGCAAGTACCTCTTCCGACGACACGTCGGCCCCTTCCGACGCGACCACAGCGGACGCGGCCGGGACGACGAAAGAGCCCGAAGTCACGACAAGGGAACCTGAAGTCACCACAAAGGAACCCGAGGTCACAACAAGAGAGCCCGAGGTCACCACGACCCCGGCAGACCCCGCCCTCAAGCCTCCGTCAGATCCCGAAGCCCTGAAGAAGGCGTTGAGCGATCTGCTCAACACCCCCGGCGCCAACGGACTGCTCTTCTCCGAGTTCCTGACGGCCACCGACGCCTGCCTGTGGCAGGTCGTGGCGCAGTACAACGACAAAAGCAGCTATACCGGCGACATGGCGAAACTCTACGCGGAAAACGGGTACACCTATTCCGAGTACACCGGCGAGCGGCATATCTCCGCGGCGGCCCTCCGGGCGGCGGTGGCGAAATGGACCTCGTTCGACCTCTCGGATTTCGTCAGCTACGGCGACCGCGATCCCTACTACCTCAAGACGGCCGATCTTTACTCGGTCCAGTTCGGAGGAGTCGAGACCTGCGGAGTCAATATCATCTCGGTCGACTATATCGAACGCCTCGACTACTACAGAGTCATCTACGAGTCGGATAAGGTCTTCAGCGAGACCTGGCCGCTCAAGTTCAACAGCCCGATCAAACAGCCGAGTCAGATGCTCTGCGGGATAAAGTGGTACGACGGACGCTTCGTTATCGTCAGCAACCAGGCCCTGTGGGTGTCGGACAACTCGAGCGGCGAATCGGTGCTCGAATTCCGCGAGAGACTCGGAAACGCGCTGAAGGTCCGGGGATTCAACGGACTTCTCCGCAGCATATTCCACGACGGACTCGTGACCGGCCAGTTCGACAGCGAGATCCCCGTATGCAGAGCCGATCTCTGGGAGGTCGTCAGCCAGTTCCAGGATCCTTCGGTCAATCCGGAGATCCTGCCGGCGCTCTATGCCGAGAACGGACTGAAATACGACCCAGACACCGGAGTGAAATATATCACCGGGTTCAATCTCGACGATCTTCTCATCAGGTGGACGGGACTCACCGCGAAGGAGTTCATGGAGACCACGTCGAAGAAGCCCGACTACCTCGCCACGAAGGACATCTACTGCGCACAGCGAGGAGACGTGGCGTTCATGCCGATCGAGGTCGATACAATCGAGTACCTCAATTTCTGCCTCTACAGGATCAAATTCAAGGGTGACGGCGAAAGAAGCGCCAAGCACACCGCATTCATTGAACTCCAGCCCGACGGCACATATTACATCCACGGACACACTTATTCTCAGGGCGTAGGATGACATCGTTCACACGGGAACAGGACATATACGGTACCGCTGTCCGCGATACTTCAGGCGCGGGGCGCCGCGCCCGCCGCGCCCCGGCGGTCTTCCGCCGGGCGCTG
>JAFTCN010000036.1 GCA_017454675.1 Clostridia bacterium
ACTATTATGTCGTCCGAGTATCTGGCGTAGACCGCTCCCTTTTCAGCGAAGGACGAGTCGAGGTCAGCGAGGTAGAGATCGGCGTAAAACGACGCGACAGGCGTGCCCGCCATGATCCCCTTCTGCTCGAAGACGGTCTTTCCGCGGTCGTTCACCCCGGGCTCGTTCAGCAGTCCCGACAGGAACGAGAAGAGCGCCGGATCGTCCGCCAGCGCCGTCTCAAGCTTTGCGAGCAGACGTTCGACGGGGATCGAGTTGAAATAGTTGCTTATATCCGCCTTGTATGAATACATCCCCGCGGTCTTTCCGCCGGCCAGAAGGTATTCCACCGCATCCTTCGCGGTGCGCCCCGGTCTGAATGAATACAGGCCGCGGGAAAACAGGCCGTCGTACTTGCGCAGCATGAGCCAGGTCAGCAGCTTGAGCACGGTGTTCCCGGGCTCCGGGTATGTATACACGGTCCGCTTTTTCTGGGAATACAGCTTGACGATAACCGACTTCGACGGCAGCGGGAAGCTGCTTCCGCGCTCTATCCCTTCTGTCACGCGAAGATATTCGCGGGAGTCGATGAACTCGCGCAGGCGCTTTGCTTCGGCCGCCGGACAGACCCGCGATGTTCTGTATTCATAAAATCTTTCCCAGACCGACCGGTCCTTCAGACTGTCTAGAAGCGGCATTTTCTCACCTTCGCTGTGTTCGCGCTGTTTTTCCGTCGCTGTCCGCATACGGTTTTACCTGCACCGTTTTCCGGTCTGACGGGATCCGGCGGGACCGGAGATCCGCTGCGGGACATGTCCTGGTCCGCTGCGGGCAGCCGGCGGCCGCAGTTCATTAAGGAAAAGCCGGCCGCATGGAGGTGCGGCCGGCAAAAACAGACGCGGAAATCTTTAAATTCCGGAAGTTCCGGAATAGACAGGACCGTACACGGACCGGCTGCCCGCAAAGCCTGTTTGCAGGTCCGTGCCTTGCCCGCCGCGGGCGCAATGCGTTCAGCGTCTGTTTTGAACAGTCATAAGGCCGTATCTCAGATGCCGAGAGCGGCGCTGACGCGCGCGTTCACGTATCTGCGGGTGTTCCACCAGCCCTCGTGGTCGAAATAGAAACGGAGATACGGCGTTCCGTTCCTTTCGCAGGTCTTGCGGAGCCTGTTGGCTTCGCTGTTTTCGGTCATCAGCTCGACGATGAGTTTCACGTCCGCGCCTTCAGTGAAGGTGTATTTGTACCTGCGGCAGTCCTCTACCGTTTCGAGCGATACGCTGCACTGAGGAAAGTCCTCTCTGAATATTTTGGAAAAATAGTCGAGATACGACAGCCCGGAGTTGTACTGGCACTCTTCGGCCGGGACTCCGTCGAATTCCGTCGCGTCAGCCGTGCCTGAGGCAGCGGCGGGGGCAGGATCGGGCTTGTTTTCTTCGGCGTTCTTTTTTGCTGCCGCTTCAATGTCCTTCTTTTCGATCCCGGCGTCCTTGAAAGCCTGGTCCAGCTTTTTGCCGGCATCGTCCAGATCCTTCATAAATGATTTTAAAAGGTCAGAAAATCTGCTCATTGCGGTATCCTCCTTTTTTTAATATTATAGCATGTTAAGATCCAGAACGCAACAGTTTTTTCTCGGTTTTTTTATCTGTCCCCGAAAATATCCCACACCGTGCACATTATCGAGCAGTATCCGTCTCCCGGGAACCGCTGGTAATAAGCCGTGAGGACCTTTCCGCTGTCGAGTTCGACGCTCGACGGATATCCGAGGTCCGCCGTGTCGGAGGCGTATCCCAGGACGATCTCGCCGCCGAAGGTCTCCCCTCCGTCGGTGCTGATCCTGGCGCGCTCTCCGAACGGTTCCTTTCTCCTGCCGTAGGTCAGCACGACGGCCCCGCTCGAGTGGAGCAGGAAGTGCGGAGGCGAGCCGCATATGCCGGTCGGACGCGGCACAGACCACGTTGTTCCGCCGTCGTCAGAGAAGCATGTGTATATCGAGAAGCCGTCGCCGGAGGTTATCTCCTTTCCCTGAGCCCTGATGCCGAGCAGGATCCGTCCGTCCGGCAGCTCGACGGCGTGCGGTTCGTGGAAGCAGCCGTTCGGAAGTCCGTCCGGAAGCGGGACTCTGGATCTGAAGCTCCAAGTCTCGCCTCTGTCGAACGATTCACAGCAGAGGATGTCTCCCGCGGGGTATCCGTGTCTCTCTCTTTCGGAGAGGTCGGAGTGGAATTCCTTTCCCACGTATACGAGCCTGCCGTCGCGCGCTGCGAAGGGACCGTGCGGAGACGTCACCGGCACGTTCACAGGGGCGCTCCAGGTCTCGCCGCGGTCGTCGGAGATGCGGATGAACGAGCCGAAGCGCGACTTCTCCGGCGGGAGGGCGGCCATGACTTCGAGCATGCCGGAAGTCAGCGAGTCGCCTCCTCCGTACGGATCGCCCGCGAGCTTTCCGCGGCGCTCGAGATAAAACTCCTTCGGATGGTTGAACCAGGTGAGGATCATCCGTCCTCCGCCCGCGTAGAGCAGCCCGGCGTCCCTGTCGTCGAGGCAGGTGTCGTTGACGGTGCGTCCCGCCGACCAGGTGCGCCCGCCGTCGGTGCTTCGGTAGAGGATATCCTTTCCGAAGGGGCAGATGTGGCCGAGACGGTGCCCCGACGCGGCGCAGTAGAGCGTGCCGTTCTCGTCGCGGCAGACCGTCGGCCAGCCCTGATATCTGAATATCCCGTCGGTGATCCTGGATACGGTGTATGTTTCCATCGTCCCTGAACTCCTTTTTACTGACCGGCCTGTTTTGCCTTCGGCGCTTTTCTGCGGTTATCTCTGCCGGCCTTTACGGCGCTGACGGCCTTTGCAGCCCCGATCTCGATCCACGTGATGATAAGCGACGCGAGAGGGTACAGCAAGAGCAGGACAAAGAGCGAGAACAGCAGCAAAAGGCCCCTGGACTCAAGGAAATGCGCGAGGTCTCCGAGCACGGGGAAGTCGTTGAACCTCATGAGCATCATGTAGTCGACCCAGCCGCCGGCGAGGCGTTTTATGATGAAGTTTATCGGAATGACGAACGCGGAGAAGATAAGGACGGGGACCGTGCCCTCAAGCGCGGTGCGCAGCGAAGGCTTCACCTCGCCCGTGATAAGGAGCGACATCCCGGTGAACACGAGCAGCGCGTGGAAGGAGATCGAATAGAAGCAGGAGACGCTGAAGATGGGGAAGAAACTCGCCGAGCTGAGGAAGACGAAGTTCGACAGCCCCGCTATGAGCCCGATGTTCGTGAAGAAGGCCATCGACACCCGCTGCATCATGCCGCCCCGTCCCCACGCGACGAAAGGCATAAAATACAGCATCATCGAGCAGGTGTAAAAGGGAAGTATGCCTCCCCAGTTGAACGGCTGTCCGTTCAGGATATCGAAATAGGAGGAATAAGTGACCTTGACTACTTCGACGAACGGCATCACGACCGCGATGACCTTATAAATGAGAAACAGTTTTTCTCTTTTCACACGGCGCAGCAGCAGCGACGCCAGAACGATCAGCACGAAGACCGTCCCCATTACGGCGAACTGCTTCGGCGACATCAGGTCCTCTCCGCTATAGCCCTTTTCAATTATGGTATAACGGTCGTCGAAGAAGCCGTAGCTGCGTTTCAATGTATTGACCGTATCATATGTCATCAGACGGAACTCCCTGTGTCACAAATCAAAGCGAATTTTCCGGGTCCGGGGCGTTCGCCTCGGCCGCCGGAAGCGCATACAAAGTAATTATACCATATTTTCTGTGATTTGTACACGTATTTGTTCCGTCACCCCGCCGAAGGGCGGAAAACCCGGGTCCTGAGAGAAGCGGGTCCGCCGCCGGCAGTTCATCTGCCGGCGG
>JAFTCN010000037.1 GCA_017454675.1 Clostridia bacterium
AAAAACACAGATACGCAAAGGATACAGCAATGGACAACGAAAACAGCATTCAGGGCAATCCCGCACTTCGGGACATGGACAAGATCGTGGCGCTGTGCAAGACGCGCGGCTTCATTTTCCCCGGCTCCGAGATCTACGGCGGACTCGCCAACACCTGGGACTACGGTCCGCTTGGAGTCGAGCTCAAGAACAACATCAAACGAGCCTGGTGGAAAAAATTCGTCCAGGAGAACAAATACAACGTCGGTCTCGACGCCGCCATACTCATGAATCCGCAGACCTGGGTGGCCTCCGGCCATCTGTCCGGCTTCTCGGATCCCCTAATGGACTGCCGCGAATGCCACGAGCGCTTCAGAGCCGACAAGCTGATCGAAGACTGGTGCGCGGAGACCGGATATGCCCTCGACAAACCTATTGACGCCTTCACTCAGCCCGAGATGAAGGCATTCATAGAGGAAAAGGCGATTCCCTGCCCGAGCTGCGGCAAGCACAACTTCACCGACATCAGACAGTTCAACCTGATGTTCAAGACCTTCCAGGGCGTCACCGAGGACACCAAGAACACCGTGTATCTCCGTCCCGAGACGGCGCAGGGCATCTTCGTCAACTTTGTGAACGTCCAGCGCACCACAAGGAAAAAGCTCCCCTTCGGCATAGGCCAGATAGGGAAGTCATTCAGAAACGAGATAACTCCGGGCAACTTCATATTCAGAGTCCGCGAGTTCGAACAGATGGAGCTGGAGTTCTTCTGCGAGCCCGGAACCGATCTCGAATGGTTCGACTACTGGCGCGGCTTCTGCCGCGACTGGCTGCTGTCGATCGGTCTTAAGGAGGATCACATCAGGCTCCGCGACCACGATCCGGAGGAGCTGGTGTTCTACTCCAAAGCCACGACGGACTTCGAGTATCTCTTCCCGTTCGGATGGGGCGAACTCTGGGGCGTCGCCGACAGGACCGACTACGACCTCACCCAGCACCAGACGGTGTCAGGAAAGGACCTCACCTATTTCGACCAGGAGAAGAACGAGCACTACATCCCGTACGTCATTGAGCCGTCGCTCGGCGTCGAGCGGTCTGTGCTGGCAGTGCTCTGCGACGCCTACGACGAAGAGATTGTCGATCCGGCGAAGAACGACGTCCGCACCGTAATGAGGCTCCATCCCGCGCTTGCTCCCGTAAAGGCGGCCGTACTGCCGCTCTCAAAGAAGCTTGCCGAAGGAGCGGGAAAGATCGCCGACACTCTCTGCAGGTACTTTGCCGTCGAATACGACGAGACCGGATCGATCGGCAAGAGATACCGCAGGCAGGACGAGATCGGGACCCCCTTCTGCATCACATACGACTTCGACTCCGAGACCGACGGCTGCGTCACGGTCAGGGAGAGGGACAGCATGGAGCAGGTCAGGATCCCGGTATCCGGGCTCCGCGATTATATCGAAAAAAGGATCGAGTTCTGACATCCGGTCCAGCGTACAGAAAAACTGCAGGCCGGCGGAGAACTCCGCCGGCCGGCATAAAAATATACTGTCGAAAGAGAGGTACACGCCGTGAATCAGTATTCTTCAGAACAGCTGAGGCCGCTGTCTCCCTGGTCATATTTCGGGCTTCAGATACTGTTTTCCATCCCGGTCGTAGGGTTCATCTTTCTCATCGTTTTCAGCATCTCGTCGGCCAATATCAACCGCCGGAATTTCGCCAGATCATATTTCTGCGTTCTGGTAGTGGCTCTGGTGATCTTCCTTGTCGTGCTTACAATCTCGGTTCTTTCAGGTGCCGGTACCAAGCTCATCGACGCGGTAAAGGAGGCTCTGAGCAGCCTTTGAGCCCCGTCAGTCCGCAATGTCGGCGGGGCAGGTCACCGCGCCGTGAGAGCGGAGCAGCGATATAAGCTTTTCCGTGTCGATCCGGGACGGGGACGTTCCGGACAGTGATGCCATCGCGGCCGCCGCGCCCGCGGCCTGTCCCGTAGCCACGCAGGCAGGCATGACGCGTATGCTCCCGGCCGCCTGAGATTCGGCGCTTATACACTTGCCGGCGGCAAGCAGATTCCCTACCGTTTCCGTAACAAGGCAGCGGTAGGGTATCGTATATACCGGCGCCACTTCTATCTTGAAATTGCCCTTGCCCTCGAGGCCGGGGTCGCGCGGATGCACGTCCATCCCGTATCCGAAGCAGCATATCGAATCATCGAACACGGTCCCTTCGGTTAGGTCGCTAACCTTCAGGATGTATTTCCCGCGGATATGTCTGCTCTCGCGCACGCCGAGCATTGACGCCGCCTGAGAGAGCCTCGCGTTCTCGAAGCCGGGAGTGCCGTGCAGGACGTCGAGTGCTTTGAATACCTGTTTTCTGCCTGCTACCGTTCCTTCCGTCATGCTTGCGGAGTCCGCCGCATCGACTCCGAAGACTCGGTAGCTGTTTATTTTGTACGCGCCGCCTCCGGGGAGCATGTACGCCTTTACGGGTGCCTTCGGGCGCGCGACGTATCCCTCGTCGTTCACGCCGTCGACCTCGAAGAAATAGGTCCCGGGCTGCGGAGGCGCGCCGTCCTCACCGCCCTTCCAGGTCGGCGCACCGGCGGCGGCCGCCACGGCGGCGGTACCGGTGCAGTCGACTACGACATCCGCCTGAGCGGCCCAGAGGCCCTCGAGCGATGAGAAGATGAGTGCGTCTATCTTTCCGTTCCCCTCATTTACGACTGCGTCGCAAAAAGAGGTGTAGAGCATAAGGTCTGCACCCGCCTCTTTTACCATGCCGTCGAGCGCGGTCTCCAGAGCGAACGAATCGAAGGGCGTCACATGCCTGTGGTATCTCGTGATGAAGGAGGTGTAGCGCGAGGGTGAGTCTGTCTCCGACGGAGGTATCGCCCCGCCCAGGGCCGCCGTGCGTTCGACTATCTCGTCGAAGATGCCTCCGACGACCTTTCGATTGCCATCCCTGTCGTAGCACGTCATAAACGGCCCTACGAGGGCCGACGCCGCCATGCCGCCCAGTAGTCCGGAGGATTCCGCGAGCAGCGTGTCTGCCCCGTTACGGGCCGCCTCGACGGCCGCGGCGACTCCGGCGGGTCCTCCGCCTATCACCGCAACGTCATAGCGGTGCCGGATCTCAAATTTTCTTCTGTAGTCGAGCGTCATGGCGGTGACTCCTTTTTTTTATCTGTTTTCGGTTTTTACCGGCGTCCCGGGTTCAGCGCCGAGCTTCTCAATGTCTCTGCTCCTGATCACGAAGCGCCTGACCTTCCCGCTTATCGTCTTGGGGAGCTCGTCGGTGAACTCGACGACCCTCGGGTACTTGTACGGCGCGGTGTGCGTCTTGACGTATCCCTGGATCTCCTTTTTCAGCTCATCGGACGGCTTCGTGCCGCGAGTGAGGACGATGGTGGCCTTGACGATCTGGCCTCTGACCTCGTCGGGGACCGCCGTGATCGCGCACTCGAGGACATACGGGAGCTCCATGATGACGCTCTCGATCTCGAACGGCCCTATGCGGTAGCCCGACGACTTGATGACGTCGTCGACGCGGCCGATGTACCAGTAGTAGCCGTCCTCGTCCACCGTCGCGGTGTCACCGGTGTGGTAGTATCCGTCGTGCAGGACCTTCGCGGTGGTGTCGGGGTCGTTGTAGTAGCCGAGGAAGAGTCCGCAGGGACGCCCTCCGGATACGTCGATGCAGATCTCGCCGGTCTCGCCGGGGGCGCACTTTTTGCCGTCTGCGCCGAGCAGCGTGACCTTGTAGAGCGGCGACGGCTTGCCCATCGAGCCCGTCTTGGGCACCGAACCGACGAAATTGCCTATGACGAGGGTCGTCTCGGTCTGTCCGAAGGCCTCCATGATGCGAAGGCCGGTGGCGGAGTAGAAGATGTTCGAAACCTCGGGGTTGAGCGCCTCTCCCGCGGTCGTCGCGTACTCGATCGACGAGAGATTGTACTTCGACAGGTCCTCTCTGATCAGATAGCGGTAGATCGTGGGCGGCGCGCAGAAGGTGGTTATGCGGTATTTTTCGAAGAGGGGAAGTATGTCGGCAGGGTTGAAGCGGTCGAAGTCGTATGTGAATACGGGGGCCTCGCAGAGCCACTGCCCGTAGAGCTTGCCCCAGAGCGCCTTGCCCCATCCGGTATCGGATACGGTGAAGTGAAGACCGTCCGGATGGACCGAATGCCAGCATCTGGCAGTGATGTAGTGTCCCAGCGGGTATTTGTACGAATGCGCGGCGATCCTGGGGTATCCCGAGGTGCCCGACGTGAAGAGCATGAGCATCTTGTCGTCGCCGCAGGGGGAGTTGGCGGTTCGCATGAACGAGTCGCTGCAGAGCGACATCTCGCTGTTGTAGTCGAGCCAGCCCTCGCGCTTTCCGCCGACGAGTATCTTTATCATGCCTGGATGTGCCTCGGCAGCTTTTTCGGCGTGCAGATGTGTCTCTCCGTCGGCAGTGCAAACGATGGCGCTGACGCCGGCGGCGTCGAAGCGGTATTCAAAGTCGTGCAGCACCAGCTGGTTCGTGGCGGGTATGGCGATCGCTCCGATCTTGTGAAGCGCGAGCATACAGAACCAGAACTGATAGTGGCGCTTGAGCACCAGCATCACCCTGTCGCCCCGCTTTATGCCGACCGACAGGAAGTAGTTGGCCGTCATGTTCGAGTATCTCGACATGTCGCCGAATGTGAAGGAGTGGTCGCGCTTGTCGGCTCCGACCCAGAGCATCGCGCGCCTGTCGGGCGTTTTCGCCGCGATCCTGTCGACAACGTCGAAGGCAAAGTTGAATCTGTCCTCGTTTTTGAACGATATGCCGTTCACAACGCCCTTGTCGTCGAACGAAAGCGATACGAAGTCGTCGGCGACCGTCCTCTCGGTGATCTCCTCCGGCGCGACGGCGTTCTCGGGATCGACGGCGTTCTGGTCGAACGAGCTGTCGGTCTCTGAGGGCTTGAGTACTATTGCATAGACCTCGCAGACCCTGCCTCCCATCGCACGCAGGGCGTGCGGATATGAACTGTTGTAGTAGATGGTGTCGCCCTCGTTCAGTATCTCCATCCGGTCGTGGATCCTGATCTCAAGCCTGCCTTTTATGACGATGTCGATCTCCTGGCCGTTGTGCTTGGTGAAGACGGGCGGCTCGTTCTCCGATTCGGCCGGGATGCTGACCCAGAAGGGCTCGGCCGACTTGTGCTTGAACGACGGCGCAAGGTTGTGGTAGGTGAATCCGGTGTTGCGGGCGATGGGCATCCCCTCGCCTTTTCTCGTCACTGTATAGAGTTTGAGATTCGGGCTCGTTCCCTCGAGTATGTCGCGCATCTCGACCCCGAAGGTCGCCGCGGCCTTGTATATGAACGTGAAGGGGAAGTCTTTCTCGCCCTGTTCCAGCGAACGGTATTCTGACAGCGATACTTCGGTGCGGCTGGCCGCCTCCTGCTGACTCATGCCGGCAACTTCGCGAAGAGTCCTTATACGCGAGGCTACTTCGCTTATTTCTTTAGTCATCATTATAATAATGCTCCATGTGATTTTTTAATAGTGGACGTAAGGCGCCGATTCGGCCGCCTCGCGCAGTCTGCCGACGGCGTCCTCCGGATCATGCGACCTGAACACAGACGACCCCGCCACGATCACGTTCGCTCCGGCGGCACTGAGCAGCGCGACATTGCCGTCGCCGATCCCGCCGTCGACCTCGATGTCTGTATCGAGTCCGCGTGCCTCGGCCTCGCGCCGGATCTGCGTGATCTTGGGGATCGTGTCCTTTATCAGCTTCTGTCCTCCGAAGCCCGGATAGACCGTCATGACGAGTATCATGCCAACCTCCCCGAGGTATGGAAACACCGCTTCCGCGGGGGTATCAGGGGAGATCGCCAGTCCGGCGTGACGCCCTCGGCCGCGTATCTTTTCTATGACGGGGCGCGGGTCGGGACATGCTTCGATATGGAAGGTGATGATGTCGGCGCCGGCGTCTATGAACGCGTCGGCGTACTTTCCGGGGTCGCTGATCATCAGATGGACGTCGAAGATCAGATCGGAGACGCTGCGGAGCGAAGATATCACCGCGGGGCCTATCGACATATTGGGGACGAAATGTCCGTCCATGACGTCGAGATGGAGGTAGTCCGCGGCAGACTCGATCCCGGCTATCTCTTCAGCCAGCCTTGAAAAATCCGCTGCCAGCAGGGAGGGGGATATAAGTATCGTATCTTTCATTGTTATGATCAGTCTCCGTTTTTTTCGATAAGACAGACGGCGTGGGCTGAAATGCCCTCGCGTCTGCCGGTGAATCCGAGGCCTTCCTCGGTCGTCGCCTTGACGCTGACGCAGCCTGGCGGCATACCCAGCGCGGCGGCGATGTTCTTTCTCATGTCATCGATGTAGGGTGCGAGCTTCGGACGCTCCGCGATCACGGTCGAGTCGATATTGACGGCTCGCCAGCCCGCACCCTGTATAATCTCGCCGGCTCTGCGCAGCAGCGCGATACTGTCGGCGCCCTTGTACGCGGGGTCGGTGTCGGGAAAGTGGGAACCGATGTCCCCAAGTGCCGCCGCGCCGAAGAGAGCGTCGATGACGGCATGCGTCAGGACGTCGGCGTCGGAGTGCCCGAGCAGGCCGTATGCGTATTCTATTTCGGCCCCGCCTATGATCAGCCGCCGCCCTTCGGCGAAGCGGTGGACATCGTATCCGTGTCCGATCCTGATCACGCGGGGATCATTTTCTCTGGTATTATCCAATGTTCTTCTCATCCGTTCTTCCGCATGGCGGAAGAACTGCTGTTATATGTTTTAACGGGTCGTGTCTTTATTATCCCGGGCGGCACGCGACTGTTCGAATCCTTCCGCGGACTTCTTTTTCAGATATCCGGAAAGAGCCTCTGCGACGTACGGGTCCTCAGGGCGCGTGAGCTTGATATTGTACCTTCCGCACTCTACGATCTTTACCGCGTGCCCTATGTGCTCGACGAGTTCGTTGTCGTCGCTGCCTTCGAACCCCTCATCCAGCGCGGAATATGCCGCTGCGCGGTAGAGAGGCAGACTGAACACCTGAGGAGTCGCGGCGAGCCAGACCGTCTTTCTGTCGACGGACGAATCGATGAACCCGTGACTGTCCGCCACCTTTACGCTGTCGACGGCGGGACAGGCGGCCGTCGCTGCTTCGAAGCGGCAGGCGGCGATGCAGACTCTGTCTATGTCCTCC
Organism: Clostridia bacterium; assembly: GCA_017454675.1. Classification (GTDB taxonomy): domain Bacteria; phylum Bacillota; class Clostridia; order Oscillospirales; family CAG-272; genus CAG-390. The sequence goes on from JAFTCN010000037.1 coordinate 7,173, forward strand.
GGTGTCGTAAGCGGCCTCGCGGCGTCGGCTATGGCGACATATTCGGTCTTTTTTAAGACCGAAGCGCCGGGTGACGACGGAGATGCGATCTCCTCTATCCCGCGAAGCACCGACTCCTGACGCGTGCTTCCGCCGGGAACTACCGATACGAGCTTGCCGAGAGCGAATTTTTCCCTGAATTCGGCGTATATACCGGATTCGACGTCTTCTGGTCTCACGACCGCCACTATCGCGTCGATGTATGCCGATTCGTTGTATGCACGGAGCGACGCCGCCGCGGCCGGTATGCCGTCGAGCGTGATGAACTGTTTGGGGATATTCCCGCCCATCCGCTCCGAACGGCCTGCCGCGACGATCACGGCGGTCGTGAATCTGTTCTTTTTCGGGCTGCCGGACGCCTCTCTCATGGCGGCCGCTATCCCGCGGAGGAGTTTTCTGCTGTTCTTTTCCAATTCCAGAGCGTTCCCCGGTCATTTGCCCGGGACGGCACCCGTCCCGAAGAGCTCGTCGAAGTTGCCGTCGTCTAGCGCCTTCATCTCAGCCTGCCTGCGCACGTGTCTCTCCTCTTCGAGAGCCGGCGTGGCGATGAAAGTGTCGGCTATGTCGTTCATGAGCGATATGTCGAGGACGCGGGATCCGAGGCAGAGGACGTTTGCGTCATTGTGCTGACGCGCCATCTCGGTCGAGAAGATGTCGTTGCAGAGCGCGGCCCTGATCCCGGCGTGCTTGTTGGCTGCGATCGAAACTCCGATACCGGTCCCGCAGATGAGTATGGCAAAGTCATATCCGCCCTCCGCGTATCTCGCGCAGGTCCTGTGGGCGATGATGGGGTAGTCGCAGCTGACCGTGGAATATGTTCCGCAGTCGGTGACTTCGTGACCGAGCGAGCGGAGGTGTTCCGCGATCTTTTTCTTCGCGTCGAATCCGGCGTGGTCGCTTCCGATGAGTATCTTTTTCATTATTTCGCCTCCGTTGATGTCGTCCCTTGGGTGTCGGTGCCGGCGGTGCCGGGGTCTTTGAGTCTTTCGAGCCTGTCGCGTTCGGCCTGCGGGATCCGCAGGTACGACGGCAGCAGTGCCGCGTCGGTGACGCTCTGTCCGCGCGAGTGCGCCGCGAGAGCGGCCTGGGCGACGTAATACGGTGATATGAACGAGCGGTGTGGCGGCGGCATGACGCATCTCCCGGCGGGAATGCCGGGCAGTGCCGCCGCGGCGCCGTCTCCGCAGAGCAGGACCGGCCTGCCCGCGTATTTTTCGTCTTCGGTCAGTATCGACGATATCTTACCGATGTCGAGGGCTTCGTCGTCAGTGAGTCTGAGGGGGATCCCTCCGTCCGGCTCGAAGAGAGCAGTGTAGAACTGGCCCCGCCTCGCGTCGAGCAGCGGAAGTATGACCGGCGGCCGGCAGCCGTCAGCGGCAGATACCGCCGCCTCGGCGGCGGCCGCGTACGCGAGAGCCTCGAGCGACGAGACTCCGGCGCAGGGCATGCCGCTGCCCAGGGCGAGGCCCTTGACCGTCGCGACTCCTATGCGCACTCCGGTGAATGAGCCGGGGCCGCTCGTGCAGGCGAAGAGGTCTATGTCAGAGATCCCGGCGCCTCCGGTCCGGAGCACAGTTTCTATCAGCGGCATGAGAGTCTCGGTATGTGTGTTTCCGTTGGTGACAGAGGCTTCGGAGATCAGCCGGCTGCCGTCGCAAAGGGCGGCGGAGGCGGTCCCGGAACAGCTGTCGCAGGCAAGTACTGTCATTCGTCGTTCACCATCGATACTGTGATTTTCCGGCCTTCGCGGGTGCCGGCGGACGCGTCCGCCGGCACGGGGAAGATGACGGCTTCGATCCTGCGTTCCGGCAGAGCGAAGTCTATCTTCTCCGGCCATTCGCAGAGCACGATCGAATCTCTTCCTTCATTGATATCGAAGAATCCGGTCGAAAAAAGATCGTCGTATCCGTTTATCCGGTAGGCGTCCATGTGGCATAAGCGGATCAGGTGTCCGCCCGTCCGGCACGGGTATTCGTTGATGAGGGTATATGAGGGAGAGCGGACGCGAATACCGGGGCAAAGAGCTCCGATGAAGCCCCGTGCGAAGACGGTCTTGCCTGCGCCGAGATCTCCTCTCAGGCAGACGAAGGACGGCATCGACGGGTCGTCCCGTATCAGTCCGGCGAGCTTCGCGCCTGCGAGCTCGGTGTCCCGGACGCTCTCCGATGAAGTCTCAAAAAGTGTGACGGTACCCGACATCTCAGCCGCGGAGAGCAAGTCCCAGTTCCTTCTTCAGGGCGTCGAGCATTCCCGCGCAGACCCTGTCGGAATCGTCCTGTGTCAGCGTGCGGTCGGCTGCCCTGAGCACCGCCCTGAGCGAGACGCTCTTGCGGCCGGAGCCGAGCTGGAGTCCGCGGTAGACGTCGAAGACCTTTATGTCCTCGAGCAGGTCGCCTCCGGCCTTCTTCATCACGTCCTCGATTTTTCCGACCTCGAGGCCGTCGTCGCAGACGAACGAGAAATCGCGCGTTACGGCGGGGTACTTCGGAAGCGGGCGGTATTCGATCGTTCTGTCAGAGGCGGCGAAGAGCCCGGGAACGCTGATCTCGGCAGCGAATATCTGCTGATCGGTCCCGTAAGCGGCGGCAACGGTCGGGTGGATCTGCCCGAATGTGCCGAGGAGTTCTCCATTCGCGCTCCGGAATTCCGCGCATCTTCCGGGATGGAACCCGGGTGCCGCGGCAGCGGTGAACGACACGCCCCTGACGCCGCATGACTTCAGCAGCGCCTCGACTATTCCCTTGACGGTATAGAACGTACAGCCTCCGTACATCCCCAGCGTCAGCGATACCGGCTCCTCGGGGAGCGATTCGGGGTCGTCGCCCGGGATATATACCGTCGCCATCTCAAACAGTCTGACGTTCTCGTTGCTGAAGTTGATGTTCCGCGCGATCACCTCCAGCATCGAGGGGAGCGCGGTGGTGCGCATGATGCCGGTGTCCTCGCCGAGAGGATTGCGGATCTTCACCGAGTGCCTTCTCGGGTCGCCGGCGGGAAGTCCGATCCTGTCGTAGAATCTGGGACTGATGAACGAGAAGGTCTGTATCTCGGACAGTCCGAGCCCGATGAGGGTCTGCTCGATCCCCAGGTCAAAGTTCTGCCTGGCGGTCCTCATTCCCTCGGTGGTGCTGGCGCAGATCGCAGCCGATTCTATGGTGTTGTAGCCGCGGATGCGGATGATCTCCTCCGCGAGGTCCGCCATCTCTTCCACGTCCGCTCTCCAGGAGGGGATGATGACGTCGCCTCCGTCGAATCCGAATCCGAGCTCGGCGAGCGTGCTCCGCATGAATGCCTCGTCGATCGATGTGCCGAGGAAGCGGTTGATTACGTCGGGACGGAGCGGCGTCCTGCGGGCGGCGGTCCGTCCGGGGAAGACGTCGATGATGCCGTCGACGACGGTACCGGCGCCCAGCATCTCGACCAGTTCGCAGGCTCTTTCGATCGCGGGGAGGGTGTTCTCGGGGTCGAGGCCCTTCTCGAATCTCGATGAGCTCTCGGTGCGCATGCCCTGCTTGCGGGCTCCGATCCTGACGCAGGCTCCGAGGAAGTTCGCCGACTCGAACACGACGGTCGATGTCTCACCGGTGATCTCGCTGTTCTCGCCGCCCATGACGCCGGCCAGAGCGACCGGCTTCTTCGCGTCGGCGATAACCAGCGTGTCCCGGTCGAGGATGTGTTCCTTGCCGTCGAGCGAGACGAATCTCTCGCCGTCGGAGGCGGTACGCACGGTGATCGACGAACCGTCGAGGCACTTGTAGTCGAACGCGTGCATAGGCTGGCCGTATTCAAGCATGACGTAGTTGGTTATATCGACGATATTGTTGATCGGGCGCACGCCTGACGCGCGCAGACGTGCTCTCATCCAGAGCGGAGAGGGCGCGATCTTCACGTCCTTCACGACTCTGGCCGTGTATCTCGGGCAGAGCCCGGCGGCGCTGTCGGTCACGGTGAGGTAGTTCCCGATGATGTCGCCGTCCGACGACCCGCGCACCAAAGGATTATGCAGTTTCAGCGGTCTGCCGAAGGAGACCGAGGCCTCTCTGGCGAGTCCGATGACCGACAGGCAGTCGGGGCGGTTGGGGGTTATCTCGAACTCTACTGCGGTGTCGGAGAGCTTCAGGACATCGCGGATGTCGGCGCCGACGAACTTTTCGAATTCGTCTCCGAGGATCAGTATACCGTCCTCTGCGGCTCCCGGCATGTCGTGCGACGTCAGCTCGAGCTCGGCGATCGAGCAGAACATGCCCTCTGAGAGGACTCCGCGGAGCTTGCTCTTCTTAATCTCCCCGCCGGGGAGCCTTGCGTCTGCGACCGCCACCGGGACCACCGCCCCGGGAAACACGTTCGTAGCGGCCGTGACTATCTGCAGCGGCTTCTCTCCGCCCGCGTCGGTCATGCAGATCTGCAGCCTGTCGCTGTTTTCGTGCTTCCCGACCGAGAGGATCTTTCCGACTTTGACGTTGACAATGTTTTCGCCGAGCACCCTGTAGTTCTCGACCTTGGATCCGGTGTCCGTCATCCTGTCGCAGAAATCCTTGGGACTCATTCCGGATATATCGGTGAACTCGCTCAGCCATTCAAGTGATAATATCATTTTTCGATCAACTCCTGCTCCTGTATTCTTCAGTTGTTCCGGTCCGGGCTCCGCTCAGAACTGCGAGAGGAAGCGCATGTCGTTCTCGTAGAGCAGGCGCATGTCGTCGATGTGGTATTTCAGCATCGCGACGCGCTCGATCCCGAATCCGAAGGCGAATCCGGAGTATTCGTTCGGATCTATCCCGCAGCCCGACAGCACCTTCGGGTGCACCATGCCGGCGCCGAGGATCTCGATCCAGCCCTCTCCCTTGCACAGACGGCAGCCCTTCCCGCCGCACGCGAAGCACGAGACGTCGACTTCGGCGGAGGGCTCGGTAAAGGGGAAGTGATGCGGCCTGAACCTGATCCTCGTCCCTTCGCCGAAGGTGTTCTTCGCGAAGAGCTCAAGGACTCCCTTGAGGTCGCCCATCGTGATTCCGCGGTCGACCACGAGGCCTTCGAGCTGGTGGAAGAGCGGGGAATGGGTGGCATCGACGTCGTCGGCCCGGTAGACTCTTCCGGGTGATATTATCCTGATCGGCGGCTTCTGCTTTTCCATGACGCGCACCTGTACGGGAGACGTCTGGGAGCGGAGAAGCACGCTGTCGGTGATGTAGAAGGTATCCTGCGTGTCTCTGGCGGGATGGTTGGGCGGAATGTTGAGGGCCTGGAAATTGTAATAGTCGTACTCGACCTCAGGTCCCTCGGCTATACTGAAGCCGAGGCCGAGGAATATGTCCTCGAGTTCGCGTCTGATCTTCGTCAGCGGATGTCTGTGCCCGATCTCGAATCTCTCGCCGGGCATGGTCACGTCGAGCTTTTCGCTCATGAGCCTGTGCTCCAGCTGTGATGCCTTCAGATGCTGTTTTCTCGCCTCTATGGCCGCCTCTATGGCAGCGCGGACCTTGTTAGCGAGCTGTCCTATCTGCGGTCTTTCCTCGGGCGACAGGCTGCCCATGCTCCTGAGCACGGCGGTGAGGTCGCCCTTCTTGCCGAGGTATTCGATCCTGACCTTTTCGGGGTCTATGCCGTCTTCGTTTATCTTTTTTTCGGCCTGCGCCTGGATCTCGGCCAGTTTCTTTTTCAGTTCGTTCATCGAATGGATCCCGTCCTTTTCGTATGCTGTGTATTGCTTCCGGTGTTCATCTGCCCGCTTTCGGGAAGCTGTCCTTCAGCCCGACGATCCGGTTGAATACGCCGGGGTGCTTCGAATCGGCTACGTAATAGCCGTTGCGGACGAACTGGAACCGTTCGCCGGGCTTCGCTTCGGCCAGCGACGGCTCGACGGCGCAGCCTTCCAGTTTTTTCACCGAGTCTGGGTTCAGATAGTCGCCGTAGGTCTTTCCCTCGGGTATGTCATCGACGTTCTCGAGGGTAAAGAGGTGGTCGTAGACCATGACGTCGCGGCGCGCGGCGTATTTTTCGGACAGCCAGTGTATAGTGCCCTTTATCTTTCTTCCGTCGGAGGGACTGCCGTTCCCCGAAACGAGGTCCGCCTCGGCGTGGATCGCCTTCACAGTACCGTCGGCGTTCTTTTCGAGCGAGACGAACTTAACGATGTAGGCCCCCATCAGCCTCACCTCGCCGCCCGGCTTCAGTCTGAAGAACCTGGGAGGCGGGACCTCGGCGAAGTCATCGGACTCGATGAGGAGCTCGCGGGTGAAGGGAAGCTTCCGTGTTCCGGCGTCCGGGTCTCCCGGGTTGTTCGGGAGCTCGAACCACTCGGTCCTGTCTTCGGGGTAGTTGTCTATTATGAGTTTTACCGGTGAGGTCACCGCGACGCGGCGCGGCGCGGTGCGGTTGAGTTCCTCCCTGATGCAGTGCTCGAGCAGCTCGATCCCGACGACGCTGTATGCCTTGGCTACTCCGGCTCTGTCGACGAAATCGAAGATCGCGGAGGGCGTATATCCTCTTCTGCGAAGCCCGCAGAGAGTGGGCATCCGGGGGTCGTCCCAGCCGTCGACGAGCCCGGTCTCGACGAGCTGCCGCAGATATCTCTTGCTCATGACGGTGTGCGTGACGTTGAGCCTGGCGAACTCGCGCTGCTTCGGCTTCTTCTCGAAGCCTATGCTGTCGACCACCCATTCGTAGAGCGGACGGTGGTTCTCGAATTCGATCGAGCAGAGCGAATGAGTGATCCCCTCCAGGGCATCCTGGATCGGATGTGCGAAGTCGTAGAGCGGATAGATGCACCACTTGTCGCCCTGGCGGTGATGAGAGGTGTGAAGGATGCGGTAGATGGCGGGGTCGCGCATATTCATGTTGGGGCTCGCCATGTCTATCTTCGCGCGGAGCGTCCGGCTGCCGTCGGGGAACTCGCCGTTTTTCAACCCCACGAAAAGGTCGAGGTTCTCATCGACGCTCCTGCCGCGGTACGGAGATTCCTTTCCGGGCTCGGTGAGCGTTCCGCGGTATTCGCGCATCTCGTCGGCCGTGAGGTCATCGACGTACGCCTTCCCGTCCTTTATCAGCTTCACGGCGAACTCGTAGCATTTGTCAAAGTAGTCGGAACCGTAATAGACGCCGCCCGTCGGTTCGCATCCGAGCCAGAGCAGGTCCTCGTAGATCGACTTCACATACTCGTCGCCTTCCTTAACGGGGTTGGTGTCGTCATAGCGGAGGTTGAAAAGACCTCCGTATTTCGCCGCGGCGCGGCTGTTTATGCGGATGGCCTTGGCCGAACCGATATGCAGGTATCCGTTCGGCTCGGGAGGGAAGCGCGTGTGGATCTTCAGCTCCGGATCGGCGCGAAGGTCCTCCTCTATGATCTCGTGTATGAAATTGCCGGCGCCTTCCGTCTCCGGAGCCTCGCTCTCCGTCGCCGCGCCGTCCGCGGCATGAAGAGAAGCGGCCGTGCTGTCCGGCACCGTGTTTTCACCGTTGTTTTTGATTGACATGAAAAGATGACCTCTGAGTGAAAAAATATATAATATTATATCACGTAATAATCAGTTATGTCAATAGAAAATAAAAATGTCCCGCCGCGGAAAGTCCGCGGCGGGGAGGATATGATCTGCTTTCAGTTTCAGAGGCTGGCATTTCAGCCGAGCGACTCAAAGGACTGCATAAGATTCTTGGTGAGCGTGTTGAGCCTCTTCTCGATGCCGACTTTTCTCGTCATCCAGCTGTTGGAGGCAACCGATATGGCGCTGCGGAAGTCGCCCTGACCGATGAGGTCGTTGGAGAAGATCCTGCCGAGGTCGTAGGTGAGGCTCTCGCGGATTATGTCATACATCTCGCCCGATGTCGGGTCGTCGACGTATTTTGTCTTGAGGGAGAGCTCAAAGACGGCCGGGGTGACCTTGCGGTATCCCTCGGAAGCCATGCACTCGACGAAGGCGGAGGCTTTCGCCTTGTCCTCGCAGTTGGCCGCGATCGCGTAGAGGGTGAAGGGGTTGCCCATCACGGTGTAGAAGCGGTCCTGGTCCTTGTTGTACTTCGGGCAGGGAACGACGACGTACTTGCAGTCGGCGTTCTCGGCAAAGACCTTGTGAGAGCAGCGGCACCTGTCGGTGCAGAAGAGGATGCGGTTGTCGCGGAAGGCTTTCTGATGCTTGACGCTGTCGGTGTATATGCCGTACTGCGAGCCGAAGAGGCCTATCATCTTGTCGAGGGTGTCGACGACGCGCTCGCTGAACATCGACTCGGAGGCAACGATATAGCCGTTTTCGTCCTTCTCGCAGATCGTGGCTCCCGAACCGTAGAACCACGGGTCGTTGTGGATTCCCGAGCACATGTATCCGAAGGTGTCGGCATCGGCGTCTTTGGTGCCGGCGCCTTCGTAGACGCCCTGGCACATCTCGATGAACTTGTCATATGTCCAGTCGCCCGTTTCGACGTACTTCTGCGGGTTTTCCAGGTTGAACTTGGAGAGCAGCTCGTTGTTCACGAAGCAGACGTACATCATCTCGAGGGCGTTCCTCGAGATGTCTCCCGAAGCGAAGTAGAGTTTGCCGAGGATCGTGGCCTGTTCGACGAGGAGATCGGACCACCAGGGCTGCGAGAAGTTGAGGTATGGGCAGGTCGAGGTGTCGAGCATGTCGGTGAGCAGTCCGCTGCTCGCGTTCATCGCAATGGAAAGGGAATAGCTGGCGAGGACGTCGTAGTCGGCGTCGCCGCTCTTGGCCTTGTTGATAAGGTGGTTGTTCCAGTTCGATCTGTTATCGCCGTTGCCCTTTATCGCGTGCCATTCGATCGTCAGGCCGAGTCTCGACTCGACGGTCTGGTTCCTGGAAAAGAGCTGGTCGAGTATGAGGTCGCCGGTCTGCTCCTCAACGTCGAATTCGGGGTGCTCGACGTCCTCCCAGCGGAGGATAGAGAGGGTGTCGCCGAATTTCAGGTCTGCCGGCAGGTCGTCAAGCAGGTAGCCCTCGTCGTCGTACAGCGATGCCGTGGTGATATCCGCGGATGATCCGGCGGCTCCGGATACTTCATCCGTCTTGCTGTCGGTTCCGCCCGGGGTCGCGCAGGACGAAAGCAGGGAGATAGCGAACATCGCGGCGAGGAGGACGGAAAGAATGGCAACGGAATGCTTTTTAATCATCTTCGTTTGATTCCTTTCAATATTGTAATTGTGGCTCGTTCGCCCGGGAAAGGATGTCCGTCCCGGTTTCTTATGTCTGTGTGTACGTGCGTATGTGCATCTGTATGTCTCTTCATATCACGTCCGCCGTCACCCGCAGACCGGGAGCGGAGCACGGGAGGATGAGCGGAATGAGAGAAGAGAACGGGGTATGGGGTATGGGGTAAGAGGGATGAGGGATGAGGGATGAGGGAAATGAGGCTTTATTCAGCCTCTTTTTTCTCCTCTTCCTCTTCGGTCGTGATCACGATGTAGTCGAGGTAGTTCTTGAGTTTGGCCTTTGTGAATATCTTGCCGCCGAAGTAGTCGACTTTGACTTTCGAAAGATCGCCGGAGATGAGGTATGCGTCCTGGTTGAAGAGGATCGGGATGACGGGCATGTCTTCCATGAGCCTGGCTTCGGCTTCATGCAGCGCGGCCGCCCTGTCGGCGGAGTTCGCGGCGCCGAACGCCTTGTCGATGATGGCATCGTAGGCTTCGTCGGAATAGCCGGTCTTGTGCGGGACGTCGATGTATTCGTCCGAGGTCATGGCCTGGCCCTGACCGGAATAGCCGGTGGCGAAGGGGGCAAGGACGGAGAAGGCGTCGGGCGTGTTTGCGATGAGGTCGATCGCGGCGACTTCGAACCTGCCGTCGTAGAACCTCTCGCAGAAGTTGTCGTCATAGATATCCTTGACGTCTTCGCCGGCGAGCTTCTCATCGTTGACGGAGAGCTGCACCTTGTTGACCGAGACGTTGAATCCGAGCTGCTTCCAGGACTCGCAGACAGCCTCGGCTACGGCGACGTGGACCTCGTCGTCGGCGCGGACGCTGATCGAGAAGGTGTAGTCGGCGGGGTTCTTGCCGGAGGCGGAGATGAATCCGGCGGCGGCGGAAGTATCGGCAGTCGTCTTTATCAGATCGCCGCCGACGCTCCGGAACAGCGTCTTGGCGCTTCCGGCCTCGAACACCTTGCCGGGAACGATGGCGGAAGCCGCCTTGGCGAATACGATCTGCGACGCTATAGCCTCGCGGTCGATCGCGGCCGAGAGGGCAAGACGGATGTTTTTGTCGGCGAAGAGCTTCTCGGTCGTGCCGTCGGCCTTCACGATGTCAGCCTTCTCGTTGAGGTAATATGTATGGGTGGAAAGTAGGTCGTTGATGACGGCGGTGTCCTTGTAGTTGGCGCGGGCGCTCAGCGCGATATCGCCTACATAGAAGATCTTTCCTTCGGCGAAGTCGGCGAGCTGTTCCTCCTTGGTCCTCGAGAAGTCGACGATCAGTCTGTAGGGAGTGACGCTCTCGTCAAGGTGTTTGGAGTCCTTGCCGCGGCGGTAGAACGAGTTGCGCTCGAGCGTCAGCGAGGCGTACGAGGGATCGGGGGTGTTGGCGGTGTCGAAGCCGTAGTTGACGCGGCGGATCATGAAGGGGCCGGAGTTGACCGTGGTGGCCGGCTTCTTTGCCCAGTCGCCGTTCTTCTCGACGATGCGCTCGCGCAGCGGGGCCAGCGCGATGCTGGTGAGGTTGAGAAGGAATGCGTTGTAGTCGATGTCGCCTACGAAGGTGATCTGGAGCACCAGCTCGTCGATCGCGTAGATGCCGACGTCGTCGATCGAGCAGTCGCCCTGCTTGGCCTCTCTGGCGTTAAGTATGTCGTAGAGCAGGCAGCAGGCCTCGCTGTTGAATTCGGGGTCGAGAACTCTCTTCCACGCGTAGATGCAGTCTTCGGCCGACACATAGATGCCGTCGGACCAGCTGTTCCCGCTGCGGAGGGTGATGTTCATCTTGTATTCGTGTTTCTTCTCGTTCTTGATTATCTCGTAACTCTCGGCGATCGAGGGGACGAGCTTTCCGTTCGCGTCGATCTTGAAGAGCGTATCGTAGAGCAGTGAGCAGAGCTGATATGCCGAGTCGTTGTTCAGGCAGAGCGCCGGGTCGAGCTCGTAGACCGGATCGGTCAGGTACAGCGTGATCTCGGCGCCGAAGACGTTTTCGCCGTCGATCTTCCTGTCATAGCAGCCTGCCAGACAGCCGACGAGAACCAGCGCTGTGAGTAATAAAGCGGTAATGCGCTTTGACATGGTGGGATAGTCCTCCTTGCAGGTGTTTCTTTGCGGAGAAAAAAGATTATAATATTATTATACCATTATCAGCCGCGTTTTGCAACCGGTTTTGCGCTCGCGGGAGATTATTTTTTTTCGTTTTCCGGTCTGTCGGCGGGTTTGCTCTCATCCCCGGCGGCATTCTTCTTTTTGTCGGAGTTGTCCTTTTTGTCGCCCGCATCCTTCTGGTCGGAAGCCTGCGCCGGCTGTCCGCCGCCTGCGTGCACCTGCACTCTGGATACCGAACTGCGGAGGATCTGAAGTCTCGTGCGGTCGCGCGAGGAGACGATGGTGACGGTGTCCTCGCCGCTGATCGAGATGATTATCCCGACTATCCCGCCGATGGTGACTATCTCGTCGCCTATGGCGAGGTTGTTCCTCATCTCGCGGGTCTCCTTCTCCTGCTTGCGCTGGGGCCGTATCATGACGAAATAGAGGAGGACCACCATCACGACGATGAGTATTATCATGCCGTACTGCTGGAAAAATCCCGCAGCTCCCGACGGGGCTGCTGAGGCGCTGAGAAGTGAAACGAATCGCATTTTTATGTCCGTGCCTTTCCCGCCGTCCCCCGCGCTTTTTTCCGCGGGCAGGGACGGCCATTGAACTTTATCACTTATTATACAATAATCGGCCCGATTAATCAAGAGTTATTTGTGCGTGTGCCCCAAAAATCTCGTTACATCTTGAAAAAAAAACGGTAATGTGCTATAATTATGTTGAATAAATCTTTAGTTTGGAAAGGTGCGCCCTGCCATGTCCGGAGAAGACGGAAAACAGGTCCGCGGACAGGACCGTAATACCGCTTCGCGCCGCGCGGAGAACGGGTTTCTCGAATGCGGGAAAGTCGTCAACACGCGCGGACTCGACGGAGAGATCAAGCTTGAGTCGTGGTGCGACTCCCCCGCGGTGCTCGCGTCGCTGAAGGTGATCTATTTCGCCGACGGAAGGGAGCTTCGCGGCCGCCCGGTGCTCTCGTCTAAAGTCAGCAGGAACCACGTTTTCATGAAGCTCTCGGGGATCGACGGAATCGACGCCGCCGAGGCGATGAGAGGGGCCGTCGCGTATGCCGCGAAGAGCGATCTGCCGCTCGGTGAGGGATCTTTCTTCATCGCCGACCTGATCGGCCTGCCCGTCATCGACGCCGACACCGGGAGGGAATACGGACGGCTCGCGGACGTCTTCAACGCCGGAGCGTCTGACGTCTATACCGTCGACACCCCGTCGGGCCCGCGCATGATGCCGGCCGTGAAGGAGTTCGTTATCAGGATAGACCCGGAAAGCGGCATATACGTAAGACCCATCGAAGGAATGTTCGACTGATGAGATTTGACATAATAACCCTTTTCCCCGCTCTCGTCGACTATGTCCTCTCCGAGAGCATAATCGGACGGGCGAGAAGGAGCGGCGCGATCGAGGTGCGCATGCACAACCTTCGCGATTTCAGCGAGAACCGCACCGGAAGAGTGGACGACACCCCGTACGGAGGCGGGAAGGGGATGCTGATCGCTGCCCCGCCCGTCGTGAAGGCGGTCGAGGCCGTGAAGGGGGAGGCCCCGGACGTCCCGACGAGAGTCATCTGCCTGTCACCGAAAGGAGCTCTGCTCACCCAGAAGCGCGCCGCGGAGCTGTCGGAGGGATACGGCAGGCTCATACTCCTGTGCGGTCATTACGAGGGCATCGACGAACGCGCGCTGGAGCTCGCCGTCGACGAGGAGATCTCGATCGGCGACTACGTGCTCACCGGAGGAGAGATCCCCGCCTGCATACTCGTCGACGCCGTCGCGAGGACCGTCCCCGGAGTGCTCTCGGCTCCGGAGTGCCATCTCGTGGAAAGCTTTTCGGACGGCCTGCTCGAGTATCCGCAATATACGAGACCTTATGAATTCAGGGGACTGAAGGTTCCTGATATACTGCTTTCAGGCGACCACGCCGCCGTTGACAGATGGCGCGCCGAAGCCGCCCTGCGGCTTACCGAAGAGCGCAGGCCGGACCTCACCGAAAGGAGGAAGCGAAAGACCGGCGGAGAAAAAGGCAGGGACTGACACAGAACTCTGCCGGGACGCGCAGCGCAGTCTGCGATGCGCTCCCGCCGCGCCGCATTTACTGTAAATGAAGAAAAAATCGAATACGGACAATACTGCGGGCAGGATGGCAGGGCGCTCTCCCGGTTTCTTCGGCAGCATTTTCGACGCCGCCGGAAGGGCATTCAGGCGCGGAAAGACCGCCGCGGCGGCCATGTCGTACGGAAAGAGCCTCGAGCGGCTGGAGGGTTCATTCTTCTACAGGCTCTTCACCGGACTCGGAGGACTGCGCATGAAGCTGCTCCGGACTCTGTCTGAAGCTTACGAGACATCCCGCCTGGCCGGACTCGGCGAGCGCGTCGGAACGGGACTCGTCAGACTTCCCGCCAAGGCCTACGCCGCGTTCGTCCTTTCGTTCTCGGCCTCGTCGGCAGCCGTGATGATCCCCCGGTTCTTTTCGGGGAACGGTTTCTCGGTCGCGCCGGCGGTGAGATCGCTGGCTCTTCCGCTCCTGCTCACGGCGTGTTTCATCCCGCTGTTTTTCACCGACAGATCGGTGTCGGAGCTGCTCGACGGCAGCCGTCTCTTCAGGGAGATTCTGACAGACGGGATGGGGGTGCTTCCCGAAAAGCTCGGACTTCCGCCGGCGGGCGGCCGTCCGGTGCCGTTCGCGGTGCTTGCCGGTCTCATCAGCGGGACCGCGACGCTGTTCATATCGCCCGGGGAGGTCCTTGAACTGTGGCTCTCCTTCCTTGCCGTGGTCTTCCTGCTGAAATTTCCGGATTCGGGGATCGTGCTGCTCATCGCGGCGGCCCCGTTCATGTCGCTCTTCCGCTCGCCATCGCTTACCCTGGGAGTGCTGCTCGTCGCGGTCTTCGTCGGATGGCTCGGCAAGCTCATAAGAGGGCGGAGGGCGTTCCGCCTGACCCCGTCGGAAGTGCCGGTACTGCTTTTGATGTTCGCGATACTGCTCTCGGGGATATCCTACGGCATCGCCTATTCGATGAGGACGGCGCTGCTCATGTGCGCGCTGGCGTCGGGGTATTCTCTGACTCACAGCATGGCGGGCAGCGAAAAGAGGCTCCGTCACGCTTCGGTTGCCATTGCGGTCCCCGCGACCGTGATATCGCTCATCGGCATCGCTCAGTTCGTAGCCGGCGCGGCAGTATTCGACTGGCTCGACGAGTCGCTGTTTTCGTCGATCCCCGGGCGGGTGACGTCGGTGTTTGAGAACCCGAACATGCTGGCTGCCTATCTCGCGCTGGCATTTCCCGTGGTCCTCCGTCCCCTCGTTTCCGGGGCGGACGCCGGGATGAAGACGCTGTCGCTGCTGTCGTCGGCATCGGTCGCCGTCTGCTCCGTGCTCACCTGGTCGCGAAGCGGCTGGGCCGGCCTTGCCGCCGGAGCGGTCGTGATCTGTGTATGCGTGTCTGCGCGCGGCCTTGCCGCAGTTCCCGCCGCGCTGTCTGCCGGCTGCCTGTGCGCCGCCGCCTTCCCGCAGACGGTGGGGAAAAGGCTTTCGTACATGTTTTCCGCCGCCGATACCGCCAACGGATACCGCGTCAGGATCTGGAACGCCTGCGTGACCGCGCTCCGGGACTTCCTCTTCACCGGGGGAGGAGCCGGAGACATCGCTTTCCGGAACGTTTATCTCAACTATTCGCTCCCGGGAACGACGGGAGCCCCGCATTCACACAGCATATACCTTCAGCTGCTGCTCACCGCCGGACTTCCGGCGCTCGTCATGCTTTTCCTCTCGGGCATCGCGCTCTTCCGCAAATGCGCCGGAGCTCTGCTCGCCTGTTCTAACGGCCCGACGCTGAGGCGGGGACCGGGAAGCATGTGCGCCTCGTTCGCGGCCTCGGTGACGGCGCTGCTCGTCTCGGGAGTATTTGACTATACGCTTTACAATTACAGGGTCTTCTTCCTGTTCTGCTGCGTCGCCGGACTCGCCTCGGCATCCGCCGACCTGATCTTCGAGACCAAGGACAGGGAAAAGATGAGCGACTATTCCTGACGGAGCCGGAGGACGCAAGACGCAAGACCGGCGGAAAAGACACCTACAGAAAGGTCCCTACCGATGGAAAATGAGGACAGAATGAACGCATCCGGCATGTCCGGCGGCGCGTATCCCGGATACGGGGATGAGATCGTCACGGCGCGGAGCGCCGAGCCCGATCCCGCCCTTTCCGACCTCGCGCAGGCGCCGCCCGCGCGAAAAAAGAAGAGCCGCGGAAAATTCAATATAATCGATCTGGCGATCATCATACTTCTCGTCGCAGCAGCCGCGATGATAGTCTACGCGTATTTTCCCGGCCTGTTCTCGGGCCGCAGCGGCCGGGCGGCGGGCGCTCTGATAGAATACAGGGTGACCTTCGAGAAGGTGCCCGCCGGCACTGCCGGGCTCATCGCCGCGGGAGGCAAAGTCACCGATCCCGACGGCAGACTGCTCGGGAAAGTCGTGTCCGCCACAGAGGAAAAACACCGCGAGTACGTCTATTCAGAGACCTCCGGAGCCGTCGTGGCAGCCTATTCGGACGACCTTTCCGACCTCACGCTCACGATCTCGGCCGAAGCGCTGCAGACGCGCGGGGCGCTCGAGGCCGGAGGCGTCAGGATCTCGGTCGGAGCCGTCTATTATGTGATCACGCCCGATTTCGAAGGGCAGGGACGCTGCCGCTCGCTGACAGTCGCTGACTGAGAAGGTGGGGACGGAAATGGGTACGTTCAAAGAAAGAGAAGAAAAGAACAGCAGACGCTCCTCATTCAGGGGGCGCGGCTTCGGAGTGCTCGACGTCTTCGTGATCGTCGCGCTCGCCGCGATAGTCCTCGCCGCGGCGCTGCGGTTCATACCGCTCGAGAAGATGGCGGGAAACAGGCACGACTTCCGGGTGGAGCTGTCGGTCGTAAAGGCCGACGTCGCGCAGCTGACCGTCGGCGGCCTCGCCGAGGGAACTGAACTGCGCAACGGTGACGGCGACGTGATCGGAACCGTGCTGAGCTGCAACGTTGTGCCGTCGCGGATCGAGAGCGTCGCGGGCGAGAGCATAGTAGGGATCCCGTATCCCGCCGACACATACGTCGACATAACCATCGTCATGAAGTGCGTCCTTACCGATTCGGCGGCGGGCAGGCTCGACGCCGGCGGGGAACCGGTGGCGGTCGGCAGGGAGATGTCGCTCCACACCAGGCTCGCGCAGTTCGACGGCAAAGTGAAGAATGTGAGCCCGCTCCAGGCCGCGGGCTGAGCCGGGCACGCATCAAATAAAAAACTATTTTATCAAGTCAGAAAGGCATAAAAAATGATCCAGCGCGATGTAACAGTTGTCAACGAAGGCGGTCTGCACGCAAGACCCGCCACATTCTTCATCCAGAAGGCGAATTCCTACAAGAGCTCGATCTGGGTGGTAAAGGACGAGAGAAAGGTCAACGCGAAGAGCCTGCTCGGCGTGCTCTCGATAGGGATAGCCCAGGGCATGACGATCACGCTCGTAGCGGACGGCGACGACGAAAAGGCCGCCGTTGACGGGCTCGAAAAACTGATTTCCGGCGGACTGTCGGAATAAAAGGGAAAACGGGTTCGTAAAAGGCGGGTTGATATCCGCCTTTTATGATGACAGTGTCACGAGTGACTGGGGGGCTTGCAGTTGTCCGCCGATACGGGAACGGGAAAAATTGAAAACAGGAACGGAATACGCGGCGGGCTCCTCGAGGAAGCGCTGAGACTCCCGCTCACCCCCGGAGTCTATCTCATGAAGGACGCCGGCGGGCGGATCATCTACGTGGGCAAGTCAAGACACCTGCGCGACCGCGTCTCACAGTATTTCAGAGACGGAAAAAAGAACGGCAAGACCGAGAGGATGGTCTCTTCGGTGAGGTCGTTCGAGTGCATGGTGTGCGACAGCGAGATAGAGGCTCTGACGCTCGAGAACACCCTCATCAAGCGGTATTCCCCGAAATACAACATCAAGCTCAAGGACTGCAAATCCTATCCGTACATCAAGCTCACCGCCGGGGAATACCCGGTCCCGGCGGTCACGCGCAAGAGGCTGAACGACGGAGGAAGCTACTTCGGGCCGTTTTCCGGGACTTCTGCCGCGTATTCGCTGCTGTCGGTCGTTTGCAGGACATTCGGTCTGCCGTCGTGCAGGCGTAAGTTTCCCGATGACATCGGACGCGGCAGGCCGTGTATCTACTACCAGATGGGCCGCTGCTGCGGGCTCTGCACCGGGAACGTCGATCCCTCCGACTACGCCGAGCGCGTGAAGTCGGCGGGCGCGATGCTCCGGGGGGGCATCGGCGAAGTAAGAAAGACGGCCGAACGGAAGATGTACGAATATGCCGAAGCCGAGCGGTACGAGGCGGCGGCCGTCTGCAGGGACACCCTGCGGGCGCTCGACAGCCTTGTCGAACGGCAGAAGACCGTCGCCTCGCCCGACATCTCCCGCGACGTGGCGGCGACGGGAGAGAACAGCGGCCTCTCCGCGCTGTCGGTCCTGAGGATAAGAGGCGGCGCGCTGACCGACGCCGTGGACTATATCATCGATTCGTCGGTGCCCGACATAAGGGGCGCAGCGATGAGCCTGCTTGCCGAGCACTACGCCGGCTCGACCGACATACCGCCCGAGCTCCTTCTC
Organism: Clostridia bacterium; assembly: GCA_017454675.1. Classification (GTDB taxonomy): domain Bacteria; phylum Bacillota; class Clostridia; order Oscillospirales; family CAG-272; genus CAG-390. The sequence continues at coordinate 25,111 of JAFTCN010000037.1, forward strand.
GGCACCGGTTTCTGCGAAGACGACGCCGTGCTGCTCTCGGACTACCTGAGGGGGCTCGCCGCTGAGAACGCGGCGCAGGGCGGAGGAAAGAAGCCGGCGCAGATCCCGGTCGCCCTGCCGCAGCGCGGCGAAAAGAAAAAGCTGTGCGTCATGGCGGAGGAGAACGCGGCGCTGGCTGCGGAGCGTGAGAGCAGGCGCCGGGGCAGAGACGAGAGAGTCGCCGCGGGACTTGCGTCGCTCCTGGCGCTCGAGGCTCTGCCGTCGAGGATCGAGGCGTACGACATCTCGAACTTCGGCAGCGAGCAGATCACCGCCGGGATGATCGTCTCCGAGGACGGAGCGTTCCGCAAGAGAGACTACAGAGTGTTCTCGGTCAAGGACCTGGACGGCCCCGACGACTACGCCGCGATGAAGCAGGCGCTCTCGCGCAGGCTCGCGTATCTCAGCGGCGAAAAGCAGGGCGACATGTCGCTCTGCGTCATGCCCGACCTGATACTTGTCGACGGCGGAGCGGGGCACCTTGCGGTCGCGCTTGAGGCTCTGAGGGAGGCCGGTCTCGACATCCCCTGCGCCGGAATGGTCAAGGACGGGAACCACCGCACAAGGACCCTGGTCACCCCGGACGGCGAGTGCGACATCGCCGGCGACCGCGACCTTTTCGTGTTCATATACAGGATACAGGAAGAGATACACCGTTTCACTGTGAGCAGGATGACGGCTGGCAAGCGGAAGACGCTGAGGCGGTCGTCGCTCGAAAAGATAGACGGGATAGGGCCGGCGAAGGCATCGGCGCTGCTTGCCGCCTTCGGAGGGCTCGCGGGCGTCAGGGCGGCCGGTGAAAAAGAACTCGCCGGAGTGCGGGGCATATCTGCGTCCGACGCGGCGTCTGTCTTCGCGTATTTTCACGGGACCGACGCTCACGCGGAACAGAAAGCGGAGAAAGAGAAAGAATGAGAGTTATAACCGGAAGCGCCAGAGGAAAAAAGCTTGAGGCGCCGGCGGGCACCGGGACGAGACCGACGTCGGACCGGGCCAAGGAAGCCGTGTTCTCGGCCGTCGGAGACAGGGTCAGGGGGGCAAGGGTGCTCGATCTCTACGCGGGATCGGGGCAGCTGGCCGTCGAGGCTCTGTCGAGGGGCGCCGCGTACGCGGCCGCGGTCGACATCTCTCCCGAGTGCGCCGCGGTGATAAAAAAGAACGCCGCGGGGGCGAGAGTCGGAGAGCGGCTCGACGTGATAAGGGCGGACGTCATTGACTGGCTGTCGCGCCGCCGCGGAGGGAACGGCGCCTTCGGACTTGTTTTCATCGATCCTCCGTACGCCGCGGGACTCATGAGGAAGACTCTCCTGTCGGCAGCCGCCGCCGGCATCGCGGCTCCCGGAGCGCTGATCGTATGCGAAGCCGCCGGGCGGAGCGACATACTGGGGGACGGTGAGATCCTCCGGCTGTACGACGTCGTGCGGGAGGCGAAGTACGGGAAGGCGTATACCGTGTTCCTCACACCCGCTGTGCCTGCCGCGGACAGGAGCACAGACGCGGACGCCGGCCCTGCCGGCCGCGCGCACGCAGAAGCTGAAGCGAAAACGGAAAAAGTGGAGGAGGCAGAATGAAGACTGCGCTGATCCCCGGGAGCTTCGACCCGTTCACCCTGGGGCACAAAAACGTCGTCACGCGCGCGCTGACGCTGTTCGACAGGGTCGTCGTCGCCGTTATGAACAACAGCGGAAAGGAATACATGTTCTCAGCTGAGGAGAGAGTGAAGATAGCGAAGCTCACCCTTTCCGGCCTCCGGCGGGTAAAGGTGATCTATTGCCCCGGCATGACGTACGAGCTCTTCCGTGAGACCGGAGCGTGCGCGATAGTGAAGGGGATACGGAACGCGTCCGATCTCAGATACGAGCTCCCTCAATACGAATTCAACAGAGAAGCCGGAGGCTGCGAGACGGTGTTCCTTCCGTCCGATCCGGAGTTCTCCGGAATCAGCTCGACCGGCGTCCGGAAGATGCTGCAGGGCGAAGGGCGCCGCGTTTCCCGCAGGGCGCTTCTCCGGCGCATGGACGCATCGGCGTGCGATTATATCGTCTCTCTGGGAAGGTCATCCCGCATCGCGGCGCCTTCCGGCGGGAGCGACACGGAAAGGTAAGGCGCCGGATTGGAAAGAAAGACAGATATCACCGAATACGTGGTAAAGGCTCCGGTCGACGGAGAGATCACCGCGGCTGTGATCGCGGACATACACGGCTCCCCCTGGGAGCATCTGATCTCCGCCGTGAAGGAGGCGGGTACCGACGTCATACTGATTCCCGGCGACGTGACGAAGGGACACATGCCCGATGCACCCGGGACCTGCGACTTCTTCGCCGCGGCCGCGGCGGCGGCCCCCGTCTTTATGTCGCTCGGGAACCACGAGCGGATGTCGCACGCGCGGGTGAAGGAGGCGGCGGCCGCATCGGGCGTCACGATCCTCGACGACTCCTCGGCTGAATTCCGCGGGCTTACGATCGGCGGCCTTACGTCGGGCTACGTGTACGAGGAAGGACCGATGAGGCAGGCGCACTTGCGAAAGACGCCTCCGCCGGATCTTCTCTGGGCGGAAAGATTTGCCGCGCTGCCGGGATTCAAAGTGCTGCTCTCGCACCACCCCGAATACTATCCCGCCTACCTGCGGGATCTCGATATCGACCTTATCATCTCGGGGCACGCTCACGGAGGGCAGTGGAGGATATTCGGTCACCCATTCTTCGCGCCGGGACAGGGATTCTTCCCGAAATACGCGCAGGGCATGACCGACGGCAGGCTGATCGTCAGCCGAGGCCTCGCGAACAACGGACCCGCGCCGAGATTCGGCAACCGTCCCGAGCTCGTGTTCATAAAGATCAGGAATGACGCCTGACGATCCGACGAAGAAAAAAGACCTCACGGCAGATAACACCGGAGGCCTTTTTTTGAAACTGTTCAGCGGCATATCAGCCCGAGCACGAGCAGATGCACCGGATAGAAGGCGTAGAATGAATACTGATAGACCGCACGCAGGAATCTGTTGTTTATCGTGACGCCTCGCTTTCCGCTGTAGGGTATGATGAAGAGAGCGGAAAGAGCGCTCCACATCTGCGTCATCTCCCACGAGCCGGGGAGTTTCGGCGCCGCGCCTCCCGTGAGGCCGGCAATGAGCGCCGGCGGAAGATAAACAAGGAGGAATCTCGCTCCGAACGCCGCACAGACCGCCGCGATCACGGCCGCCCTGGCGGCGGATCTCTTCGGGTCGCCCCGCACCTCCTCAGCGCTCCCGAATGTCCGCTCGGCGAGATCGAAGAGAAAGATCAGGATCACGCCGTACATCCCGTAGTCGGTCCCCAGCTTCTCGGCGGCGAGCGCAAAGAGAATGGCGGTGGCAAGCGGAAGCAGGCCGAACCTGTCTTTCGTATACTTTTCTCTTATCAGATCTCCGGCCATCAGTGCCAAAAGACCGATGCCGAGAGTGAAAAGGACGTTGATCCCGCCCGAGTGCACCCAATGACCGTAAAAACAGTAATTGTAAAACGGTTCTGTAATCACGGCAAAGGCAGCGAGCCTCGCGAGATAGACTGCCGGCCTTCTGCTGCGGCGGTATCCCGATGCGATCATATAGGCGAACAGCGGGAAGGCTATCCGGCCTATTATCCTGAATTCCTCATCTGCGGGGAACCTGTTCCAGAAGCAGTATCCGATGTGGTCGAGAAGCATCGTGAGCGACGCGACGACCTTCAGGATCAGCGCGCTCAAAACTCAATCTCCCTCTGAAACGAGCGTTCTTCCGGCCTCATCGAGGCCTACGACGGCCAGAGAGTGGAGATTTATGCCCTCGCCGCGGATCTTGCGTCCGCCCGGCTGGAAGGACTTCTCAATGCACACCCCCGCTCCGACGACCGTCGCGCCGGCTTTTCTGCAAATGTCGGTAAGGCCGCTCAGGGCTTCGCCGTCGGCGAGGAAATCATCGATCAGGAGGACTCTGTCGGAGCTGCTTATGAGGGCCTTGTCGACCTTGACTTCGAATACCATTCCTTTTGTGAATGACCTGACCATCGACGAGTATGTTTCGGAGCTGAGATTCCTCGACTGCGATTTCTTGGCGAAGAGGACGTCGACGCCGAAATACCTGGCCGTCATGCAGGCTATCCCGATGCCGGACGCCTCCACTGTGAGGATGAGCGTGGGGGCAGTGTCCCTGAATATGCGGTAGAATTCTGCACCGAAGGCATCGATCAGCCTGGTATCCATGCGGTGGTTCAGAAATCCTGATACGATGACGACCCCGCCCGGCATCATCACCGCTTCCTTTTTTATTTTTTCGACGAGTTCCTTCATTTTTGCACCCGACCTCCGTCGTCTGACTTTGCCGCGCCGGGACTCCCCGGCGCCAGATTATTATACACTATTTCAAACTGATTGTAAATAAAAATCCGCCGGGGCCGGTTTTCCGCTCTGCCGGAAAGCGCCGCAGAAAATGGGCCGGGGGCGCTTGTTTGTTCTTGACAAAGCGGTATATTTGATATATAATATCTCTATAGTTCATCATGGAGGTGTGTGCGATGTCCGGCAAGCGTCAGGCCAGAGGGGCCGAAAAGGGAAAAGAACACGGCACGACCGACTCGTCGGGGTTCGGCAGACAGCTGTTCGGATACCGCGTGTCGGCGGTCAACCGCTTTATCGCCGAGTCGGACGCCGCCTTCTCCGGGAGGATCTCCGACGCCGAAGACGACGCCGACTTCTACAGAAAGAGCCTTAAGGACGAGTCCGAGAAGCTCGCCTCGCTCCGCTCCGCCCTCGAAGCCGAAAAAGCGGGACGCGAAAAGGCCGAGTCGCTGCTTAAGCTCGAGCGCGGGAAAAACGAAAGGCTGTCGTCCGCGCTGAACGAGGCAAACTCGGAAAGCACCGGGCTGAAGGAAAAGCTTGAATCGGCCGCGGCGGAGGCCGCCTCCAGGGAAAAAGAACTCGAAGACCGGCTGAAGTCCGCGGCGGAGGCCGCGGAGAAAGAGAAGTCCGCGCTTCTCGAAAAGCTGAGGGAGGCTGAGGCCGAAGCCGAAAAGGCGGGCTCGGAACTCGGGCGTCTCGCGGCGGAGTCGGCAAGAAAACAGTCGGAGCTCCGCGAGAGCGTCGAGCGCCTCGCCGCGGAGATGTCGGGAAGGAATTCCGAGCTCTCAGACCGCATGAGCATCGCCTCCGAAAAGGCGGAACTCGAGCGGCAGCTGAACGAGACGCGGGCGGAACTGGCGTCGGAGCAGAGCGCAAGGCGCGAAAAGGAGCTCCTCGACACCATAGAGAGCCTGAGGGCGGAAAACAGACGGCTCCGCAACTCTCTGAACACGGGCGGCAGGCAGAAACAGCCGCAGGGGCTCTTCTCGATCTTCTCCCAGAATAAAAAATGAGCGTAGGCGATCTGATACGCGAGCTCAGGATAAAGAACCGGCTCACGCAGAAGGAGCTCGCCGGAGGCAGCGTCACCAGGAACATGATCAGCAGGATCGAGCATTCAGCGGCGGTCCCGTCGCTCCAGACGCTGACATACATAGCCGGAAGGCTCGGTGTCTCGCCCGGATATCTTCTGGCGGACGACGCCGAGCGCAGGCTGCTCAAAAAAGCCGAAATACTTCCGCTCATAAAGACCGCGAGAAAGGAAGGCGGATACTCGGAGTGCAGGGATATCTGCCATGACTTCACCGAATCGGTCTGCGCCGGGGAATCCGATCCCGATATAGACGAGGAGCTCCGTCTGTGTGATTTCGAGCAGGCGAAGGACGCTTTCTCGGAAGGCAGCCTGCGCCGCGCTTCCGATCTCTTCGGATCGGTATACACGCAGAGGCCCGACAGCCACGAGGCTGCCGTCAGCGCGGCTTATTCGTCGTGCATAGCCGATATCGTCCCCTCTTTCGACAACGCGGCGTCGAACGGCGGCGACACGCCCGCCGGACTCGACGATCCCTTCACGCTCTACTACTTCTTCCTGCGGCTGACCGCAGAGGGGAGGGAGCCGCTCCCGGACGCCGTCTCCTCGGGATATCTGAACTCGGGACGCGCCGACGCCTTCCGAAGGCACATAGCCGCGCGTCTCATGCTCCGTTCCGGAAAGCGGAAGGAAGCCGCCGCGATACTGTCCGAGCTCGACGCCGGAAGCGACCGGCTGCCCGCTCCTATGAGATATTTTCTCTTCCACGACCTCGAGGCGCTGTGCCGCGACGGCGCCGACTACAAAGGCGCCTACGAATATTCCGCCCGGCGGAGGGAGCTTTTCGAGCTCTTCTCGGGAGAATATCAGGAAAACAGCTGACACGAACGGACGGCGGCGGTCCGCCGTACCGATATAGGATCCAAAGCCTTTCTCGCCCACAGGGAAGGCGGGGCCGGCGGGCGCAGTCCCGCACGGCCGTATACTGCCGGATAATTAAGAAAGGACACGATATGTGGGCAAGACACCCTGGCAATTTTCATTCCGCCCCGCTTCTCGCGGCGGCGCTGATACTTTCGCTGATCTTCATGATATTCGTCTCGTGCTCCCCCTATTCCGATGACGATTTTTACGCAGGCAGGCCGGTATCTCCCGAAGAGATATCGGAGATCGAGGCCATGATAGCCGCCGCGGAAGAGACCGCCTTCCGGCCCGAGACGTTCGCCGACGGCTCGCCGAAGTGCTACTGGACGTCCGGAGGGACGGTATGGCACATCGACCCCGGATGCGGCAGGATCTCCGCCTCCTCGCCGCTGTTAAGCGGGACCGTCGAAGAGGCCGCGGCCGACGGCAAGACGCGCGAGTGCGCCGTCTGCGGCGGAAAGGCCGCCGGGTGACACGGACGGCTCAGCCGCACTGTTTCCGGCTGTTCACAATTCAAAACAAATCGGAGGGATCATAATTGTTATTTCGCAAGCACTCTCTGACCGCGTCCGCGGCATCGCTGGCGCTCATGCTCATTATGCTGCTCCAGTGCTCTTCATGCGCGGAAGGAGGCGGAGTCCCGGATCTCACATCCGCGCCGCCCGGCGATACGACGGCCGCTGACACATCCCCTTCCGGGCTCGTGATCGCAGGCGGGGCCGACGCCTACGCCATAATCAGACCGTCCGATGCCGGTGAATACGCCGTCAATGCCGCGGTGACAGTAAACAAGGCGCTCAAGGCCGCCTGCCCGGACACCTGGAAAAACAGCATCAAAGAGGACTTCGTGAGCCGCGAGCTCAAAGGGCAGATCATCGTGAACGACGAACCCGAGATACTCGTGGGATACACGAACCGGAAGGAGAGCCGCGACGCCTATGCCGAGCTCGAGGCGGGCGGAGATCCTTCACTCTACACCGTGAGAACGGTGGGAAGGAAGATAGTCATTTTGGGTATCACAGACTACGCCACGGGCGCCGCTGCCGAGTATTTCGTCGATACTATCGTCGCGGGCAGTTCCGGCGGGACGCTTTCCGTCGACAGCTCGCTGCGATATGACGGAAAGCTCGAGGACAACCGTCCGCCGCTCGCAGAAGGGGCTCTGCTCCGTCTCTTCAGCTGGAATCTCGGCTGCTCGGTGGGAGTCGCCGCCGACGCCCTCGAGGTCATCGAGGAATACAGGCCCGAGATCCTCTCGCTCCAGGAGAGCGACAAGACCGTCCATCTGAACATCATAAAGCCCTTCATGTCGAAGTTCACGAACTACAGGTACGCGAAGCAGATGCACACCGGAACGTCGACATACAACTACACCCCGATCATCTACGATTCTACGAAGCTCGACCTCGTCGAAGCCGACGTCGAATGGCTCGACGGCCGGTACACCGGCACGAACACGAAGTCGCTCTGCTGGGCTGTATTCGATACCGAAGGCGGCAGATTCGCGATGATCAACTTCCACGGAGCGGTCTGCAGCGCCAAATACTCCGGTTACGAGAATATGACCGACAGCGAGCGCTCCGCGATCGCCGCCGCCTGGAGGCTCGACAACGTGCGCCAGATCCTCGATGTCGCCGCGAGGATAACCTCAAAATACGGAGAGATCCCGATGACGGTCAACGGCGACTGCAACTTCACCGCGTCGTCGGCTCCGTTTGCCAGACTCACAGAGGCAGGATTCGCTGATTCCGAGGCCACGGCGGAAAAGAAGATCAAGGCCGGATACAAGACCTCTTATTCATACGCGTCGGGCATTCCGGGGACAGGGGCGAGCATCGACCACATATTCGGGAAGAACGGAGTCCGCTTCTTGACCTACGACGTCATAAGGACCCCCGCCGTGCAGACCGGCAGCGATCACACCCCGATCTATACCGACCTCTCTCTCGACGCGAGGAAATGACCCGGCAGCCCTCGGGCGCCGGAAGACCTGACCGTTTCAGCTTATTTTATCAAAGAAATAAAGAAAGATTGCGAAGAAAGGCATTCAGCACAAGATGAACAACGAAAAAGGGAATACCGAAGTCGAGATCGACATCGTCCACCTGCTAAAGGTCCTGTGGAAGAATATCGCCATCATTCTCGTGGTTGCGGTAGCCGGAGCGCTCATCGCGTTCGTTTACGCGAAATTCATCATCTCCCCGACGTATCAGGCGACGGCGATGATGTACGTCAACAACAAGAGCGAGAGCGGTTCCACATCATATTCCACCACCGAGATCTCGGCGGCAAAGAGCCTGGTTTCGACATACTCCGTCATCATGAAGACGCGTTCGACGCTTGAGCAGGTCATCGACTACACCGGAGTCGACTACACCTACAGGCAGCTCGCGAAGATGATCAGCGCGGCGAGCGTCGAATCGACCGAGATATTCAAGATAACGGTCACGGCCGGCTCTCCCGAGGACGCGGAGCTCATCGCCAGGGGACTGACCGCGGTGCTTCCCGACAAGATCGCCGACGTAGTCGACGGCGCACGCGTCAAGCTGGTGGACGAGCCTTTCGCATCGGGTGAGAAGAGCAGCCCGTCGGTATCGAAATACGTGATCATAGGCGCCCTGCTCGGATTCGTGGTGATGGCCGCGGTCGTGATCGTCTTCGATATTCTCGACGACAAGATCCACGATGAAAAATATATCACCGAGAATTACAAGTATCCGGTGCTGGCAGTCATCCCGAACATCTACGTAAAGAAAGCCGGAGGCTCTCACTATGAAGAAGAAAAACAGTAAGAACATACAGACGGACGTCACGGCCGACTACCTTCGCGACCGGGAATACATCTGCGAAAATCTTAACTTCAACGCCGCCGAGGCGTACAAGATGCTCAGGACGAGCATAGGCTTCGCGCTGGCGTCGGTGAAGGGCTGCAAGACGATCGGCGTCACGAGCGCCAACGGCTCCGAGGGAAAATCCCTCTGCGCCATAAATCTCGCCTACACTCTGGCGCTCCAGGGCTCGAAAGTCCTGCTTATAGACGCCGACCTCCGCCTTCCCACCATCGCGAAAAGGCTCGGACTCAACAAGGCTCCCGGACTCTCCGAACTGCTGATGGGCCAGACCGAGAGCGTCATACAGAAGTCGGAGATCCATCCGAACTTCATGGTCATAACGAGCGGCAGCCTGCCGGCGCATCCGTCTGAACTGCTGGGTGATGACAAGACCGCCGGGATAATATCGTCGCTCGGCAAGATGCTCGACTACATAATCATGGACCTTCCGCCCGTGAACGAGGTCTCCGACGCGCTGAACGTCAGCCGCGCGCTCGACGGCATCGTGTTCGTCGTCATGTCCGGACAATCGGGCAAGGCCCTCGTCAGACAGGCGGTCCAGAAGCTTCAGTTCACCAATACCGAGATCCTCGGTTTCGTGATGATCAACAACGACCGCGACAGTATCGGAAAATACGGCAAATACGGAAAGTACGGGAAGTACGGAAAGTACGGCAGTGCCGGCAAATACGGCAGATACGCCGCCGAGTCAGGCGCCCGGTACGGAGGAGAAGAAGGTCAGGACTGATGTCCGCTTCTCCCGGAAGATTCCGGCACGGAGGTTGAACGACGATGGATCTCATTGATGTACACTGCCATATGCTTCCGGGGATCGACGACGGCAGCAGTGACGCCGAAATGTCGCTCGGGATGCTCGCCGCCTCAGCCGAAGCCGGGGTCACGCGGGTCTGCCTGACGCCCCACTACTATCCCTCGGAACCCGCCGGGGAGTTCATCTCGAGGCGCGCCGCCGCTTATGAGAGACTCCTTCTCGCGGTCGAAAAATACACAGCCGAGACCGGAAAAAAGCTCCCGAAGACATGCCTCGGCGCCGAGGTCTATTATCATATCGGCATACAGCATGAAAAACTCATCCGCGAGCTGTGCTATGAGGGAACGCACTATCTGCTGCTCGAACTTCCGTGGCGCGACTGGAGCGTTCGCGTCTTCCAGGATATCGACGGGCTCATCGAGACCCGCGGCATACGTCCGGTCATAGCACATCTCGAGAGGTATGACCCGATGACGTCGGCCGCAAACATCAAAATGATACGCCGCATGCCGGTCATGGTGCAGATGAACGCCGAATACGTCATCGACAAAAAGACACGGCGTCATGCTCTCAGACTCATAAAGTCGGGGGACGTCGCTCTGCTGGGTTCGGATTCACATGACCTGAAAGGCAGGGCTCCTAACCTCGGCGAGGCATTCGGGATACTCGGGTCGTCGGGACTTGAGAAAGCCGCCGAGGGCCTGAGAGCCGGAGCGGAACGGATATGGTCGGAGGTTTCTCATGCTGCCGGAAATACTTGAGATAGCGATGATAGTAAGCTTCGGGGCCTCGTGGCCGCTTAGCGTGATAAAGTCTTACAGGGCGCGCACCGCGAAAGGCAAGAGCGCGTTATTCATCTGCCTTATCCCGATCGGATACACCGCTGGGATCGCTGCTAAACTCACGAATCCCGTATACATGGCTTCTTTTTCCGAAAAGTGGTATGTGCTATTCTTCTACGTGCTGAATTTCTGCATGGTCGGTGCAGACCTCTGCCTCTGGTTCCGCAACCGGAGGCTCGACCGTAAGGCGTCGGCAGGACAATGATGAAATGATGTGAATAAACGATATCCGGGCGGCCCGCCTATTCGGGCCGCCCGGATATCGTATGTGTGACTGACGGACTGTGAACGCGGACACTGAATTACAGAGGTGTCATGCAGGAGATCGCTCGCCCGGCGTTCGATATCCGTCCCGCGTTATTTTCTGTACTTTTTGTCCTCCTCGACCGTATTCCTTACGGCTTTTCCGATGAGAAAAACGGCGAGCGCCGCGACCGCGTAGATCAGCGCGGTGAATATAAAATGCATGAATCTGTCGGAACTCTTCGCGCCGGAGTCGGAATCGGCCGGAAGCACCAGAAGAAGATAGGCCGACGGTACCGTGAGCAGAGCGTGTATGAGCAGCTTGAGAGGCGCGGACAGCCGTGTGTCCCGTCTGACCGTCTCCGCTGCACCGAGGAGCAGCGAAAAGGGAAGGATCAGGAATACCCTGAGGGCGGAAAGGTTCGCGCCTTCCTCGTTACCCGAATAGATCAGCATTATGACAAGGCTGAAGACGGACACGATAACGGTGAAGAACACAGCAGTCCTGAATAATGTCTTTTTTATGAAGTCCATGAGCTGAGATGGTAGGGCCGGCAGAGCCGTCAGTCGGAGTTCTCGGGGAAGCTGTCGAAGCCCGGAAGGGCGTCGGCAGACGGCAGCGGGAACTGTGTGTGGAGCGTCATCGGATGACCGCCCGTCGTTTCGTCATATATGTGCGAAAGCTCAGCGAAGCTCCGGCCGAAGAAGACCGGCAGCTGCTCCCTGAACCATCCGGCGAGCGGTTCGGCGACCAGGTCCGTGCGTTTTACCCAGTAGTTAACTCCCTCGTCGCACTGAGAGAGCGTCCCGGAAAAATGCGAGGTCCTGTAGCAGAAGATGAGCTCGTGGCGTCCGCCGCTCTTGTTCCAGTGGACGAGTCCGCAGGGGACCAGGTCCGTCACGTCGAGGCCGGTCTCCTCCTTCACTTCTCTTACGGCTGAATTTAAAACCGTTTCCCCGTTTTCGAGATGGCCTCCGGGGAAGCACCCGCCCTTCCACTTGCGCGTGCGGTTCTGAAGGAGGACGCTGTCCGCCTTCATGTCGTAAACCATCACCACATTCATTACGACTACTTCGGTGATGCTGTCCATTTCAGATCTCCGTCCTTTCAGATCTTTAGTCCCGCGGCGGTCTTTTCGCCGTACCTGCGTGCGGCGTCGACGAAAGCTTCGAAGATCGCCCTTGAGCTCGCGAGCCGGTCGCAGAAGAGTTCGGGATGCCACTGTACCCCGAGGAGGAACCTTCCGCCTCTGACGGAGGGCTCGATGGCCTCGATCATCCCGTCTTCGGAGACCGCGGAAACGGAAAATCCGGGCGCAGGATCTTTCACCGCCTGATGGTGAAAGCTGTTGACGGGAGTGCTTCCGCTCCCGACGAGCTCCTCAAGGAAGCTTCCGGGCACGACCCTGTCCGAGAACGGGGTCTCGATCCCGGGCTCATCCTGACGGTGCCCGGCTATGTTCTGGTGGAGCGTCCCTCCGTATGCGACGTTTATGAGCTGGATCCCCCGGCAGATGCCGAGGACCGGAACTTCGGTGTCACGCAGAAGCTTCGCAAATTCAAGTTCGAAGCGGTCCCGGTCTTCGCAGATCTCGACGCCCTCGCCCGTGATCTCCTCGCCGTACCTGTGCGGGTCGACATCGACGCCGCCGGCGAAGAGAACTCCGTCATAAAAACGCGAACCGAAAAACTCGCGGGCTTCCTTTTCGGTACCGGAAAAGGGGAGACCTACCGGGAGTCCGCCGGCTGAAAAGACGGCGTGGAAATAGGATCTGTTCAGCCGGATCTGCGACTCCGTATCGTTCATCGAGGTGCAGATCGCTATAACGGGGCGGCGCCGGTCCATCGGTCAGACCTTTCTGCGGTTGGCTGCGATCCCGATGAGTCTTACGACCAGCGGGCTCAGCAGGACGACGGTCGCGAACTCGACGAGGAAGTTTACCCCGATCATTCCGATAAAGAGATATCTGGCCCCGCTTTCAAAGCCGGCGGATGCTGCCCATCCGTTTATTGTCGGCATGAAGAACAGGAAGCATCCGGCGGTGAAGATCCCCGTGTTGACTATGGGACAGGCTATGCCTGAGATAAAGACTCTGAGCATCGTTTTCCATTTTCCGACCGAATCCGTGCCGGGTATCACTTTCAGTGCGCGGTATATAAGGCCTGAGGCAAGTCCGGCAAGAGTACCTTTGAGAAGTACCGTGAGAGCGGTCCCGAACGGATCTACGGCAAGAAACGCCGCGGCGTCGAATATCAGCACTATAACGCTGAATACGAGTCCCAGAAAAGCTCCTGAGAGCGGCCCGCAGATCGCAGCCCCCACGATAATGGGAACCAGAGCGAGCGTGATCGAGAACGGGCCGAATTTTATGTAACTCGAAAAGTACTGGAGCACCACCACTACTGCCGCAAGGATGCCGGTGAGCACCAGCTTCATGATCTGTTCTCTTGTCATAGATCTTGAGGTTCTGTTTTTCATTTCTGTTTCTTTGTGTCCTCCCATCTGCAAATGACTGTGTTTGCCCGCCGTACTGCGGCGGGAAGAAACAGTAAGTTAACCTTTATTATAACTCTTTTGTGCTAAAAAATCAAGAAAAACCTTCCGGCAGTCTACAAAAGCCGGCTTTGACTGAGGTGTGTACGGAATGCGGACACGACTTGCGTGCCGCTTTTTTCTTCATGTCTCCATTATTTATTGACAACTATTCTTTTATTTGATATAATATTTACTGATTAAATAGGCGGATGCACGGATCATTCCCCGGCTGCCCCGGCGCGGCCCGGCGGGTAGGCTTCCGCCCGGCTCCGGAGGGTTTGTCAGACAATGTACGGCGGTTTCAGGATCACATGCAATCTCAATTTTACCGGCACATTCCGGGACGGAAGGCAGACGCTCGGCGAGACCTTCGCCAGGCTTTCCGGATGCGGCTTTGACGGCGTCGACTTCGACACCGAATGGTTCATCGGCTCCCCCGACTGGAGAGAGAAGGGAGCCGAGGCTGCAGAGCTCGCCGCGCTCCACTGTTTCGACGTCTCCTTCGGACATCTGCCGTTCCATAATGTCAGAGGCCCCGGCAGCCTGAAGGAATGTATCCTCGACGGGATCGAGCTCGCCTCGATCATCGGAATGAAGCGCGGAGTCGTCCACCCGAAGCACACGCCCGAGCGTGAGGACGACCTTGATTTCAGCTTCAGAAAGAATATCGACTGGTTCTCGCCTCTCGTCGAGAAGGCGGAAAAATACGGCGTGAAGCTGCTTATCGAGAATATGCCGAACTACTACGCCGACGGCAGGATGCGCTACGGTGCGCAGCCAGAGCATATCATCGCCCTGGCCGACGAACTGGGATGCGGCAACTGCTGGGACACCGGGCACGCCAATCTGTCGGAGGTCGATCAGTACCTCGGCATCACCGCCCTCGGAGACCGGCTGATGGGGCTGCACCTCAACGACAACGTAGGCGGACATATCGACGCCCACCTCATCCCCGGATTCGGGACCGCCGACTGGGACGGCGTGATGCGCGCGCTCTGCGATATCGGCTACTCCGGCACCTTCAATTTCGAGTGCCGCACGAGGCATCTGCCGAAGGCCTCGTCGGAATTCGTGGGATACCACCTGATGTCGGTCGCGAGGTCGCTGATAGACCGCGCCTGGAAAAAGTAATGAAGCGCCGCGTCCCCGCGGGGAGATGCGCGGCGAAAGGAACAGGAAATGCCACTTAATCTGTATAATTCGCTGAGTCATAAAAAAGAGGTGTTCGTACCGAACGAGCCGGGGAAGGTGAAGATCTACACCTGCGGCCCGACCGTCTACCACTACGCCCACATCGGAAACCTCCGCACCTACATGATGGAGGATATCCTCGACCGGTATCTCCGCTACACGGGATACGACGTCGACCGCGTGATGAACATCACAGACGTCGGCCACCTGACGTCCGACGGCGACACCGGAGAGGACAAGATGCTCAAAGGCGCGAAGAGAGAGCACAAGAGCGTCATGGAGATCGCCGCCTTCTTCACCGACGCCTTCTTTGCCGACTGCAAAAAGCTGAACATACGCATTCCCGAGACCGTCCAGCCGGCGACCGGCTGCATAGACGATTTCATCCGCGTCATCTCCGCGCTGCTTGAAAAGGGGTATGCCTACGAGGCGGGCGGAAATATCTATTTCGACACGTCAAAGCTCGATAAATACTACGTCTTCCACGGCTTTACCGAGGAAGACCTCGAAGTGGGCGTCAGAGATGGAGTCGAGGCCGACGAAAACAAGCGCAGCAAGGCAGATTTCGTACTCTGGTTCACCAAATCAAAGTTCGAGGATCAGGAGCTCAAGTGGGAGAGCCCCTGGGGGCTTGGATATCCCGGATGGCACATCGAGTGCTCCTGCATTGCGATGAAATATCTCGGAGAGAGGCTCGACATCCACTGCGGAGGCATCGACAACGCCTTTCCGCACCACACAAACGAGATCGCCCAGAGCGAGGCATTCCTCGGTCACGGGTGGTGCAACTGGTGGATGCATGTCCATCATCTCAACACTGCGTCGGGCAAGATGAGCAAGTCGTCGGGCGAGTTCCTCACCGTCTCGCTGCTCGAGTCGAAGGGATACGACCCGCTCGCCTACCGCTTCTTCTGCCTGCAGTCTCACTACCGTAAGAATCTTGTCTTCTGTTACGATAATCTCGACAACGCCTCGGCTTCATACAGAAAGCTGGTGTCCAGGGTCGCATCTCTCATCCGCGAGGCAGAAACATCTGCGGATAAGGAGCCGGACACCGAAGCGCTGGCAGCTCTGAAGAAGCGCTTCACCGACGCTCTCGACAACGATCTCAACACCTCGCTTGCCGTCACCGCGCTCTACGATGCCCTGAAATCCCCGGTGTCTCCCGCGACAAGGCTTGCCGCCGTCAGAGATTTCGACACCGTGCTGATGCTCGGTCTAGAAGAGAAGGCAGCGGCGCAGATCGCGGATGAGGCCGAAAAGGAAAAAGCCGCGGCGGCACCGGAAGCCGTACAGGGCTTTTCCGACGATCCGGAGATCAGATCGATAGAGGAGAGGATAGCGGCCCGCGCCGCCGCCAAAAAGGCGAAGAACTGGGCCGAGGCCGACCGCATCCGCGCCGAGCTGCTCGCCGAGGGGATAGTCCTCACCGACACTCCCGCGGGGACGGTATGGAGCCGCAGGGACTGACTGACCGGCACGGTCCACGGAGCAGGATATGAAAAAGAGATTACCCGATAAATACAGAGAGATACTCATCTACCTGGTCGTGGGTGTGCTCACGACGGTCGTCGCCTACGGCGTGCGGCTCGCCGTGCTATACGGCGGCGCGGCGGTCTTCTCGATCGACCTCGGGGCCGCCGACGGCAACTCGCTCCCCGAGCTCTTCCGGCAGATATTCTCGGCGGGCGGCAGCAGAGACATAAAGAACGCAGCGGTCCTCAGGATCGTCGCGGTCACGCTCGGGTGGATCGCAGGCGTCCTCTTTGCCTTCTATCCCAACAAAAAATGGGTGTTCCGGAACAACGACAATGAAAGACAGGCCGTCCGGAAGCAGTTCTGGAGCTTCACAGGCTCGAGAGTCGGGACATATTTCGTCGAGCTTCTGATCGGGGTCGCCTTCCCGCTGCTCCTCGCGGCGATGGGATATTCCGCCTTCAGGTTCATCGTCGAGTTCACTCCCGACCTCGTGACGAGCATCTTCTCGATGGTCGTTGTCACGGTGCTGAACTACATCCTCAGCAAGCTCATAGTTTTCCGGAAAAAGAAAAAGGCGGCGGCAGAGGCAGAGGCAGAGGTGGAAAAAGCCGGGACGGCGACGCATGACGGGAACGGCGGGAGGGACTGGACTGACTGATCCGCTCATCCGGCGCCCTGTGTGCCGGTCCGTGTCACATAAGACTCAAATATCATTTTTCATAAAGAGAGGGAAAAGCAAATGAAAAAACTTCCTATAGGCATCCAGGTATATTCAGTGAGAAACGAAGCCTCGGCCGACCTTGAAGGCACGCTCGCGAAGATTCGGGATCTCGGCTACGACGGCGTGGAATTCGCCGGACTTTACGGAAAGAGCGCCGCAGAGGTGAAGGCGATCTGTGAGAAACTGGGACTCGTCCCGATCTCCGCTCACGTGCCTTTTGTCGACATGCTGAAAGACCCCGCCGGCGTGCTCTCGCAGTATGCCGAGATCGGCTGCAAATACGTCGCGGTGCCCTATCTTTCGGGAGAACACCGCCCCGGAACGCCCAATTTCGAATATGTCGTCGCTTTCATAGAGATCCTCGCGAAGGCAGCAAAGAAGCTCGGCATCCGCATGCTCTATCACAACCATGACTTCGAATTCATGACCATCGGCGGTAAATTCGCTCTCGATGTCCTTTATGAGACCGTCCCTGCCGATCTGCTGCAGACCGAGATCGACGTCTGCTGGGCGAAGGTCGGGGGAGTCGATCCCGCCGAATACGTCCGCAAATACTCCGGCCGGGCTCCGATCGTCCACCTGAAGGACTACTTCGGTCAGAAGAGCGAGAACATGTACGAGCTCATCGGCATCGAGCGCAAGGCTCCGAAGCGCCCCGAGGGCTTCGAATTCAGGCCGGTGGGATACGGACTTCAGGATATCCCCTCTGTCGTGAACGCCGCGGTCGACGCCGGAGCCGAGTGGCTTGTGGTCGAGCAGGACTCGCCCAGCATGGGCCTCTCCCCGCTTGAGTGCGCGAAGAAGAGCATAGATTACTTAAAGTCGATAGGACAGTAATGAGGCCGTTTTCACCGCCGCCGTCCGGGGGCGGGAAGGGACTCCGCCGCGCAGCGGCGATATCGATGCTCCTCGCGGCTATGACCGCGCTCCAGGGCTGCTCCGGTGGGAGAAACGGTACCTCCGCCGGGAGTTCGGCAGAGCCCGGAACGGCAGACCCGGGAGGCGCGTCGGGGACAGTGACGCTGATCTCTGAAGGAACTGCCGAATATACCGTCGTGAGGGCGGAATCAGCCGGAGAGGGAATAACGAAGCTCGTCCGCGAGATCACGCTCTTTTTGCGAGAGGCGGGCGGCAGCGCCGCGGCGGTCACCGATTTTTCCAGGGATCCCGTGTCAGAAAAGGACGCGATAGCGGAAAAGAAGGAGATACTCGTCGGACCGACGAACCGCCCGGAATCGGAGGAGGCTTCCTCCGGGATCGGCACCGACGAATACCGGGTCGTCTTTTTGCGGAACAAGATAGCGATCTGCGGAGGCAGCGACTTTGCGCTTGCTGCGGGGTGCGACGCATTCATGAATGCCGCGAAGGCCGACGGGAACGGTTCTCTCGTGATACCCGGGGTGAAAATCTCGGGAAGGACCGGACGGGATTACCGCATAGCGGTGACCGATCAGGGGAATTCCAGGGTCGAGATCTTCGATCTGTCGAAGGGGGATCTGTCGTCCGGCAGTTGCGTCTGGTCGCACTTCTATTCCGCTTACAACATAGCCGACACGAGGCTGAGAAACTACCTCGGGAAGGAGACGGTATTTGCCGCCTACGGCTCTGCATACGCTTCGGCGGTCGATCTTGAGACCGGAAAGACCGTATGGGAGACGTCGCAGGCAGCGAACAACCCGCACGCCGCAGAGCTCATTCCCGCAGGAGGAGACGTATATGTCACCGCAGTCGCGTCGAGCGCCGGTTCGGAGATCAGGTTCTTCCTCATGCCGGAGACGTCGGTCTCGGCGCGGGTGGTGTTCGAAGACGCCCACGGGCTGTTGTGGGATCCGTCGCTTTCGGTGCTCTGGGCGCAGGGAAGGAACGTGCTCACGGCGTATGAGATCGGAGTGTCGGGACACAGGGTGACCGTCAAGGAGAGAGAGAACCTGCGGGCGGAGATACCTTCGGACTGGGCTCACGACCTGCAGCCGTCATATGCCGATCTCGACAAGCTCATCGTCACCACCGGCTCGAGTGTCTATCTGTATTCCAAATCGGAAAAGGTGTTTTTGACCGATTATCCGGGCAGCGAATATCTTTGCCGCGAAGATGTCAAAGGCGCCGGGATCTTTAAGGACGGAAGCATCGTCTATACCGTTCCCGACGGGAAATTCAAAAGCTGGACCGGCATGACCGTGGGATTCGTTTTCGCGAGGTCCGGACAGCTTCTGCCGACCGGGGTGAGTTCGCCCGACGGCCACTTTTACAAAGTGCGGGCTCTTTATTCGGAATATCAATAATCAATAAAATCAAAGGAGAAAAACCATGGCTGACAAATCAATGGAAGGCCTCAACACCTTCACCGCCGAGGTCGAGAAGAAAGTCGACTCCGGCCGCAAGCTCCGCGTCGCCATAATCGGATGCGGATGGATCGCCGACTCCCACATCAGGTCATATCTTGCGCAGCCCGACGTCGAGATCGTCGCCGGCGCCGATCTGATCCCCGGAAAGGCCGCGAAATTCTTCGAGAAGCACGGTGTGGAAGGCGTTAAGACAGATTACGCCAACGACGAGGAACTTATCGCCGACAAGTCGCTGGAACTCGACGCCGTATCCGTCTGCACCTACAACAGACAGCATGCTCCCGTCGCCATCCACGCTCTCAACGCCGGACTCAACGTCCTGCTCGAGAAGCCCTTCACCGTGACGCTCGACGAGGCCGTCGAGGTCATGAGGGCGGAGAAGAAGAGCGGAAAGGTCCTTTCGATCGGCTTCCAGCCCAGGCTTGACGCCAACATGAAGATGATCGGCAAGATCGTCCGCTCGGGCGAGCTCGGCAAGATCTACTATATCCAGACCGGCGGCGGACGCCGCCGCGGCATACCGACGCCTTTCGGCACCACCTTCATCGAGGACAAGACCGCCGGACTCGGCGCTCTCGCCGACATCGGATGCTACTCCCTCGACATGGTCCTCAATGCCATCGGTTATCCGAAACCGCTGACCGTTTCGGGCTACAAGTCCGCCTACTTCGGCACCGACCCGAACTACTGCGGATACAGAGCCGACAAGCGCGCCGAATACGCCTCGAAATTCGGCGTCGACGATTTCGCCGCCGCCTTCATCAGACTGGAGGGCGACATTATTCTCGACTTCAGGATCTCCTGGGCGATGAACATGGATACCCCCGGGGACACCATCATACTCGGCACCAAGGGCGGTCTCCGCATTCCTTCGACCGAGTGCTGGAACGGCTCGGTCGGCGGACCCATGAAGATCTACCACGAGGTCGCCGGCAGTCAGGTCGAGACCGAGATCCCGATCATCAAGATGAAGGAAGGCCTGTTCGACCTCAAGATCCGCTCCTTCCTCGACGCAGTTAAGAACGGCACTCCCGCTCCCGTACCGTCGAGCCAGATCATATACAACCAGGCCATCCTCGACGGCATCGCGAGATCCGCCGAGCTCGGCAGAGAAGTCGAGATAAAGATACCCGAGATCTGATCGCGGCGTGATACCGGCGCCCGAAGGAAGAATCTCCGGGCGCCGGACAGTTGAAAAATAATTCACTCTCAGAAAGGCTTAAATACAATGGCACTTGTTACCACGAAAGAAATGTTCGCAAAGGCGTATGCCGGAAAATACGCCATCGGTGCGTTCAACATCAACAACATGGAGATCATCCAGGCGATCTGCGAAGCCGCCGCGGAGGAGCGCTCCTCCGTCATACTCCAGGTGTCGGCCGGAGCCAGAAAGTACGCGAAGCACGAGTACCTTATGGCCCTCGCAAAAGCCGCCATCAAGGACAGCGGGATCGATCTCGCCCTGCATCTCGACCACGGAGCCGACTTTGAGATCTGCAAGTCCTGCATCGACGGCGGATTCTCGTCGGTCATGATCGACGGCTCCAAATGGAGCTTCGAGGACAACATCGCCCTCACGAGATCGGTCGTCGAATACGCTCACGCCCGCGGCGTGACGGTCGAGGGCGAGCTCGGCAAGCTTGCCGGCATCGAGGACGACGTCAAGGTCTCAGCCGAGGATTCCTCATACACCAGACCCGAAGAGGTCGAGGAGTTCGTCACCCGCACGGGCGTCGACTCGCTTGCCATCGCCATCGGTACCTCGCACGGAGCATACAAATTCACTCCCGAGCAGTGCACCAGGAACGCCGACGGCGTGCTGGTTCCCCCTCCGCTCAGATTCGACATCCTGGAGGAGGTCGAGAAGAGACTGCCCGGATTCCCGATCGTGCTCCACGGCGCGTCGTCGGTCCCACAGCAGTTCGTCAAGGAGATCAACAGCCTCGGCGGAAAGATGCCCGACGCCGTCGGCATCCCCGAGGACCAGCTCAGGAAGGCCGCTGCGATGGCGGTCTGCAAGATCAACATCGACTCGGATATCCGCGTCGCCATGACAGCGGCGATCCGCAGATATCTTTACGACCATCCGTCGGCGTTCGACCCGAGAGAATACCTCGGCGCCGGCAGGACCGCCGTCAAAGAGATGGTGAGACACAAGATCGTCAACGTGCTCGGCTCTTCCGGCTCGCTCGACTGAAGACCTGCTGCCACCGGAATATAAAAGCCTCCGCCGAACCGGCGGAGGCTTTTATATGATATCAGATCTCGATATAAGAGACGACGGGCCTGTGGTCGGATATGAAGATGCCGTCGACCGGTTCGTCAGGAACGACGAACGACTTCGAGGCGTCGCACGCCATGTCGGTGAAGATGTAGTCGATCTTTGCCATCGAGTCTCCGGTCAGTCTGCCGAAGGCGTGGAAGGTGCCGCCGAGCGACGCCGTGGCGTCGATGACGGGGCGTCCGCAGGGTTCGGAAGATGTGAAGGCGGCGATCTCGGGGGCGTCGGGATGCGCGTTCATGTCGCCGGTGATGACGAAGTGCAGTCCGCGCTCCGAGAGATACTGCATGATCTGCTCGGCTCCGAGCAGCCTCGCGAGCCTGCCCTTGTGGTCGAGATGGGTGTTGAGGAAGATGAAACGGTCGCCCTGACGGGGCTTGAGCTCGGCAGCGGTGAAAATACGGGGGCAGCCGCTCTGGTCTTCCGGGAAGCGCGAGCCGGGTACGCGCGGAGCCGGCGAGAGCCATTTGTTCTCAAGTGAGATGAGCTCGAATTCACGCCTCGGATAAGCGAGGACGGTGGATTCCCCCCTGTAGTCGGACAGGCGGCCGCAGCCCTGCACGGCGTATCCGAGCTTCGGGAGCTCGTCGTTCAGCCAGGAGCGCATGCTGTCGGTGGCCTCCTGGAAGCCTATCAGAGAGGGCGCGTAACCGCTTATCGTCTCGAGGACGCGTCCTTTGCGGTTATTGAAGTGGTTGATCCCGTCGACATCTGCCTCCGTGCGGAGGTTGAAGGTCATAACGCTCAGTTCCTTTGACATTTTTCGGACCTGCCTTACTATAGATTATCCGCGTGTCGCGCGGAATTGTTTTTCCGTTCCGTTCAGTTATCCGCCACGGAGGCGGCAGCGGGCTTTTTACGCTTTCCGGGAAGTATGAGGAAGGCGGCCGCGGCTGCCGGAATGACGAGTGCCGCGCGGACATAGGTCATGACGCCGGCGCCTGACGGAGCTCCGGCTAACGCGAAGATCACCCTCCCGGCCAGTATTCCCAGCATCACTGTGCCGAACGCGAAGCTCTCATGCTTTGCGTAGATCGAGGCGAGGCCTCCTGCGACCGGCGGGAAGGCGAAGGAGATGAAGAAGACAGACGCCGCGAGCATGATACCGAATCTTCCCGAGAGGGCGAGGGCCCCGGCTCCGAGCAGGACAGCGGCGGACGAGATCTCCCTCCTGCCGAATGTGTCGGCGACGGCCCCTCCGATGAGGCAGCCCGCCGCGGCAGCAGCAGCGTAAATCAGCGAGGGATACCCCTCGGTCTCTCCGAGCCTTGCGCCCCTAGCCGAGAAGAGCGCGAACGACGCAAGCATCGCCGCGGCGAATACCACGGGCACAGCGGGGACCGGCGACGAAATGACCGGCTTTTTTTCACTGCCGGCACTCTCCGGTGTCTGCGGTGCGTGAGAGCGCTCCTTCGCACAGAAGGCGAAGATGCATACCGACGAGAAAACAAGGATCATGAAGGGGTAGAGGACCGGGACGACGGTGCTCTCCGCGGCCCTTATGCCGGCCGCGACGCCCGGAACGAGCGGGGAGGCGAACATGCCGAACCTCGTCGAGTCGCCCGACGACGCCGCGTCGGCGGCGCCTCCCGCGGCGAATGCCGCGCATCCGGCGGCAGTGAGTATCTCGGCAGCGACCGGCTGCTGTTCGACGAACAAAAGGCCGAAAGCCGCGAGCAGGAGGCCGGCGGATGAGGGGAGGCGCCCCGACAGCGAAAAGCGGTCGGTGAGAAGGCCGAACGCGAAGCACATCCCGAGTGTGATCACATAGAAGAAGACTGTGAATCTCGCCTCGCCGCCTTCGGCCACATTTCCTCCCGCGATCGCGGAGGAAGCGGCGTATCCGCATGAGAACGACGCCGCGAGACTGCCGAGCATATAATAAAGGATGTCTGAACTCATTTTTCTGTCTCCGATAGACCGTATGTGGTGATCCGGCGGACCGCCGTATCACCGCCGGCAAACTTCCCGAAAAAGCCGCGCAGGACGTCCGCGGCAGCATCTTCTGAAGTGGCGGACATTATGTCGCGCCGGGCGGCCGCACTGCCGGGCAGCCCTTTCAGATAGTGCGAGAGTGAGAATTTGACTTCGGCGACTCCGCGTCGCTCTCCCTTGAGTTTCACCGAAAGGCGAAGCTGCAGCAGCGCGGTGTCGAGTATCTCGCGGGGCGCCGGAGACGGGGGAAGAGGTCTTCCTTCCGTCATCGCGCGGACCGACGAGAAGATCCACGGGTCGCCTATGGCGGCCCTGGCTATCGCGATTCCGTCGCATCCGGTCTGCCGCAGCATATATTCCGCCGCCTCCGGCGAATCGATGTCCCCGTTGCCGATGACCGGTATCTTCACAGCCGCTTTCGTCTCGCCTATGACCGATATGTCGGCCCCCGGACGGTAGAACTGCTCCCTCGTCCGGGCGTGGACGCATACCGCGGCGGCGCCTGCGGCCTCTGCCGCGACGGCGCATTCGGGGGCGTTTACGTGTTCTCCGTCCCACCCCGAGCGCATCTTGACCGTGACGGGAAGAGAAGACCTCCCGCATACCGCGCTGACTATGGAATAGATCTTCTCCGGATCCTTCATCAGCGCACTGCCCTCGCCGTTCGAAACGACCTTTTTTACAGGGCAGCCCATATTGATGTCAACTGCCGCGGGAGCCGCTCCCGAAAATCCCCGGTAGGACGAATTCGATATGAGCTCCGCAGCGTCTGCCATGAAAACCGGCTCCGAGCCGAATATCTGGACCGCGACCGGTATCTTCTCGTCAGGGTCGATATAGGCAAGAGTTGCGGTCTTCGCGGGGGCGCCGGCGTGCGAGCGCTGTTCGTAAACCAGCGCCTTGGCCGAGATCATCTCGGTGACGGCGTATCCTGCTCCGCAGGCCCCGCAGACGGTCCGCATCGGGCTGTCGGTAACCCCCGCCATCGGCGCGAGCGTCAGGCGGATGCCGGCGGGAAGCGGGACTGAACGGGGGATGGCTTTGTCTGACATCGGAGCGGGATCAGCTGTTGAACTCTCTCGTCTTTTCGCAGGCGATCCGGTTGAATGCGACGGCCGCGTGTCTGTCGAGACCGTAGTCGGAGAAATAACCCTGCTCCCCGAGAGCCATCGATTTCTTTCGGCCGGTTATCGCGTAGAAGATGCAGAGAGAGCAAAGGTAGGTGCCGGCGCGCGTCGGGTGGTTGCCGTCCTCCTTGTATATCTCCGGAGCCGGACGCAGGCGCAGCGCCTTCTGCCAGGCCTCTCCCGCGGGTGCGACGAGCCCTCCGGTGTATTCGGCGAGCTTTGTGTACGCGGCGGTCATCGACGGCTGCTTTTCGGCCTCGCCTCGAAGGCTCCACGCCACGTACATGACCGGCTTAGCGCCGGTGCCGCTTATGAACTTGTCGAAGATGATCTTTCCGTTCTCATAGAACGAGTCTGGGTCAAATCCCGTCGCCTTGCCCTGAAGGACGATATAGTCGTAGTGACCGTATCTGATATTGTATGCGGTCTCGGCCTGACGTGCGTGATAATCCATGCACTTCCCGCCGACGGCCAGCATGAAGCAGTCGGCTTCGATGCCGACCCCCTCGAAGAGCCGGCGGACGACTTCCGGGAGGTCATTCACGTAGGTCAGACTGTTCCCGATGAACAGTATCCTTATCTTTCTTTTACACGCGTCCATGTCTGTTCACTTTCCGTGTCCCGCGCCGCAGGGGCGCTGGAATATCTATGTGAATATAATATCATATTTTATAGGAAACGTCAAGATTTATAACGGTGTGATACCGAAATAATTGTTAGAATAATCTTGCACAAACCGCCCCTGCGTGATATAATTAAAGTGAATATCTGTGTCCGCGCGGGTGACCCGCGCGGAGCCCGGACCCGACCTGTCAAGGAGGACAGACAAGTGCGACGCAGCATCGTTCCGAAACTCATAAAACTCATGGCAGCCCTGCTGTCTCTCTTTCTGGTCTTCGCCGGTTGCGGCACCGCCGGGGAGGGAGAACAGACATCCGGGCCCGCAGGAGACGCGACCTCCGAGCCCGGTGTCGCGACGTCACAGCGGCTCCCCGACGGGGTCCTTCTGTCGATAGCCGGGACCGAATACAGGATCATACGGCCTTCGAACTGCGCCGATGAGGTAACGAATGCCGCCGTTGAGCTCCGGCTGGCGCTGAGCGCAGCCCTGGGTGTGTCATTCGGCATCGCCGATGACTGGGTGAAGGGACAGAGCGGCACGATAGTCAACAGCGAAAAGGAGATACTCATCGGAGCGACGAACCGCGCCGAGTCGGCCGAACTCGCGTCAAAGATCGACGGCTACGGCTACGCCGTCGCGGTGATGGGGGGCAAGCTCGTCATAACCGCCACCGACAACTCATTCCTCCGCGACGCCGTCGATACCGTCATCGACGCCCTCGGCAGAGAGGGCAGGGTGAAGGAGGGGAACTTCCTCGTTTTCGGGGAGGATACCCGGATCGCGACATTCGACCATCAGCTGCAGTACGCCGATATCGTCGCCGGCGGATTGGAATACGACGTCAAACTCACAAGGGTGATCACCTGTTCTCCCTCGGGGGAGCACAAGGTCGCCCAGGGCGTTGCCACCGACGGCGAATACGCCTATTTCCTAATGCGCACATCCTCCGACGATTCGGCTGTCATACGGAAATACCGCCTGTCGGACGGTGAGCATGTGAAGACGGGCGCTCCCTTCTACGCAGGACACGGAAACGACCTGACGTACGATTCCGCCGGCCGGCGTCTCGTAGCGGTGCACGGGCACAGCGAGGGGAAGATACTGACTCTGCTGGATCCCGAAACGCTCGAAGTCACGGTAAAGGAGCAGCCGATCCCGGCAGGCTCCGGAGCCGCGACATACAGTCCGCGGAGGAACATATACGCGATCAGCCAGGGCGGCTCGTCGCTGCATTTTCTGAACGCGGACTTCACTCTCATCAGTTCGCACACGAGAAAGTCGGCATCGGGCTATACCGCCCAGGGGATGGGATCCGACGAGAACTATATCTATTTCCCGATGAGCGGTTCGTCCGACAATATACTCGAGGTCTACGACTGGAATGCCGACTATGTCGGCAGGATCGTGCTGCCGACCGGACATGAGTCGGAATCGATGTGCTGGTACGACGGCGTCTATTATGTGAATTTCTTCACCTCGAACGGCGCCGAGCTCTACCGGCTGGAGTTCGTGAGAAAGTGACGCGAAATTCCGGAGGATACCATGTTCGGTTATGTCAGACCCGCGACTTCTGAACTGAAGGTCAGGGAATACGATTTTTACCGGTCTGTCTACTGCGGGCTCTGCAGGCGCATGGGAAAGGTCTGCGGGGCGATGTCGAGGCTCTGCCTGTCATATGATCTCACATTCCTCGCGATGCTGCTCATAAAGCTGCGCGGCGAAGAGATAAAGACCGGCAGGCGTACCTGCCCTGTGAACTGCGCGAAGCCTGTCCGGGCGGTGGAGGATTCGGAATCGCTCGATTACGCCGCCGCCGCGTGCGGTGTGCTCTCGGATTTCGGATTTGCCGACGACGCCGCCGACGAAAAGGGCGGAAAGCGGTTCTCGGCCAGGTGCGCGAGAGCAGTCTCGTCCGGATGGTCAAAGAAGGCTGAGCGGAGGTACCCCGGGCTCGTCGGAGGTACGGCCGAGAGGCTGAAGGCGCTCTCGGAGGCTGAGGCTTCGCTCGCTGCCGGGGATCCGGACGCCTCGGTCGATTCGGCCGCCAGCGCGTTCGGAGAGGTGCTCTCGTTCATATTCGCCTATCCGTTCGGCGGAGAGGACGGGGATGTTCGCGAAAAGAGGGCCGTCGCGGCCGCCGTCGGGCAGAGGACCGGGAGATGGATATATCTCGTCGATGCCGTGGACGACCTGGCGGAGGACGGGAAAAAAGGAAGATTCAATCCGTTCGCCGCGTCGTACGGCAAGTATGAGCTCGACGGCGACGAAAAGATCACCGTAAGATGTCTGCTGGGAGCCGAAGCGGGCGCCGCGGCAGACGCTCTTATGCTGGCCGACGACCCCGGAGAGGCGCATCCCGAACCGGCGGCGGTGCTGAACAACATACTGTCCGACGGGATGAGGCAGGTCGCCCAGAGGGTGCTCGACGGAAACTACCGGAAACCCGGCAGGGACAAGCTCTGAGCACCGGGCGCACCTCTGAGGCCGGGATCATCATGAGCTCAGGGCAGGGTACAACAGCCCGGACAGAGCAAAAAACAGATCACAGCATAACTGATCAGAACACGACAGGACATACAGATGGAAAAAGATCCGTACCGCATCCTCGAGGTCGACAGGAACGCGACCGACGAGGAAGTGAAAAAGGCATACCTTGACAAGGTGAGAAAATACCATCCCGACAGGTACCGGGACAGCGAACTTGCCGAGGTCGCCAACAAGAAGATGGCGGAGATCAACGCTGCCTACGACGAGATACAGAAGATGCGCGAGTCGGGCGGCGGGTATTCGTCACCGGGCAGCCAGAGCTACGGAGGCTATTCCGACGGCTATGGCGGCTACTCAGGAGGCGGAAGCTACGGCGATGCCGGCAGCGGCTATTCGGGCGGCACCGACAGCGAACGGGCGGAGCGTGACGAGATATACGCAAGGGTCCGCGCTTTCCTCACGAGCAACCGGCTGTACGAGGCGAGAGCGCTGCTGCTTTCGATTTCCGAGAGCGGGAAGCGCGACGCCGAGTGGTTCTTCCTTTACGGCTGCGTCCAGGTCCGCTTCGGCAACTACGTCGACGCCGGAAGGTGCTTCGACGCCGCATGCCGCATGGACCCCTACAACAGCGAGTATTCAACTGCCAGGGAGGAGCTCCGGAACAGAGGGGCGCCTGCCGGCAGGCAGGAGGAGGACACGTGCAATTCCGGCGTGGGCGGCGACTGCTTCTCAGGTTGCATGAGACTGTGCTGCTTCCTTTCGTGGTGCAACCCCTGCAGCTGCTGCGTCTGCTGAGCGCGGCGTGTCATGTCATCAATAACGACGTTATAAACCTCAATATACAGTTTTCAGAAAAAGAGGCAACAGAAATTGGAAAACAGACCTAACGGCAGAAAGACCAATGTAACCGGGACCGGCAGCGGTCTCGGCAGAAAAGGAAGCGTCGGCGGAGGACCCGCCGGCAGACCCGGCGGATATTCCGGCCGCACCGGCGGGGGGCAGGGAGGAAGCGGAGCAGGCGGGGGCGTGACCCGCGCCGGCGGACTCTTCAAATCCCCGATCCTGATCATCATTATAGCCGCCGTCGTCCTTCTGGGCGGCGGAGGAGGGCTCCTCAGCGGTCTCCTCGGCGGAAACTCGTCGTCGGGCGGGCTTTCGAACATCGGGAATCTCATACAGACCGTCGTGCCGTCGCTCTCGAGCCTCGGCAACGGCGTCTTCAGCGGCGGCAGCAGCGTGTCGACCGGCTGGGACAAGGATTCGGACAACGGAGTGCTCGACACGACAGTCGCTTCCGGCAGCAGGGCCAAGCGCACCGTCATAAAGGGCGGCGGAGCCGATACCGTGACCATAATGGTCTACATGTGCGGTACCGACCTCGAATCGAAGCACGGGATGGCGTCGGCCGACATGGAGGAGATGCGCCGCGCTACGATCTCGTCCAAGATCAACCTGATCATCTACACCGGCGGATGCACGAAGTGGAACAACGGTGTGAGCAGCGATTACAACCAGATCTACAGGGTAGCCGACGGCAAGATCACAGCTCTCGTCGCGAAGGACGGCAAGGCGGCGATGACCGCCCCTTCGACTCTCACAAAGTTCATTAAATACTGCTCCGACAACTTCCCGGCCGACCGCAACGAACTCATCATGTGGGACCACGGCGGCGGCTCGCTCTCGGGTTTCGGATACGATGAAAAGAACAAAAACGCCGGATCGATGAGCCTCTCGGGAATCAACAAGGCGCTCTCCGATGCCGGAGTGAGATTCGATTTCATCGGATTCGATGCCTGCCTCATGGCGACGCTCGAGAACGCGCTGATGCTCAGCCAGTACGCCGACTACCTCATCGGCTCTGAAGAGACCGAGCCCGGCATCGGATGGTACTACACCGGATGGCTCTCCAAACTCTCTGACAACACGTCGATGCCGACGGTCGAGATCGGCAAGAACATAGTCGACGATTTCGTTTCGGTATGCGGACAGAAGTACCCGACGGCCAAGGCTACCCTCTCTGTCGTCGATCTCGCCGAACTCGAGAACGCCGTTCCCGACAGGCTGAAGGAATTCGCGAAGTCGACATCCGAGCTGATCTCCGGCAGCAATTTCAAGAAGGTCTCTGACGCAAGGGCCTCGACGAGGGAATTCTCGAAGAATATCGATCAGGTCGATCTGGTCGATCTGGCCGGAAAGATAGGCTCCAAAGAGGGCTCCGCGCTGTCAGACGCTCTGCTCGGAGCGATCAAATACAACCGCACGTCGTCATCGGTGACGAACGCGTACGGACTCTCGATATACTTCCCGTACCAGAAGACGGGCAAGGTCTCGCAGGCCGTCGCCGCCTATGAGGCGATCGGAATGGACAGCGAATACGCCCGCTGCATCCAGAGCTTCGCAAGCATGGAGACGGGCGGACAGGCGGCGGGCGGATCAGCGTCCGGCATAGGAAGTCTGCTCGGAAGCCTCGCGTCGTCTTCGCAGACCACGTCGGCCGACGGGCTGTCGAGCCTCTTCGGGAGCCTGCTCTCGGGGAGCACGCCTTCGGCTCTGGGCGGACTGTTCGGCAAAACGATCGACATGGAGGCCCAGGCGGGATACATCTCACAGAACATGATCGACGCGAAGAACCTCGTCTGGACAGGCTCCGGCAGCGACAGAAAGATGCACCTGACCGAGGAGGAATGGAGCCTCGTGCACGATCTGCTGCTCAACGTCTTCTATGACGACGGCGAGGGCTATCTCGACCTCGGCCTCGACAACGTGTTCAGCTTCACCCCCGACGGCGACCTGAAGGGCGTCTACGACGGCACATGGGTGGCTGTGGACGGCCATGTGGTCGCCTACTACTACGAGGAGAGCCTTTACAACGCCGACGGCAGCTATATCGTGAAGGGGCGCATCCCCGCGCTCGTCAACGGCGAGAGGGTGGAACTCATCGCGGTGTTCGACAGTTCGAACGACTACGGATTTATAGCCGGCGCCTATACCGATTATTCCGACGGACAGACCGAGACCGCCGCAAAGGCAAATTACGAGCTGCAGTCCGGCGACATCATCTCATTCATAGTCGATGCGTACGACTACAAAGGCAACTACTCCGACACCATCGAACTCGAGGGCACCGTCACATACAGCGGAAGCAACAAGGTCAGCAACGTCTATCTTCCCGACAAGTCGGCCACTTCGGCAATGTACGTATTCACGGACATATACAATCAGGAATACTGGACTCCCGAGATCGGAAACTGACCGCGGAGTGAGATCCTGCAGAACGAAACACCCGCGCGGGCTTCGGCCCGCGCGGGTGTTTCGTTCTGTGAAGTTATGCCTTACGGTCAGTCAGTCAGTAAGTCAGTCCTTGGCCAGCTTCATTCTTGCGGCGTGGCTGGTCCACCAGTAGCCGTTCGTGAAGCTGTCGTAGCTGCTCTGCGTGTGCAGGTATACGGTGAGAGAGGTGGGAGCGCCGGCGAATACGTTCGGGGAGACCTCGAGCGAGTCGGGAGTTTCGCTTAAGATGTGCACCGAGTAGAGAAGGGTGCAGCCGTTGAACGCCCCGTCCTCTATCAGCGTCAGATTGTCGCGGACCGTCAGCGACGACAGCCTCAGGCAGCCCTTCAGCGCGTTCTCGCCGAGGATGATGACTTTCCTTCCCTGTGCCATCACCGGGATCTCGAGCGACTCGAGCGACGACGCCTCGGGCAGGGTGCCGGTGATCCTCATGCCGTCGCCGAAGGCCTCGTATGTGAAGTACTTCTCGAACGGATCCTCGGTGTATTCGCCGCCCGGGGCAAGTGTCTCCGCCGGCTTTTTGCCGGGGGGATCGGGCCTGTCGAGCACGAGAACGTCGGTCCGTCCGATCTCGCGAAGGATGCCGTTAACGAGGTTCATGGTGTGGAGTCTGACTCCGGCGTCGTTGAGGTGGTAGTTGGTGTCGTAGAAGTACCCCTTGTCGTAAACGGAGTCGGCAGGGCTGCCGAGGACGGTGCAGTCGATATTCTCGCACACGAAGCGGTAGAAGGCCTCTATCGAAGCCTCAGACGTCCCCTCGGCGAGGGCGGCCCGGTTCATCGGGCAGAAGGCGAAGAAGACCGTGGCGCCTCTGTGCTTTATCCTGTCGATATAGTCGTTGAGGTAGTCGAGGAATTCTTCATCGAAGATCGAGGGATCGAGCCGGATAGGCTGCGAGCGGTCGTATTCGAGTGTCATGACGTTGTATTCGCGGGGATATGATATGTCGCCGTACGCGTTGAACGAGTCGCGGCGGTATATCCCGTTCGGCGAGATGATCTCACCCTTCAGAGCGTAGCTGTAGCGTTTGCCGAGGTAGTCGAAGAGCCCTCCGGCGAGATCGCCTGCGTTGTCCCTCCCGACATGGAAGAGCATAGACATGTCTCCTTCGATCGCCTGCCAGGCCGATTCGGCGTTGAAGTACAGCGATAGTGTCTGTTCGTCGAGTTCGGGCGCGATGACTACTATGTCGCCGCTGTTCACGCCGCTCTCGGAGAGGTCGAGCATGATCTTGGTGCTGAGCGTCGCGTAGAGTCCGAAGTTGACCGCCTTGAAGCCGGTAGCTTTCTCGATCTCGGCGGAGTCGAGCCCGAAGGCCACCGACGAGCCGCCGATAACCGTGATCTTTTTGTCGTCGGTCCCGGTCTGCAGCCTGTATTTCTCAGCCATCTCGCCGAGGAAGGTCTCGGAGTAGACCTTCGGGAGGAAGATCAGCGAGCCTGCGACGAAGAGCACGGGGATGAGCACCACCGCCAGCAGGACCAGCGCCGTGACGAGCGGGCGGCAGGCTTTTTTCTTCCCGGCTGACGGGGTTTCTTTTTTCATTGTTTCTGTGTTTTTCACTTTATCTGTCACTGTCATGCCTCCGCCGTCAGAACTGGAAGTAGATGAATGAGCTGGCGCCGTCGCCGACGAGCAGCAGCATCCAGGCAAGGGCTATGACCCAGACGATGTAAACGTATCTTGTCCTCGACATCACGAGGCCGTCCGATGAGTCGGTCCCGAGTTTCGTTATGTCGAGCCGTCTCATGACAAGGAGCGAGAGCACCGCCGTCACGGCGGCCGTTAGAGTGAGCCCCATGTGCTCGAAGGTGCCGGTGAAATAGTCCGCGGAGAAGCTCCAGTCGGTGAAGAGCTTGGGTATCATGATGGCGAGCGCCTTGAAACTGCTCATGCCCGAAACGCTTCCGGCTCTGAAGAACACCCAGCCGAAGCAGACCAGCACGAAGGTGTTGAACCGCCTCAGATATTTGACGAATTTCGAGTCCGCGCCGATCTTAAGGGCGTTCCACATTTTATCTCTGGGCTTCTGAGTGAAGAAGCCGATAACCTGATAGAGACCGTGCATCAGGCCCCAGATCACGAAGGCCCAGTCGGCTCCGTGCCACAGTCCGGACACCAGGAAGACTATCACGATGTTGAGCATGTGGCGCCATCTGGCGCAGCGGCTGCCTCCGAGAGGGAAGTAGATGTAGTCGCGAAACCAGGATGACAGCGAGATATGCCATCTGCGCCAGAACTCCTTGATCGAGCCCGATATGTACGGCCGGTCGAAGTTCTGCATCAGACGTATGCCCATGACCCTCGCGCAGCCGATCGCGATGTCGGTGTATCCGGCAAAGTCGCAGTAGATCTGGAAGGCGAACATGACGGTCGCGATGACGATCCCGAGCCCGTTGGCGTTCTCCGGGTCGTTGTAGACCGAGTTGACGTACGGTGCCAGCAGGTCGGCGACGGCCACCTTTTTGAAGAAACCGATGAGCATCATACGCAGGCCGGCAGTCGTGTCGCTCCACTGAGGCCTGTAATCGGCGTGCAGCTGCGGCAGCAGGTTCTCTGGCCGCTCGATCGGGCCGGCGACGAGCTGCGGGAAGAACGATACGTAAAGCGCGTAATAGCCGAAATGCCTCTCTGCCGCGATGTTCCCGCGGTAGACGTCGATGACGTATGACAGCGTCTGGAAGGTGTAGAACGAGATGCCGACGGGCAGGATCAGATCGAGGATCAGCGGGTCGGACGGCGATTTGCGGAAGATGTTGACGATGCCGGTCACCGAGCTCGACAGGAAGTTGAAGTACTTGAAGAAGAAGAGCACGCCGAGCGACGCCGCGAGCGTCAGCACGAGGAGCCATTTCTCCCTCCTTCCGTTAACGGTCTTTCCGTCGCCGGTACTGTGCTTCTCATGCTCCTTCTCGATGAGTATAGAGCTGAAATACGATACCGCGGTGGTAAAGAGGATGAGGAAGACGAGCCTCGGATTCCACGAGATGTAGAAATAGTAGCTCGCTATCAGCAGCGAGATCCACCTGTACCTGTGAGGCAGCAGGAAATGGATCAGCAGCACTACCGGATAGAAGATAAGGAATTCGAACGAGTTGAATACCATGCGTCTCTTCCTCCCATCAGATCAGCGCCGCGAGCAGCACCAGCATGAAGACCGGCAGCATTGCCTCGGTCCCCGCGCCGATGACGATCAGGTATATGAAGAGAGCCGCGCCCGCGGCGGCGGCAAGCGCCGCCGCCACGTATCTGTACACCGGGCGAAGATCCTTCTTCCTTTTTAACACCGCCTCGGCCGCAAGGGACAGCAGCGTGACTCCGAGCAGCACCGCGACGGGAATGATGTGACTGAGGATTGTTTCCATAAAGAGGTCCTTTTCGGCTTCGTCCGGACTCAGCCGCCCTTCTTTAACTGAGCGATGATGTCTCTGCAGAGGTTCTGGGTCCTGATCGTCTGCCCTGCCGTGTTTATGTGCCAGTTCGAGTTGTAGGAGTACTGGCGGGCGAACTGGTAGTCAGCGGGCTTCGAAATGATCGTAACGTGCAGGTACTGCTTCACGGCGTCGATATAGGTCTGCTGGTCGGATCCGCCGTCGGTCTGGGCCGCCTTGGTCAGACAGGTCTTGACGACCGCGGGGAAGGTGAAGTAGACTCTGGCTCCGGCAGCTTTGCACATGTCGTAGACCCGGTTGATCTCTTTGTTGTACGTTGAGTTCTTTATGTGCGCCGCGCCGGCGGAGTAGGTCTGCGAGCCGTATCCGCCTCTGTCGTCATAGCCCTGGAGAGTGGTGTTCCAGGACGATGTGGCACCGACCTTGCCAAGCGCGTAGTCGCCCCACGCGTTGACTGTGTCGGTGGTGAACGTCTCGTAGGGCCGTCTCTTGGCGTTTGCCTGTGACGAGTTGAACGAAGCGAAGGTCGAGAAGAGATCGGGATAGTGTCTCGTGTCTATGTAGCTGATGTATTCGTAGGCTCCCTCGACCATCGACCACTGGGTGTTTCCGTACCATCCGCTGTAGCCGAACTGGTTCTTGTATATCTCGGGAGCGACGACCAGGATGTCTCCGGGGTTGCAGAAGTGCGAGATGACCTCTATGAAGAACATCTGGCAGTTGTTGGCGTTCTGGCCGAAGTTGATGACGCTGTATTCGTAGCCGTTTTCCGCCATCAGCTGCTCCAGCATCGGGGCGTTGAGGCCGTATGCGACGTTCGAGCCGGCCACGACCATGATCTTCCTGCCTTTGGCGAGCTGCAGGTATTCCATCTTGACGCAGTATGTGCCGTTCCTTCCGGTGAGCGTCGTGGGGAAGTGAGCCGCCATGATCCGGAGCTCCGAGAATTCGGGGCAGTTCGTCACCCAGTTGTCGGGCATCGAAGTCACCGTGTCGTGGAGATAGAGCCGCTTGAACGACGGGCAGCTGAGCACCGCGGACGCGGAGACTTTCTTTACCGTCTTGGGTATGACAAGAGTCTCGATATCGCGCGAGGCGATGCAGGCGCCGGAAATGGCTGTGACGGGATATCCGTCGATATTCTCCGGGATCACGACAGTTTTGTCGTTGCCCTTGTAGGAGAGAACGGTTATCTGGTTGGAAGACCTGCTGTACGAGAAGTCGGACGCCGGGGTCTCGGGCACCCATACGCAGTAGAGAGATACGGCTCCCCGCTCAGGCATTATGATGTTCCATCCGGGGGCGTAGTATTTGCCGCTGCCGTCGGACGCTGTGTTGTATCCCAGCAGCTGGTAGCCCTCTCTCTTAAAGTAGTTCTCGTCGGGAAGGGCGTTCGGGCAGCGGTAGGGAACTTCGGTCTTGGGGGGCGCGGCTGAGTAGTTGACTGTGTGCGTCACGCGCTCGGTGCGCATCGAGCCGCTGTTCGTCGAGGCGTTCACGCCGCCGTTCGGATGGTAGTAGATGATCCACTGGCTGCTCGGGACCGCCGCCGTCTCGGCGGGATCGATGAAATTCGCGTACACGGTCAGCGACGAGGAGGCTGAGAACGAGTACACGGGGGAGGTCGAGACGATCCTGCCGCCCGATGAATAGGGCTTGCCGACCGACCAGCCTCTGAAGCTGCTGTTGTTGGTGATGGCTGAGGCGCTGACGTTCGAGCCGGGAATATAGAATCCGCTTCCGCCCATGACGTAGCCGAGAGCGCTCTCTGACGAGAGGAATTCGATCTTTATCGCTGCCTTCTTATGGGCCTCGAATTCGATCTCGGTGTCCTCGAAGACCTCTCCCAGCCTGACGATGCCGTCCGTGTAGGTCGCGCCTCCGGTGACGTATCCGAATTCATAACCGTTTTCCACGGTCACGGGGAATTCGGCGGACTCGCCTGATATGACGGTCACCGTCGTTTCGCCGGACGCGAGCGACGCGCCGTCCGAGAGCTTCAGCGTGACGGTGTATTTCCGCTGAGTGAAGTTCGCGAAGATCCGGGTGTCGCCGTCGAGAGTGAACATGTACTCCGGGTTCGACGTCAGCAGTCCGCCGCCGGCGGAGAGGGGATAGGTGAGGGAGTATCCGTCGAAGGTGTAGCCCCTGTTGGTCTCCGCCTACAGCATGACTTCGGTGCCTTCCCAGCCGCTGCTCTGAGCGGGGGATCTCTCGACCGTTCCGGCGTTCTTATCGGTCAGCGTGACGTCGAGCGAGTATTTTGCGAGCATCCTCGTGCCGATCTCGAGCACGGTGGGGCCGGTGACTCCGGTGACCGTGAGGAGGCCCCTGTCGAGCGTCGTGTTGTCGGGGATCGACGTGATCTCGAAGCCCTCTTTCTCCTCGATCAC
The DNA here is from genome assembly GCA_017454675.1 of Clostridia bacterium. GTDB lineage: Bacteria > Bacillota > Clostridia > Oscillospirales > CAG-272 > CAG-390. Next base: position 61,945 of record JAFTCN010000037.1, read on the forward strand.
GAAGAAACCGCTCTTTCCGAGAGGCAGATCGATGACCGGGACGGATTTGTTGAGTATGCCGTCGTTCGGGAGCAGCGTCACCGGCGCCGAGGTGCGCAGGAAATTGGCATATACGGTGACGCTGTCGCTCGGTCTGTAGTTGAATATCTTCGATTCTGAGATGACCTCGCCGCCTTCGGAGGCCGGCTTGCCGGCCGTGTAGCTCACGAAGGAAAAGTATTTCGCTGGCTCGGCGATGAGCACCGCCTCCTCGCCTTCGGTCAGGACGGTCGGTGTGCATATGACGGCCCCCGCGGCGCCTCCGGTGCCGTCGCCGTAGTCCGATACCGCCGTCTCTATCTTGCAGGTGCGGAGCGGCCGGCTCTCTATGATTACGGTCGAAGGATAGCGGACGCCGGTGAGCTTTATCTTCCCGTCGGATATCTCGGCGCCTTCGGGAGCTATTATGCCGTCGAAGGTGTATCCTTCCTTCAGCGTGTACTCGAAGGTGACGTCGCTTCCTCCCGGAACGTATACGGGGTTTTCGGAATCGACGGTTATCCCGTCGGTCTCGGCAAGCAGTACCTTGATCATGTCAGGGTCGCTGCCGGTGTGCCGCCGCTCTATCCCGACTGCGTTCGAGACCCTCTGTATGAGGGGGTACGCTCCGCATCCGGCTGACACGGCGGCGCAGACGGCGAGCAGGACCGCAAACAGAACGACTGTCATGATCCGGCCTGTCTTTTCCGTTTTGAACTTCATTTCTTGATTGCTTACAAAGAGGTGATTACCGTTCAGGTCTGATCTGACCCGTGTGATCTCTGAGGGACTGCGGCGTGAGAAATCCGCTCAGGCGAGCTTGTCCATCTCTTCCCTGAAGGATCTGAGCTTGGAATCCCAGACCTTGGAAGAAGCCTTGAACTTGATGCTGGTCTCGCCCATGTTGGTGACGATGTCGCGGCAGGTCGAAAGGATCGACACGCCGTAGTTGCCGAGCATGAAGCCCATGTCGCAGTAGTAGGATCCGCGGATGATGCCGAGCGTGGTGAGCGATTCGACGTCGCGGACGACCTGGCCCTGGATGAGGACCTCCATATAGGTCGGCATGACGCTGAGATATGACTCATAGGCGATGTCCTCGATGATCGCGCTGACGTCTGCGGTGTTCTGGACCGAAACGGGTACCGCCATCGTGGCGCCTATGTTGGCCTGCATGTGCACGGCGTAGTTCTCCTGCTCCTCGTTGGCCTTCGGGATCGGAAGGATGCCGAAGTCGGTCTCCTTGGAGCGCAGCCTTTCGGCGCACTTGAGGTTTCCGATCCAGAAGAGGGCGCGGTCGGAGGTGATGGCCTGTTCGGTCCAGTACTCTCTGGCCTCGGTCGCGGTGCTGGTGCGGTCGACGAGGAACATTCCGTTCTCGACGGAGCAGAGGTCCTTGACGCCGTCGACGATGTCGTAGAACTGTTCGTCGACTACTCTGAGCTCGGGATAGCCCTCGTCGTTGGCGGATACCATCTGGAAGCCGCTGCCGCTGATGAAGCAGTCGACGCAGAAGTTGTTGGCGATCATGCCGAGCCTGTCGTCCTTGGTTATCTTCTGGTCGCCGTCGAGGTCGCCGGTGATGCCCTTGACGATGTCGCTCATGTATTTATAGGTCCACTTGCCGTCCTCCACGACCTTGTAGAGGTTGTCGACGTTGAAGTCTTTCGCGACCTTCTTGTTGAAGATGGCGCAGGGGGTCGCGCCGAACGCGTGGACGTTGGCGTCGGAATACGCGAAGTAGTTCTTGTCCTTGAGGGTGCTGCCGGAAAGGAGTCCGGAGTACCAGTAGGGCTTCTCGAGGTTTATCTTCGGAAGGTTGTCGAAGCTCTGGAGCATGCCGGTGACCGCCATGGTCATCGAATAGGTCTGGTTGGCCTCGACAAGGTGATAGGACTCCTCGCCGCTCTTGTAGGACTTTTCGACCGTGTCCTTGATGGCGGAGTCGTAGTTGTAGTCGGCCTTGACGACGAGTTTGTGCTTTTCCTGGATCTTGGCGTTGCGGTTGTAAACGGCGTCGTTGAGCGTGCTGCCGTTGAGGGCCTCGGCCTTGAAGTCGAGGTTGGGCTCAAGCTCGTTGCCGTTGTAGAGGATCAGGAACTCGGCGTCGTTCCAGTTGACAGAGGGGATACCGGGGTCGTAGGAGACTTCGGTGGTCTCCGCGGGGGCGGCGGTATCGGCACCGGAGGCCTCGGCCGACGAGGAATCGGGCGTGCCGGTGTCCGGATTTCCGCAGGAGACGAGGAGCTCCGCGCAGAGCGCGAGGAGCAGCATCAGTGCGGTGACGAGTACGGCTTTGCCGTTGCGGTTTGCTTTTCTGGTTTTCATGTGTTTCGATTTCCTTTCCGAAAAACATTGATTTTTCAAATCGTGGGGTACGGCTCTCCCGCGCGCGATGCGCGGGAAACATTTAGCGATATATGAGATATTATACTATAAAACCAGCCGAATTGCAAGAAATAAGAGATGTAAAAAACAATATCCGCGCCGGGGAGTAAAAAAGGGCGCCCGTGGAACTGTACCGCGGGGCGGGAAAGGGTCGCCCGGGGCGGGGAGGGTCAGCCGGCGTTCGCGTCTGACGCTCTGCCGCACGCTGCCCGGGTGCCGGCCGTATCCGGCGGACTGATATCCTCTTTCAAGGGAAAAGAATCGGAGACAGGGGTCTTGGCAGGATGAGCAGAGTAAGGAGACGGGAAAGGAAGTTCGGAACGGAATGCAGGGGAGCGGAAAAGATATTTCATCCGCGCGGACCGAAAACAGTTGAAAAAAGGAGCGTTTTGTGATATATTATAAATATCGGACCGCGGCTGGCCGCGGGATACGGGAGGCTGACAGAACAACATCATGATAATAAGATTTCTGGGTACAAGTCACGGATTCTGCGAAAAGGGCAGATTCTGTTCTTCGGCGGCGATCACATCCGGAGACAGGAGCTATATCATCGACGCCGGAGCTCCGATCGCGTGCCTGCTCAAGACATACGGCATCGAATACACCTCGATCGGCGGTATCTTCATCACGCATTCCCACAGCGACCACTACTTGGGGCTCGTCGAGTATATAAACCAGCTCGAGGGATTCATGGAGTACAAGGGTTTCCACAACGACATCTACGTGCCGGAGGGCTTCCCGAAGGCCAGGATAAACCAGTTCCTCTTCGGCGACCCCGAAGGGAAGAAGCGGACGATACCCGGCGGCGACAGCCGTCAGGGGGCCGATCCCGAGCCCGACCGCGTGACCTTCATCACCTATCATGACGGTCTCATATTCGACGACGGCCGCGTCTCGATCGAGGCGATCCCGGTACGGCACATGGAGAACGCCCACTCCTTCCTCGTACGGGAGGGGGATAAGAAGGTGCTCTTTTCCGGCGACCTCGCGAGGAACTTCCCCGACTACCCGGCCGTCCTGACCGACGAACAGGGGGGAGGGGTCGATCTGCTGATCATAGAGGGCGCTCACACCCGTCTGAACAGGCCCGAGATCATCGATCTCTTCTCGCGCACGAAGACAAAAAAGCTTATCATAACTCACTGCAACTACGCCCACAACACCCGCGAGATCATATCGGAGGTGAAGACGAAGCTGTCGGGGCTCTTCCCGGTCGAAGAGGCGTACGACGGACTTCAGATCAAGCTCTGACCCGGCGGGAACGCCCGGAATTCACAGGAAAGGGATCAAAAATGAGCAGAGCAGACGATATTTACAGAGAGACGTGCCTCGACATCCTTGAGAACGGCTGGAGCGACGAGGGGCTCGAGGTAAGACCCAGGTGGGAGGACGGAACTCCCGCCCACACGATCAAGAAATTCTGCGTGGTGAACAGGTACGACCTGAAAAAGGAATTCCCCCTCATGACGCTGCGCAAGACCGGTGTCCGCAACTGCATCGACGAGATCCTTTGGATCTGGCAGAAGAAATCGAACCGGATAGCCGACCTGCATTCGCACATCTGGGACGCATGGGCAGGTCCCGACGGCACGATAGGCAAGGCATACGGATACCAGCTGGGTGTCAAACACAAATACGCCGAGGGCGAGTTCGACCAGGTCGACAGGGTGCTCTACGACCTGAAGCACAACCGCGCTTCGAGGCGCATCATGACGAATATATACAACCACGCCGACCTCCACGAGATGAACCTCTATCCGTGCGCTTACTCGATGACCTTCAACGTCACCGGAAACTACCTCAACGGCATACTCAACCAGCGCTCTCAGGACATGCTCACCGCCAACAACTGGAACGTCGTCCAGTATTCTGTGCTCCTGTGCATGTTCGCGCAGGTCTCGGGTCTGCTCCCCGGCGAATTCGTGCACGTGATAGCCGACTGCCACATCTACGACCGCCACATCCCGCTGGTGCGCGAGATGCTCGACCGCCCTCAGTACCCCGCGCCCGAACTGAAGCTCAATCCCGATATCAAAAACTTTTATGATTTCACCGTCGACGACGTCGTTTTTGAGAACTACGTCGCGAATCCCACCGGATTCAAGATCCCGGTGGCCGTTTAAGGGGGCGTTTTCAGTGGATCTCATCGTTGCAGCAGACAGAGGACTGGGGATCGGTAAAAAAGGGAGTCTGATCTACAGTCTCCCCGAGGATATGAAATATTTCAGGAAAATGACGGCAGGGAAGACCGTCGTGATGGGACAGAACACCTTTCTGTCGCTTCCGGGGCCACGGCCGCTCAAGGGAAGGACGAACATTGTGCTCTCCGCGGACAGGTCGTTCAACGCCGAAGGCTGCGTCAACGTGCACAGCATCGACGAACTCTTCGAGGAGGTCTCGAAGTACCCGCCCGACGGAGTGATGCTCATCGGGGGCGCCAGTTTATACAATCTGCTTTACAACAGATGCCGCCGAGCCTACATCACCTGGATCGATGCGAAGGACCCCGAAGCCGACACATTCATACCCGACTTTCACCGCCTCGACGGCTGGATCCTGGAGAGCGAGCAGGCGGCGGTCGAGACCGGAGGATACACCGTTCATTTCGCTGTATACAAAAACACGGGAGCGGCTCTCTGAGCCGCCACGTATATTCACCTGAAGGAGAGGAGGAAAATGAGAGCATTACAAAGCCTCAACGGCCTGTGGGACTACCGGGTCGGGCGCGGCATGTGGGCGGCAAGGGCCGTCCCGTTTTCGTCGCTCCCGGTCGGAGAGTCGGAATGCCGCCTCGTTTTCGACAGAGAGGTGAAGGGAGAGCGTGCATTTTTGATCTTCGAAGGGATCACCTATGCCGCAGATGTCGTCCTCAACGGTGAAGAGCTCGGGCATATGCTCCCCTATTGCGAATACCGGTTTGACGTGACGGGCATCATACGCGACGCCGGAAATGAGCTTACGGTGCGCCTTCGGGATATCGATCCGGTATTCGGTCCGTCCGAAGGGTGGGAAAACTACGGAGGGATCATCCGCCCCGTCTGGCTGATGTGCACGGCGGAGGACCGCATAACCGACGTGGTCTGGAGGGCGGAGCTGTCGGAGGATCTGTCGGTCGCCTCCTGCCGGATACTGACGGAGGCGGTCCTCCCGACGCATGGCGCCGTGCTTCGCTGGACGCTGACCGACCCGTGCGGACGCGTCTGCGCCGGCGGACCGGTCGAAGGCGGAAGCGCCTCCTTCATGCTCGACGGTCCGGTCCTCTGGTCGCCGGACCGGCCGGCGCTTTACACACTGACAGTCTCGGTCTTTGCCGGCGGGCGGGAGGTCGACCGCGACGAGAGACGCGTCGGGATCAAATCGTTTTCCGTTCGCGGCAGGAGGTTCTGTCTGAACGGCGAACCGCTCTTTCTCGTCGGAGTCTGCCGGCACGATCTCTGGGGCGGTCAGGGCCATACGATGACGGAGGAGCAGATGCGCCGTGATATGACGATGATCAAGGCGCAGGGCGCAAATTACGTCAGGCTCGTACATTACCCGCACAACAGGAGGATACTTGAGCTTGCCGACGAGCTCGGGCTCATGGTGTCGGAGGAGCCCGGGCTCTGGTGGTCGGATATGAAGAACGAAGTCCTCTGCAGGGACAGCCTTGAGGTCCTGCGGCGGACAGTCATACGCGACCGGAGCCACGTCAGCGTCGCCTTCTGGCTGGCATTCAACGAATGCGTGTTTACGGCGGAATACCTGCGCGATGCGGCGCGTGTCTGCCGTGAGAACGATCCGACGCGTCCGGTCTCTGGGGCCAACTGCATGAGCATCGAGATGACGAAACAGTTCTTTACCGAAAACGGGTTCGATTTCTATACCATGCATCCGTACGCCGACAATACCGGGCGTATGTGGGAGAGCGCGGAAAAGCTGAACGACAAACCGCTTGTTTTCACAGAGTGGGGCGGATATATGGTCTGGAGGAACGACGACCTGTTTGCCCGTTTCATCCGGGACATGGTGACGATGTGGCGCAATACGGGGGATAAGCCCGTCCTCGCCGGAGCGGCGCTCTGGTGCTGGGCGGACATATATGAGTTTTCCCGCATGGAGCCCGCATGCCGGGACGGGATACTTTGCGAGGGGCTGACCGATATAGACCGGAAGCCTCATTCGCATCTTCCCGTGTTCCGGCGGGAATTCTCCCGGCTTTACGAAGAACCGTCTCCTGAATACCGGCTGGTGCTGTCAGAACTTATGAAAGAACCGGCGTGGACGCCGATTTCCTTCGAAAGCGACAAAGAGTCCGACGACCGCGCGTGGCGGCTTATGGAGGAACGCAGCCGAGAACCTGTGACCAGGTTCTTCCACCCGAAGAAGCGGGAGCGCCACATTCGGTTCGGTCCGGTCCTTCAGAAGGACGGACTGCCGTCCGGATGTCTCGCAAGACCGGCCGTCATTACAGAGGGGGAACGTTTTTTTGCCGTTTCGGCTGAGGGGGACGTGCTGAGGATCCTCGGAAACGTCAGTATGCCGCACGGTTATCCGGTCGGCGGAGTTTATGGTGAAAAGGCCGGAGCATATCTTCTGCATTACGCCGATGGCGTGACAGAGACGGTCCCGCTGCGAAACGGCTATGAGATCACCACCGCCTTCCTCCGCTGGGGACCGTCCCGGCTGGATCCGGTCGCGGCCGCCGCGCCGCGCGCCATGACTTTCCACTATGACTATGACAGCGAGTCCTACGCCGTCAACGCCTTCGATGTCCCGCTGCGCCCGGTCGCGCTGACAGGTCTCACCGTCCGCGTCTCCGATCCGGCATATTGCCTTCTGCTGTACGGACTGGCAGCGCGGAAGGGAGTGACGGCGGGTCAGTCGGCACCGGCTGACGTGTGAGCTCCTGCCCGGCTGTGCGCCTTCCGCGTTATTCCTTCAACCTGCCTTCTGTTCCTGTTTATTATCATCCCCGGACTTTTTTTCAGTAACAAGCCCGGCGAACCGGAGCGATATCCGGTATGTGCGGATTTTTCTTCAAAATGGGCTTGACAAAGGGGTAAAACAGGAGTATAATATTAGGGCTCTCAGGAAATGCGCCGTTAGCTCAGCTGGATAGAGTGTTTGGCTACGAACCAAAAGGCCGGGGGTTCGAGTCCCTTACGGCGCGCCAGAGCATACATCTGACCGACAGGCCCCGAGCGGGGTCCTGCCGGTCCTTTTTTCGTCCGGGAAGACTGCCGGGGCGGACGGCGGATCGGGGCGAAAAGCCTTTTTTTTGTGATTTTCGGGTATGTACCGTGAATTGTTTATGAACCGTTCCGAAAAACACTTGCAAATTGCTCTATTGTATGATAAAATTTAACAGTCGAAAGATGCGCGGGCCCCGCAGGGCGGCTCCGTACCGGACGGGATACCATAATCATTTAAGTATAGAGAGGATCGAAGACCATGGCAAAGTTTTGTTCCAACTGCGGGAGTCCGCTGACCGATAATTCGAAATTCTGCCCGTTCTGCGGCATGAAGCTGACGGACGTCGCTGAGACCGCCGCCGCTGCCGCCGGAGCAGCCGCTGCCGCCGCTGCGGACACCGCCGCAGAGGCCGCGGAAGCCGCCGTCAAAAAGACGGAAGAGGCAGGAGATCAGATAGCCGAAGCCGCATCCGCCGTCGCTGAGACCGCCGCCGAGGCAGACGAAAAGCTTGAAGCTGCGGCTGAAAAAGCCGGAGACGCCGCCGAAGAGGCGAAGGACCGGGCGGAATCCGCCGTTGAAGGCGCCGCAGAGGCCGCGGCGGCCGCTGCCGCCGGAATAGCGGCGGAAGCCGGGATGATAAAGACCGACGCCGGAGAGAGAATTGCGGAAATGAAGGCAGAGGCCGGGGAAAAGCTCGAAGCCGCCGGAGCTGAAGCCGACAGGACGGCCGCAGACATCGCCGCGAGAGTGGACGAAGGCCGTCAGTATCTCGACAGCCAGTACGCCCCCGCTCCCGCGCAGCAGCCGGCACAGCAGCCGGTAGGGGAATACGCTCCGCAGTATGATCAGAACACCTCCGCGCAGCCGGAGCAGGCCGCACCCGAAAAGAAGAGCAAAAAGCAGCTGAAACAGGAAAAGAAGGCAGCCGAGAAGGCAGCCGAGAAGGCAGCCAGGGAGGCAGCCGCGGAAGCCGCCGCAGCGGCCGCGACCGACGGACAGGCCGGCGAACAGACCGGCAGTAAAAAGGTGAAGGACGGGAACGTCTCTACCGGAGGTTTCTTCTGGCTCATGTTCCTTTACGCGATCCCTGTCATCGGATTCATAGTCGATTTCATCATCATGCTCGCCGCGAAGAAAAAGAGCCTCAAGCACTTCTCAGCAGCGGTGTTCATCTGGAAGATCATAGGGATCATCGTCTGCATAGCCTGCTGCATAGGACTTGTCATATTCTTCCTTTCGATCGGATTCACCTTCGAGGAACTCATCGATTCGATCGCGAACGGCACGCTGTTCGACAAGCTCGACATCAAATTCTGATCCCTGACGGAGATCCGTTTTGAAAAGAATTATCAGATCAGTAATAACAGGTCATGCCGGAAAGGGCGCGGCGGCGATCGCCGCGCTCGTTCTCGCTGCGGCGGCGATCTTCGCCGCGTGCGAAGGAGGGGAGCTCCCGGCGGGACCGGCCGAGCCGGCAGAGACCGGTGTCATATCGACATCTCCCGACTATCCACTCGTCACGCTGCCGCCCGACGCGGTCACGGACGGTACGGGTGAGTCCCTGACATCGCCTCCCGAGATCACGACGGCCGAGATCACGACGGCAGAGGTCACGACGGCAGAGATCACGACGGCCGAGGTCACGACCGCCGAGGTCACGACGGCCGAGATCACGACGGCCGAGATCACGACGTCCGAGGTCACGACCGCCGAGGTCACGACTGCCGAGGTCACGACGGCCGAGGTCACGACGGCCGAGGTCACGACCGCCGAAGTCACGACGTCCGAGGTCACGACGGCCGAGATCACGACGGCCGAAGTCACGACCGCCGAGGTCACAAAGCCGCCCGTCACGACCGCAGCTGTCACCACACCGCCGGCGCCGCCTCCCGACACCGGGAAGTCGATCGTCTATCTGCCGGTCGGAGGATATTTCATATACGGCGACTCGGCATATGTCACCGCTTCGTACAATTCTTCACAGGCCGTCGTGGCCGGGCGTTACAAACACGCCGCGGAGAGCTACATGGAGGCCTTCCCGGGGGCGCGTGTCAGCGTTCTGATCGTCCCCACGTCAGCCGCCACGATCACCGATGAGCCTGCCGCGTCTCAGCTGAGCGACCAGGGAGAGATCCTGTCGAAGATAGGCGCGCTCTACAGCGATTCTGCCGTCAATTTCGTCAATATCTACGATACCGTCATGGCTCACAGGGACGAATACCTGTATCTCCGGACCGACCACCACTGGAACAGCCTCGGCGCGTACTACGCATACGCTGACTTCGTGTCGTCGGTGGGGATGACGCCAACGCCGGTATCGGAGTTCACGAAGTCTTACGTCAGGGCGAACTACATAGGGTCGATATACAGCTACAACAGCGACTACGCGGTCGCCGCGAAGCTGCGGAACTTCCCCGATACCATCGAGGCGTACGTCTCGAAAAAGGCGTGCGTCATGACGCACAAAAACGACGCCGGAGCCGTCACCGGGAGATGGGACTACGCGATCTTCCAGACGGTCTCGCACAACGGCGGGATCGCCTCGTTCATAGGCGGAGACAAGCCCTTCGTGCACATCAACGTGCCCGAGAATCCGCAGGACCTCTCGATCCTCGTGATCAAGGACTCGTACGCCGACCAGCTGGTTCCGTTCTTCATCGAGCACTACGGAAATATCTACGTCGTCGATCCGCGCTACAACAGCACGAACAAGCTGAAGTCTCAGTTCGCCGACGCCGGGCTCGACGACATACTGTTCGTCAACAATCTGCAGGTCGCAAACAGCAACTACTGGCAGAAGGCCTATCACAGGCTGATCGGGATCAGCTACTGACCTCCTGCAGGCAGGGGAGTGCAGCGGCAGGACAGATAAGCGAATAAAAAACAGCATCCCCGCGGATCCTCTCCGCGGGGATGTGTTTTATGCCGCGGCGGTGTTTTCATTCCGCCGGACATTCCGGACTTACTTCATCGGGACCACGGCGCCGCCGTAGGTCGCGCGGATGTAATCGGAGATGGCGCTCGAGGTGATGACCTCGACGAGGGCCTTGATCTTCTCCTGGTTTTCGTTGCCTTCCTTGACGACCAGAACGTTGCCGTAGGTCTTCGCGGCCTCGGACTCGGCCGATTCGGCGGCGAGAGCCTCGGATACCTTGAGCCCGGCGGAGAGCGCGTAGTTGCCGTTGATGATGCCGATGTCGACGTCGTCGAGCACGGTGGAGACAAGGGCGGCCTCGACTTCGCGGATCTGGAAGTTGTGCGGGTTGCTCTTGATGTCCTTCACGGTGGCGGTAAGGCCGGCGCCTTCGTTCAGCTCGATGAGGCCGTTGTCGGCAAGGAGCAGCAGGGCGCGGGCTTCGTTCGTCGTGTCGTTGGGCACGGCTATCGAGGCGCCGTCGGCGAGTGCCTCAAGCGACTTTGTCTTGCCGGCGTAGATGCCGAAGGGCTCGTAGTGGACGGTCGCGACCGAGACGAGGTGGGTGCCCTGTTCGGCGTTGAAGGAGTTGAGGTAGGGGGTGTGCTGGAAGTAGTTGGCGTCGACCTCTCCGTCTTCGGTGGCGGTGTTCGGGGTCACGTAGTCCTCCATGACCTTGACCACGAGGGTGTATCCCTTTTCCTGCATGGCGGCCTTGCACTGCTCGAGGATCTCGGCGTGGGGGGTCGATGAGGCGGCGACCGTCACTGTTTTAGCGTCGGAGCCTCCGCCGCAGGAGGCGAACGAGGCTGCGCATGACGCGATCAGCAGCGCGGCGCAGACGATCGAAAGGATCTTTCTTTTCATTTCTGTAATTCTCCTTTATCGGTGTGAATGATTATCTGATCTGCTTTACCGGAGGACGTGTCACGTCTATTTTCTCCTCCGCCTGTCGGTCTTTACCGCTGCGAGGTTGAAGCTCTCCTGGAAGATCTGGACAACGATGATGAGCAGGAAGGACGAGATATACATGATCGTCGCGTCGAATCGGTAGATGCCGTAGCGGATCGCGAGGTTCCCGAGTCCTCCTCCGGCCACGAGATATGTCATCGGGGTATATCCGAGGATCGTCGTGAAGGCGATCGCGGCGCCGGTGAGCAGCGAAGGCTTTGCCTCCGGGATGAGCACCTTCGCTATGAGCCCGAAATTGCCGGTGCCCATCGACTGAGCGGCCTCGATGACCCCGGCGTCGACCTCGCGGAGCGAAGACTCCACCATCCGGGATACGAACGGGATCGCGGCTATGCTGAGATAGACTATGAAGGCGGCGTTGCCGAGCTTTGTCCCGACGACGGCCTTCGCCACCGGCTGCGTCAGTACGAGCAGGATGATGAAGGGCACCGAGCGGAAGATGTTCACGACGAAGCCCAGGACCGAGTTCACCGGACGGTTGGGAAAGAGACTGCCCTTCGACGTCCCGTATAAGATCACGCCGACCGGTATCCCGAAGAGATATGCTATCGCGGTCCCGGAGACGGTGATATAGACGGTCTCCCATATGGCGACGGCGTAGTCGTGTGCCATCCCGCCGCCGAAAACCCGGGCGAAGAATCCGGCAGTCCCGCTGCCGGTGAGCAGCGAGAACAGCTGTGTGAATATTGAAAGGGAAGCTTGACCGCCCATTATTGTCTGCCGTCCTCTCTTTTTAGTATGATCCCGGCCTTTCCGGGGCCCGGCTCAAAGATCCTCGTCCGCATACTGTATGCCTCTCGAGTCGAGATAAGAGTGGATGCGCGACACCGCCGCCGCGTCGTCGGGCAGCTGGAGCAGCATCTGCCCGTAGGCGCTGCCTCCGATGTCGCGGGTGTCGGCGTAGAGTATGTTGACGGTGCAGCGGCATTCGAGTATCATGTTCGAGATGACGGGCTCGAACGACGAGCGGCCGTCGAAAGTGATCCTTACGGCGCACTTCGTCATACCGGATGCCTGCGGGCGCAGAGAGGGGAGCACGAGCTCCCGGCCCATCTCGGACTTGGGGTCGGAGAACACCTCGGATACCTTTCCCACCTCGGCGATCCGGCTCCGGTCTATGATGGCGACTCTGCCGCAGATCTGCTCGATGACTTTCATTTCGTGGGTGATCACGACGATCGTCACCCCGCGCTCGCGGTTTATGCCGGCGAGCAGCTCGAGTATCTGCGACGTCGTGGTAGGGTCGAGAGCGCTCGTTGCCTCGTCGCACAGAAGGTACGACGGGTCGGTCGCCAGCGCCCTGGCTATAGCGACGCGCTGCTTCTGGCCGCCCGACAGCTGCGACGGGTACGCGCCCGCCCTGTCGGACAGACCGACAGTCTCAAGCAGCTCCCCGGCCTTCGCGACAGCCTCTTTCCGCGGCGTTCCTGCGATCTCGAGCGGAAAGAGCACGTTGCCCAGCGCGGTGCGCTGCGAGAGCAGATTGAAGCTCTGGAATATCATGCCGATCTTCCTGCGCGTGCGGAGCAGTTCCTTCCGGCTCATGGCGGTGAGATCGCGGCCGTCGACGAGCACCTGCCCCGATGTCGGCCTCTCCAGCAGGTTCATGCAGCGCACGAGCGTGCTTTTCCCCGCTCCGGACAGGCCGATTATCCCGAAGATCTCGCCGTCCCCGATCGTGAGATCGATGCCGGAGAGCGCGGTGATGCCGCCTTCGGGAGTAGGATATTTTTTTGTCAGATCCCTTATCTCTATCATTTGAGGAAAGTGCCGCGGGGCCCCTGTGCGGGGCCCTGTCCCGTCTTGAAAAAATACATATCTATTTTATCACATTTCATGCGAATAGTCAACAAAAAACGGATCACCGGCAGGGAACCGCGCCGCTCACCTCACCGCGGCGGTTTTTGCGGCAGTTCCGTGAACTTGCGTCATTGACAAATCACCGCCGTTGTGATATCATATACCGTACAGAACGCCGCCCGGGCGCACGCACTCCGCGGCGGCAGGCGGAACGCATGATTACGAAGGAATGAAAATGAAATGAAAAGGGAACTGTACGACTACGACATTTTTCCCAAGGTGTTCCTGACCGGAAGACCGGCCCGCGTCACGGTAAAACCTCTCGGAATCCACGCGGCTTTCGCGCCGGGATCCGAACTGACTGTCCGGCTTTGCGAGAGCTCCGTAGCGGAGCCGAGACGTTTCCCCGGCAGTGCCGGTGTGAGAGAGTACAGGGTCGCTCCGACCGGTGACGGGAACATCGTGCTCGACACCGACTTCCCGCGCGAGGGAATGTACCACATGCAGTTCTTCCGCGAAGGTGAGTCGAAGCGCTTCCTTGAGCTGCGCGTGTACGCGCTGGCTCCCGACATGGCCGGCAGATACCCCTTCAGGGGCGACCTTCACATGCACAGCTGTCGCTCGGACGGCAGGGAGGACCCCGGGTACGTCGCTGCCAACTACCGCGGCTTCGGCTACGATTTCACCGTCATGTCCGACCACAGGAGATATTATCCTTCGCTCGAGACGCGGAGGCTGTTCCGCATCGGAACCGACGACACGAGCGACCTCACCGACTATCTCGTCGTTCCCGGGGAGGAGATCCATCTCCCGCTGAACGACGCCCACTATGTCAACTTCGGAGGAAAGTGGAGCATAAACGCCCTCGTGCTTCCCAACCGCAACGACGACGAAAGGGGCAGCGACCCCTCGGTCCGCAGCCTGCTCGGCGAGTGTCCCGACCCGATCACGGCAGATGAGTTCACCGCCATGCTGCACCGCGAGGCCGAAAAGGTCCCGCTGGAGCTCGAGTCGGAGAGGCTGAGCTTCGCCGCGCTGCTCTGGGAGCACGAACAGGTGAGGAAGGCGGGCGGACTCGCCATCTTCCCGCATCCCTACTGGCTTTGCAGCACGATGCAGCTGAGCGAGAGCTACCTGCGCTTCCTCTACGAGCAGCAGCCGTTCGACGCGTTCGAGGTCCTGGGAGGAGAGAGCTACTACCAGCACAACGGTTTCCAGACCTCGTTCTACTACGAGGAGCGGGCACGCGGGTTCGATCCGCCGGTCGTCGGCAGCACCGACAGCCACAGCTCGACCGAGCACAACCGAAACGCCCTCGTCTGCTCGACGTTCATCTTCGCGCCCGAGAACCGCACGGATGCGCTGATCGACGCCGTAAAGTCGAAATACTCGGTGGCGGTAGACACGGTAAGCCCCGAATACAGGCTCGTCGGAGACTTCAGGTTCGTGAAGTACGGTTCGTTCCTGCTCGAAGAATTCTCGCCGCTTCACGACAGGCTCTGCGCCGCCGAGGGCTGGCAGCTCCGGCGCTTTGCCGCCGGCGAACCCGACGCCGAGAAGATACTGCTCGCGATGAAGGGCGAGGTCCCGGCTATGATGAAGAAGTATTTCGCCGTTTGAACCGAATGCCAGAAGAACAAATAAATAACTGAAAAAGGAGCGAAAAAATGCGCTACAGTATCGAAGGAACACCGCTTCCCGTCGTGATCTGCGAACTCGACGCGGGGGAGAAGATGATCACCGAGCGGGGGAGCATGAGCTGGATGAGCCCCAACATGAAGATGGAGACGACCACGAACGGCGGTCTCGGAAAGGCATTCGGACGTATGTTCTCGGGAGAGGCCATGTTCCAGAACATATACACCGCCGAGGGCGGAAACGGAATGATAGCTTTCGCGTCGAGCTTCCCCGGCTCGATACTGGCGGTCGAGATCACTCCCGACAGGCCGGTCGTGCTCCAGAAGCGCGCCTTCCTCGCCGCGACGACCGGCGTCGAACTGTCGGTATTCTTCCAGAAGAGATTCGGAGCCGGCCTTTTCGGCGGCGAGGGATTTATCATGCAGAAGCTCTCGGGCAGCGGCATCGCGTTCGTCGAGATCGACGGACACGCGATCGACTACAACCTCGAAGCGGGGCAGCAGCTTATCGTCGACACCGGATACCTCGCCAAGATGGACGCCACATGCTCTATGAACATCGTGGCCGTCAAGGGCGTGAAGAACATGCTGTTCGGCGGCGAGGGCATATTCAACACCGTCATCAGCGGTCCCGGTACGGTGACTGTGCAGTCGATGCCGATACCCAGCGTCGCGGGATCGATCGCGCCTTATCTCGCCGGCGGCAAATGATCTGTTTCCCCCTCGCGCCTCCGGACACGCGCTGTCCGGGGGCGCCGGCGGGGGGAAATATCGCGGATTTAAGAATAAAATCGCGCGACGGCGAAAAAACACTTGACAAACGTCCTCTTATTTGCTATAATATCGGACGTTGACGCTGCTATGGCTCAGTCGGTAGAGCACATCCTTGGTAAGGATGAGGTCGTCAGTTCGATTCTGACTAGCAGCTCCGCATGCGGGGGACGTTCTCTTTCAAAGAAAACGTCCCCTTTCAAGTAGAAAAGACCGAGACCGGCGGAAGAACGGAGGAGAGCCATGAGATGTCCGAGCTGCGGCTGCCTTGAGAGCAGAGTCATCGATTCGAGACAGAATATCGAAGGAAACAACATAAAGCGCAGAAGAGAGTGCATGCAGTGCCAGAAGCGTTTCACCACTTTCGAGGTGATCGAGTCGGTGCAGCTCGTCGTCATAAAGAAAAACGGCTCAAAGGAGCTGTTCGACAAGACGAAACTGCTCGGCGGAATCATGAAGGCGTGCGAGAAGCGCCCGGTAAACGCCGAGGCGATCGCCAACGAGATCGAGTCCGAACTCCAGAACTCACTTCGGCACGAGGTCACGTCGGGAGACATCGGAGAGCTCGTCATGAGAAAGCTGAAGGACGCCGACGATGTCGCCTACGTGCGCTTTGCGTCGGTTTACCGCGAATTCAAGGACATAGAGACCTTCATCCGCGAACTCAACGGCATCCGCGACGAATCCGGCGACTGACGGCACGGGAAATCTGATTAAAGCACCTCCGCAGGGTGCATGTCATCCGCAGGAATGCACATGATATCCGATCTCACTCTATTTTTGGAATCATTCATACGCCGCGGCGCTTCCGCGATCCTCGCCCTTCTGCTTCTGCTGCCCCTCCTGGCGGCGGCAGCTCTTCCGGCAGCGGCGGGATATGCGGTACCGGCCGAGGGAGAACTTCTCTTTCTCGCCGATTTCACCGACAAGACCCGCTGGAAGCCCTCAAGGACCGAGCTCGCCTCGGGCACCCTTTCGGTAAAGACCGACGGCGATCCCCTCTCGGCCGAGCTCCGCGCCACGACGAACAGCGTCTGCCACAACTGGGGCGGAGAGATCGACGGTCTTCCGCTCAACGGAAACCGCTACACCTTCTTCTTCACCCTCATACGCGACAAGGACAAAACATCGAAGGATCCGAACTTCGGCTTCTACTTCGACAGCCACTACGGCTTTTACGGCTATTCGAACAACCTCCGTCTGCTCGACAACATGACGACTCTGCCTAACCACGGGACAAAGGAGTTCCTCTCGCTCGGAGAAGAAATCGAGGGAGACAACTGGGGCGTCGCGTCGGAGCGGGTGTCGGTCCAGAACTACGCGGTCGAGGTCGACGGAATGAACAAGGTCTTCCGGGTTTACGTAATGACTGCAGAAGGGACGTACGTCTACGTCGACGGGACCACGAAGGGCGAGATCTCCTCATTCTACACCGAAAACGCGGGCATATGGTTCCACCAGTACAACACCGACATGCCGATAACGATAAGCCGCATCGCCGTCTGGAAGGGCCTCATGCTCACCTCCCCCGATAAGCTTCCCGGGGCGCCCGAAACGGTATCCGACACCGGCAGTGCGAACCCGGGCGACGAGACCTCGCCGGAAGCTCCCGTGACAGGCCAGGAGGACACGTCGGCTTCGACGGATGACGACCGCCAGGGCGGCAACGGCTGCTCGTCCTCGCAGGGCTCGGCGATACTCACGGTCATGATCGCCGGACTGATCCCCGCGATCTTCCTTTACATCAGCTCGGAACGCCGGCGGAAGAGCTCAGGCTTAGGCAAACATCCGGCAAACAGCAAGGAGAAAGACAATGAAGACCGAAAAGAAAAATAAAAAAGAAAAAATATAAACTACCCTGATTTGGCCTTTTCGAACTGTTATTGCCATCTAACACACATTTTATCTCTGCCATTACAAAAAAAAAAAAAGAGCACCCAAACTCCAATCTTTCGATTTTTGTTTGAGTGCTTTCTTTTTTGGGGACTATTTTTACAGCCCCTTTTTCAGAGCACCCGGTATGCGCGGTCACCCGGCCTGCCGGGAGCGGATTTCCGAATGATACCGGAAGAAACGGTAAAAAATACGGTCTTTCCTCTTGACAAACGCAATACTTCGTGATATGATATATTACACGAAGGGAGGTATCCCATGGATGTTCAGTTGAAACGCGGCCTGCTTGATGTGTGCGTTCTGGCCGCGATCAAAAACGAAGATTCATACGGCTATAAGATCATAAAAGACCTGAAGCCGTGCATCGAGCTGTCCGAGTCAACGCTTTACACGATACTCAAGCGTCTTGAATGCGCCGGGATGCTGACGGTGAGAATAGTGGAACACGACGGCAGACTGCGCAAATACTATCATATCACTCAAAGCGGTGTGAGGCGCATAGAAGAATTCAAGGATGAATGGAAAGAAGTGATCTCCGTTTATCGGTTTGTCACGGAGGAGGACAGTCATGAATAAGCAGGAATTTCTGCGGGGTCTGCGAACCGCTCTTTCGGGGCTTCCGCAGGACGACATTGAAGAGCGTGTCACGTTTTACGGAGAGATGATCGACGACCGGATCGAAGAGGGAATGAGCGAGGACGAAGCGGTAGCGGGGATCGGTACGGTCGATGAGGTAAGGGCTCAGACAATCGCTGAGATCCCGCTTCAGAAACTTGTCAAAGAAAAAGTCAGACCGAAGCGCGCCCTGCGCGGGTGGGAGGTCGTTCTGATCGTTCTGGGCTTCCCGGTGTGGTTCCCGCTGCTTGTCGCGGCAGTGGCCGTCGTCCTTTCGTTTTATATCGCCGCCTGGGCGCTCATCATCTCGCTGTGGGCGGTCGAGATCTCCCTCTGGGTTTCTGTTCTCGGCGCTGTTGCCGTATCGGCTGTCTTTTTCGCACAGGGGAACAGTATACCCGCGCTTATGATGCTCGGGGCCGCTTCGGTCGCCGCCGGACTGTCGGTCTTTATGTTCTTCGGCTGCGCCGCCCTCTCTGGGGGGATAATTAAACTGACGAAAAAAGCCGGTGTCGGCGTCAAGTCGATGTTTATCGGGAAGGAGAATTCAAAATGAAGAAAGGGTTTCTTATTGCGGCCGCCGTGTTTGTGGTCGCGGGAGTCGCGATCTTCGCCGCCGCGTTCATCGCGTCAGGCTTTGATCTTTCAAAACTGGATACCTCAAAATATGTGACCGGATCGGATACCGTGACAGAGGATTTCGAGTCGATAACGGTCGAATCCGGCGTTGCGGATATCACATTCAGACCGTCGGAAGACGGAAAAACGCGGGTCGATCGCTTGGAACGTGACAAGATAAGGCACGAGGTTTCCGTTGAGAACGGAACATTGAAGATCACAGAGGTCGACGAGCGTGAGTGGTACGATAAACTGACGGTGTTCTCGCTCAGATCCCCGGCAGTCACGGTATATATTCCGGCAGGTCATTACGCAGACCTGAAGATCACCTCGGGCACAGGGAACGTGAGCGTACCTGAACAGTTTTCCTTTGGCGGCGCGCAGATCAGGTCGTCCACGGGCGACGTCGCTTTTGACGCTTCCGCCGACGGCAGCCTGAGCATTCGGACCTCCACCGGGGACGTCCGCGTGAGTTCGGTCAGTGCGGACGGTATCGACATCTCCGTTTCCACCGGAAGTATCGAAGGGAAAAACGTGGAGTGCAGAGAGAAGCTTTCCATAAGCGTCAGTACAGGGGAAACGTTTCTTGAAAACGTTGTATGCGGTTCGCTGGTCTCCACTGGGAGCACGGGCGACGTCACGCTGAAAAACACGGTCGCGTCCGGCGAATTCAGTATTGAAAGGTCAACG
This sequence comes from Clostridia bacterium, assembly GCA_017454675.1. Lineage (GTDB taxonomy): Bacteria > Bacillota > Clostridia > Oscillospirales > CAG-272 > CAG-390. Next base: position 81,436 of record JAFTCN010000037.1, read on the forward strand.
GGCGACGTGAGCTTTGAGGACTGCGACGCGGGGGAGATCACCGTGAAGACCTCGACCGGAGAAGTTACCGGTTCGCTCAGCTCGGAAAAAGTGTTCATCACAAAATCGTCGACCGGCGATATCAGAGTCCCTGATTCGGGTTCCGGCGGCAAATGCAGGATAACGACTTCAACAGGAGATATCCGCATCACCGTCAAAAACTGACACAGCTTTAGATCCTCCGCGGTCCACGCTGAGCAGGTCCATCTGCCATTTTAAATGATATCGGTCCGGTATCTTAACGGAAAAGGATGATTCCGCGTCATATGCTTTTATATTGCAAATATTAAAATTAATTATTGACAACAAAATATGCGGTATGATATAATAGTCATGGCATGATTGCGGTAAAACACCTGTGCTCTTTTATCTCTTGACAATATCGGTTTGAGATCTAATCGAAAAACAATTTATCATTTTATTGACTTAAGGAGGAACAATTCATAATGAAACGCTCTGCTTTTATTATTCTTGCGGTTATTGTTTCAGTTGTCGCACTGCTGTTGTCGGGTTGTGCCGGCAGTCCCGGGGAAACCGGCTTCCAGCCTTCGGGAAGTGTGATAAAGGACAAGACGACCGGTACCGCGGCAGCGGTCACTCCCATGACCTCGGATGTGCCTCCGGACGGGAACAACGCAAAGAACGTAATAACCGGCTGCGATGAGGGCAAAGTAAGGTCAGCGGTCGGGGAATGCTTCCGGACGGGGAATCCCGACCCGTATGTTCTGGTTATCGAAAACAGGGAATCCTACGATGCCCTGTCAGGTCTTATCGGACAGAGACCGGAAAACTCCGAAGTGTTCAAGCTGTCCGGAGATATTTCCGATCTTTCCGCTCAAACTGCTGTCGACGATACGTATTTCAGGGATAATTACATAGTCGCCCTGATGTTCAAGGATTCGAGCGGCAGCTGGAAATACGAAAAAACGTATGAGAAAAGTGATGCGGGTATCACGTTGTCCACGAAAAGGATAGAGGAGTATCCTGCCACTTGCGATGTCGGGGGATTTATCCTGGGCTTTTCCCTCCCCGGACACTATGACGGAGAGAAGATCTTTTTGACTGCCTCGACGAATTGAACCCGACAACAAAAGACCTCCGCGGGGCGGGGGTCTTTTGTTGTCGGTATTATCGTGTCGGATGCTCAGGCTTTGAGCCTCGCTTCGAGCTGGTTGAGTTCCTTGTGGAGCTCCGCGGGGACGCTGTCTCCGACGAAGGCGTAGAAGTCTCTGATGTTGACGACGTCTTCGAGCCAGGCTTCGCGGTCCACGCTGAGCAGGTCTTTCACCGTATCGGCGGTGATGTCGAGGCCGTCGATGTTGATGTCCTCCGGCTTCGGAAGATATCCGATCGGAGACAGGTCGGCGTCGACTTCGCCGGCGCATCTCTTGAGGATCCATTCAAGGACTCTGAGGTTGTCGCCGAAACCGGGCCAGATGAAGTTGCCTTCGCTGTCGGTCCTGAACCAGTTGACGTGGAAGATCTTCGGCGGATTCGGGATCCTCTTTCCCATGTCGAGCCAGTGCTGCCAGTAATCGCCCATGTTGTAGCCGACGAACGGTCTCATGGCCATCGGGTCGCGGCGTACCACGCCGATGGCGCCGGAGGCCGCGGCAGTGGTCTCGGAGGCCATGATCGAGCCGACGAAGGTCCCGTTCTGCCATCCGGTCGACTGATATACCAGCGGAGCGGTGCGGGCCCGGCGTCCGCCGAAGATGATGGCGGTCACCGGCACGCCGGCCGGGTTGTTGAACTCGGAAGAGAGGCACGGGCAGTTCGTCGCGACCGCGGTGAAGCGGCTGTTCGGATGCGCGCCCGAGGTGTTGATCTTGTCAGCCTTGTCGTACTTTCTGTAGTCCCACTTCTCGCCCTTCCAGTTGACGGCGTTCTTCGGGGGATCGTTGTCGAGGCCTTCCCACCATACGGTGTTGTTGTCGAGGTTGTGGCAGACATTCGTGAAGATGGCGTCTCTCTTTGTGGTGGCGAGGGCGTTCGGGTTCGACTTCTCGTTGGTGCCGGGGGCGACTCCGAAGAATCCGTTCTCCGGGTTCATGGCCCACAGTCTGCCGTCTTTGCCTATCCTCAGCCAGGCGATGTCGTCGCCGACCGTCCAGACCTTGAAGCCCTTCTTTCGGTAGACTTCGGGCGGGATGAGCATGGCGAGGTTGGTCTTTCCGCACGCGGACGGGAAGGCGGCGGTGATGTATTTTACCTGTCCGTCGGGATACTCGACGCCGAGGATGAGCATATGCTCGGCCATCCAGCCTTCCTTGCGGCCGAGGAACGACGCGATGCGCAGGGCGAAGCACTTCTTGCCGAGCAGGACGTTTCCGCCGTAGCCGGAGTTGACCGACCAGATGGTGTTGTCCTCGGGGAAGTGGACGATGTAGCGGTTGCTCTCGTCGAGCTGGGCCTTGGAGTGGAGTCCCTTGATGTAGTCGGAGGAATCGCCTATGGCGTCGAGGACGTCGTTTCCGACTCTCGTCATGATGAGCATGTTGAGCACGACGTAGATCGAGTCGGTGAGCTCGATGCCGTACTTGGCGAATTCGGACCCGACGATGCCCATGGAGTAGGGGATGACGTACATCGTCCTGCCCTTCATGGAGCCGGTGTAGAGCTTGGAGAGCCTTCTGTAGCACTCTCCGGGCTCGATCCAGTTGTTGATGTTGCCGGCGCCTTCCTTCGTCTTGGTGCAGATGAAGGTGCGGCCTTCGACTCTGGCGACATCGTTGACCGCGGTGCGGTGAAGATAGCAGCCGGGGAGAAGATCCTGGTTGAGCTTTATCATCTCTCCAGTTGAGCAGGCCTCGGCGCGCAGGGCGTCGCGCTGGCTGTCGCTGCCGTCGATCCAGACGATCCTGTCGGGCTTCGTCATGGCGGCCATCTCGTCGATCCAGTTAAGGATGTACTTGTTTTTTGTCATTGCGAAAAACTCCTTCTTTTACTTTAACGGCATATATTATACATTATTTTCGCCTCAAAATCAATAGCGGATCGGTCCGTGCGGGCGTTTTCGCAAATTTTCTTGACAAAACCGTCCCGCAGAGTATAATTATATTTGTATAAGTATTTAATCGCTGCGGAAGGGGGAGAGACATGGCCTACAGAAAGCCGTATTACGACGAAAACCACAGGCTCGTGCGCTACGGTCCCGTCAGCTTTCTGCGCGACGCATGGAACTTCAGCCGGAATTTTTTTGCGTTCCGCAACGTGAAGCTCGCCTTCCGCGGAGTCACTACGGGATTCCGTGAGTATTTCGTCTTCTTCGTCTCGATCTTCCTGCTCCAGACGCTCTTTTTCACCGTCTGGCTGCGCTTTGATACCGCCTCGGCGGTCGCGAGGGAGGAGGCTTATTCGGGCGACGGATACAACCTGACCGTCGAGAAGATCTCCCAGGAGGCCTACACCGAGCTGTTCAACTCCTATCTTTCGTTCGCCGGGGAGAACACCCCGGCCGACAGAGGCTACGAGGTGCTCGACACCGAGGGCTACTACGACGGCTACGGAGACAGGTACTACCGCCTGAATTTCATTCTCACCGACGACAGCATAGAGTTCTGCGACGCGATCGTCTCGAGGTACGGACTGGACCGTGAGGAGTTCACGGTGAGCTACGGAGAACGGTCGAACTATCTGAACCGCATCTCGGAGATGAAACGAAAGTCGGTCGTGAACACGGTGCTCGTCGGCGTGCTCGCCGCGGCGGCGCTGACCCTGCTGTTCTATATCAGGATAAATCAGAACAAATTCCTTTACGGCATTTATATCGCTTTCGGGGCTGGCTTCGAGAAACTGCTCGAGACCGCCTGGTGGGAGCTTCTGGCCGTCGCGCTGATGACGTATCTGCCCGCGGCCGGGGCGTCCGCCGGGATCTATTCCGCCGTAGCGGCGGCGGGCGGCGCAAAGCCTGTCTTCGTCTGGGGACGCCTCGGCTGGGGCCTGCTCTGGACGACGGCCGTCGTGGCGCTGTCGGTGGTGCCCGGTGTCCGGATCATATCGAAAAAGATGCCGGTGTCGCTCATCACGGCGGCTGACAACTCGAACTATGTCAGCTCGCCCAGAGTGTCGTTCCGGATATTCGGCAAGCGCTTCCCGTTCCACTACGAGCTTTTCGGCTTCGTAAGATTCAGAAGCTACTACATCATGCTGGTGTCGGCGGCTGTGGCGTTCACCGTCGTGTTCTCGACCGGACTCTTCCTCGCCGACCTGAAGAAGACCGAGGCCGAAGACAACAGACCGTATTTCACCCTGTCGGCAGGAAGCGGCGAACTCGACAGCTACGACATCGCCGGCATCGACGACATCGAGGGCGTCGACTACACGGTCTGGTCGAAGTCGGCCGACGCGACGTCGCTCCGCTCTTTCGTGCTGCTGACAAAGGAACAGTCGTCGGGGATAACGTCGATGACGGTGAAGGACCCGGCTACCGGGCTTTACGCCGACAACAACGTGCGCTACAGCCGGCTGTCTGAACTGCTGGCGGAAGAGGTGACGTCGCACGGCGTGTGGAAGGTAGACGGCGACCTCGCGGCCGTCGCGGCGGGCGGAGACACGGTGGCCGTCACGCGAAGCATCAACAACCGCGACGTCCTCGGTTTCAAGGTCGGTGACAGGATAACGGTCGCGACGTTCAGGGAGCAGGGAAGACCGCTCGTCTTCGACAGGATTGACAGGAAATACGTGCTCTCCGTGCTGCTGAACGACGCATATTTCAACTATACAGAGGTGACCGTAGGGGCCGTGGTCGACGACGGCGACACATCGGATGAATACACGGTATACATGCCCGACGCGCTCTACGCGAAGATCACCGGCGACAGCTCGGGCTATACTGATGCCTCCGTGTATCTCGAGCGGGGCATCGCGAACAGCGAGACCGGGAGGATCCGGAACGCGATAGTGAAGATCATGTCGGTGCACCGGGGATATACCGTGACGCCCACCGGAGAGGGATACCGCCGGGCGCTCGCGCAGAAGGCCGGCGCGCGACTGCCCCTCATCACCGGCTCGGCAGCGGTGCTGCTCATCAGCCCGCTCGTCTGGCTTTACGCGCAGTCAGCCTTCTGCCGAAAGCGCTACGGCGAGATCTTCCTGCTCTCGGCCTGCGGCTCGAAGGACAGCGACATACGTAAGCTCTTCCTGTTCTCGGGAGCCGTCCTCACCGTTCTCGCCGCCGCCGCGACTGCCGGGATCGGATCGCTCCTCAATTACATTATATATTACCTTGTCAACGTTTACTTCCCGTCGATGGGATTCGGCGAACAGATAAGATACGATTACACCTTCTCGCCGCTTGGACTTGCGGTATGCGTGCTGCTGTCGGCTGTCGCGGCGATGCTGTCGACCTACCTGCCGTTCCTCGCGTTCGTGAGGGACCGCGACAGGATAGCGAGAGTCGAGAGCGGCGAATGAGCCGTCGCGGCGCATGACCGTATGAAAGACGGGAGGAAAGGAAGCTTCATGGCAAACGGCTACTCGGGCGGACGGGTCATACTCGAGGTCCGCGACGTAATAAAGCAGTTCAAACAGTACGACTCTGTCGTCACCGCCGTCAACAGGGCGAATTTCGAGGTCTGCGACGGCGAATTCGTGGCCATCATGGGGGCGTCGGGCTCGGGAAAATCCACCCTGCTGCACGTTTTAGCCGGTCTCGACAGGCCGAATTCGGGCAGGATCACCCTGCGCGGGAACGAGATCACGGCAATGAACGCCGACGACCTGGCGGTCTTCCGCGGCAACTACATCGGGGTGATCTTCCAGAGCCACAATCTCATACCGCAGTTCACCGCGCTCGAGAACATACTCGTGCCGACGCTGATGTGCAACAAGCCCGACTTCAGCTACGAGGAGCACCTCAAGAAACTCGTCTCGACGCTCCGGATCGCCGACAGGCTCCACCATCTGCCGAGCGAGCTGTCGGGCGGACAGCAGCAGAGAGTGGCGATAGCGAGGGCGCTGATCAACCGCCCCCAGATAGTTTTTGCCGACGAGCCGACCGGCAACCTCGACAGAGACAACGCCGACGAGGTGCTGAGCCTGCTGCTGCGCACCAAGGAGGTAATGAACCAGACGCTCATCATGGTCACGCACGACCGCTCGATCGCGGAGAAGGCTGACAGGATTTTTGAAATGGAGAACGGCGACCTCCGGCCGCTGAGACAGTGATGACGAACGAAGTATTTATGGGTATAGATATCGGGACGACGTCGGTCAAGGCCGCGGCGTTCGACGGCAGTGGAAAGCGTCTCGGGCTCTTCACCGAGGACTACGCGCTCGACACGTCGGACGGCGGACGGGTCATCGAGTTCGACCCCGAGAAGTACGCGCAGATCTGCTTCCGCGCGGTCGATGAGATGCTCGCGGTCTGCGGACACATAGACGCCATATCGGTCGACACCCAGGGCGAGACGATGATCCTTGCCGACGCGGAAGGAAGACCGCTGGCGCCGGCCGTCGTCTGGCTCGACAACAGGGCAGGCGAGGAAGCCGGCATGATAAAGGACAGATACGGCTGCGAATACGTTTACGGACTGACGGGACAGCCCGAGATCACGGCCGGATGGCCCGCGTCGAAGCTTTTGTGGTTCAGGCGCCGCCGCCCGGAGGTCTTCGAGGCTGCGGAGAAGATCTTCCTGCTCGAGGACTGGATCCTCTTCCGGCTGACCGGCAGTTTCGTCACCGAGCCATGCATACAGTCGTCGTCGGTATATTTTGATATAAAGAAGGGCGACTTCGACTCCGGCATGCTGGATTTCATCGGAGTGCCGAGGAGAAAACTCCCCGAGATACTGCCAACCGGAAGCGTGTGCGGCAGATACCGCGGGATACCAGTCGTGACGGGGACTCTCGACCAGCTGGCCGGGACGCTCGGCAGCGGTGTCGCCGACGGCAGTGAGATCAGCGAGATGACCGGCACCATAATGGCGATCTGCGCCATGTGCGACGGTATCCCGCCTTACAGTCCCGACAGCATCATTCCGTGCCATGTGCACGCCGTGCGCGGCAAATACTGCAGGATACTTTGGTCGTCGACCGCCGGAATGGCGCTCAAGTGGTTCCGGACGAATTTCTGCGAGAACATGACCTTCCGTCAGATCGACGAAGCCGCGGTGAAGGTCCCGGCCGGGTGCGAGGGCCTGACGCTGCTGCCGTATTTCACCGGCTCGACGATGCCGAGATACAACCCCGACGCAACGGCCTCCTTCACCGGGATCACCCTTGCCCACACGAGGGCGCATTTCGCGCGCGCCGTCATGGAGTCGGTGGCCTTCATGCTTCGGCAGGACCTCGAGTATCTCGGTGCCGGCGGGATACGCGAGATCAGGATCACCGGCGGCGGCGCCTCGGGCACCCTCTGGCCGCAGATCAAGGCCGACGTCACCGGAAAGACGCTCTGCACCCTCACCGAGAGCGAGACCGCCTGCCTCGGCTCGGCGATGATCGCGGCATACGGGATCTCGGCGTTCGGGTCGCTGTCCGACGCAGCAAAGTCGCTCGTCCGCATAAAGGACAGGTTCACACCGTCGGGAGCCGACTATTCCGAGGCCTACCGCCGCTTCTGCGAGGCCGACCGACTGCTGAACTGAACAGATAATGATGAAAAAACAGTAATTCAGACATAAAGGAGAACCTTAAATGGGAAAAATCGGTTTCGCCGGATTCGGCGAGGTCAACACGCCGGTCGATGTGATCGTCAGAAAATGCAAAGCCGCCGAGGAGGCGCTGAAGGAGGAAGGCTTCGATCTGCTCTCGGTATATCCGATAGCCGACGACAGGGAGGAGAAGCAGGTCACCGCTGCCTCGGAGAAACTCATGTCGGAGCCGCTCGACGCGCTCGTGGTATGCGTCGCGGGCTGGATCCCCACGCACGCCGTCGTGAAGGTGACGGAGCACTTCAGACACCTTCCGATACTGCTCTGGGGCCTCTGCGGCTGGTATGAGGGCGATACGCTCGTCACCACCGCCGACCAGGCAGGCACATCGGGGCTGCGCGCGACCTTCGCCGGGCTCGGATACAGATTCAAATATCTATACGACATAATCGGCAGAAAGACAAGGAGCGCCGAGGCGGCCGTCTATCTCCGCGCCGCCCAGACCGCGAAGGCGATGCTGCACGACAAGGTCGGCATGGCCGGCTACCGCGACATGAACCTCTACGGCACGCTCTACGACGGGCTGTCGCTCAAAAAGAAGACGGGAGTCGAGATAGAGACCTTCGAGATGCTCGACATTCAGCAGAGATACGAAAAGCTGGATCAGGCGGAGGTCGACAGGGTCGTGAGGGAACGCATCATGAAGTGGCACTTCCTCAAGCCCGCCGCGGAGGCTTCGATGCGCAAGGCGGCCGGATACTATCTCGCGGTGAAGCAGATCGCCGAAGAGCGCGGATACAGATCGGTCTCGATCAAGGACGTCGACGGGATGAAGCTGCTCTGCGGATTCCCGCCCGCGCCGATATTCATGCTCCTCTCGGAGGACGGCTACACCACCGTGCCCGAGAACGATTCGCTCGGCGCCGTGACCCAGCTGATCATGAACAGACTGACCGGACAGAGGGCGGGATACCTCGAATTCTACGAATTCTTCGACAGCAGCGTCCTCGCCGGAGTTCCCGATTTCGTCGCGTGCGACATGATCGACGGCGACACCTACACCGTCCTGCCGGCGGCCTTCGGACTGCTCGATCAGGGCATCCTCAACGTGTCGAAGCTGAAGACAGGCACCGTGACGCTCTCGAGGCTCACTTTCGCCGACGGCAGATACGTGATGCAGACCGTCCTCGGACGCGGCAAGACCCCTCCGAAGTGGGAGGAATGCGGCTGGGACAAGCCGGCGCCGCAGCTTTCGGCTCTCGAGATCGAACTGCCCGACGTCCCGCGCTTCGCCGACAACGTCGCGTGCCAGCACTACATCGTGACCTACGGCGACAGCAGGCCGCAGATCCGCGCGCTCTGCTCGATACTCGGGATCGAAGTATTCGAGCTCTGAGCGGGACAAAACCCGCGGGAAAGGCAGCGGCAGACATGAGCCGGGCCTCCTCCGGAACAATATAAGACAGAAAGAAGAAACGCAATGATAAAGGACTGCAGGATCAGGGCCCCGTTCTTCGAGATCGGACCCAAATGCTTCATGTGGGGAAAACGCATGCTGAAACTGGCCAAGGCGGTCGACCGCATAGCCGAAAAATACGATCTCGACGTCATCATCACGCCCCAGTACCCGGATATTCGCCTGCTCGCGGAGCACACGCACAGAGTACATATCTTCGCTCAGCACATGGATCCGCTCTATCCCGGACGCGGACTCGGCTCGGTGCTTCCCGAGGCCGTAGCGGAGGCGGGCGCCACCGGCGTCATGCTCAACCACGCCGAGAAGAAGCTGTCTCCCGATGTGCTCGCCGAGACGATACGCCGCGCCGACGAGGTCGGCCTCGCGACCATCGTATGCGCCGATACCGTCGAGGAGATAAGGAGCGTCGCGATGATGAAGCCGAATCTGATCGTCGCCGAGCCGACCGATCTCATCGGGACCGGAGTGACGAGCGGAATGTCGTACGTCACCGAGACCATCGCCGCAGTTCGCGAGATCGATCCCCGGATAATGGTGCTCCAGGGCGCAGGCATCTCGGGCCCCGACGACGTCGCGAGGGTGATCCGGGCGGGTGCGCTCGCCACCGGCTGCACCAGCGGCGTCATGAAGGCGGAGGACCCTGAGAAAGCCGCAGAGGAGATGCTGCGCGCTCTACGCGAGACCTGGGACGAGGTCCACGGTAAAGAGAAATAAAACACACGGGCCGCAATTGCGCCGGGATCTTCCGATTTTTGCGCATTTCGGCCCGTTTTCTGTTGACAATCTTCTGATTAAATGATATAATTATTATGCTTCGGAAGCAGGTGACGGTATGTCGGACCGTCCGGAATGCCGGCTCGTTCAGCGTCCCGGATGACGGGACGGTGCGGTGTACACCCCGCCGGAGCGGTTGCATCAGCTTATATATCCTCTGAAATAAGGTCAGAAAGTTTCTACCGGATTGCCGTAAACCGTCCGACTATAAGCGATATATGCCTTCGCGGCACCCGCCCGCGCCTCACGGCACGGGTGTGCGGGTGTTTCCGCGGCGCGGCTTCGCTTTCCGGCGGGGCCGCGCTCTCTGTTTGTGATCCATGTATTTCAAGGCGGTCGCCTTAAAATAAAAACTATTTTCACGGAGGAACAATATGTTCAAGAAGGTTCTGTCGGTACTACTTGCCGCCGTCATGCTGACGGCTCTCTGTCTCGGCTTCGCGTCCTGCGGAGACGATACGGCTGACGCCAAGGGCGAGAGCGAAGCCCTCCTTCCCATCCCCAAGATCGAATCCTACAAGACAGCTGACGATTTCAAGATCGGTCTGATCTGCCTGCACGACGAAAACTCAACCTACGACGCCAACTTCATCAACGCTCTCAAGAGAGTTAAGGAAGCCTACGGACTTACCGACGATCAGGTGCTCATCGCCACCGGTATCGGCGAGGACAACAACTGCTACGAGAAGGCCGCCGAGTTCGCCAACAAGGGCTGCAAGATCGTATTTGCCGACTCTTTCGGACATGAGACCTTCATGGCCCAGGCCGCCAAGGAGTTCCCGAACGTCCAGTTCTGCCATGCCACCGGCACGTCCTCTCTCTACGCCAACAAGGATGTCGCCAACCTGCACAACGCCTTTGCCGCCATCTATGAGGGCAGATACTGCGCCGGCATCGCCGCCGGTCTCAAACTCAACGAGATGATCAAGGAAGGCAAGATCAAAGAAGAAGAGGCCGTCATCGGCTACGTCGGAGCCTTCACCTATGCGGAAGTCATCTCCGGCATGACCTCCTTCTACCTCGGAGCGCGTTCGGTCTGCCCGAGCGCAACGATGAAAGTCAGATTCACCGGTTCATGGTATGACCAGTCCAAAGAGCAGGAAGCCGCCCAGTCGCTCATCACGACCGACAAGTGCGTCCTCATCAGCCAGCACGCCGACTCCCTCGGAGCCCCCACCGCCTGCGAGCTCGCGGGTGTTCCGAACGTCTCCTACAACGGCTCCACCTACAGCGCCGGCAAGACCACCTTCCTCATCTCCTCGGCCATCAACTGGTCGGTATACTTCGAGTACATCATCAAGAGCGTCAACGAAGGCAAGACCTTTGACAAAGACTGGTGCGGCGGCGTGAACGAAGGTTCGGTCGTCCTCTCCGGCATCAACCTCGACGCCTGCGCAGACGGCACCAAGGAAGCCATCGACACCGCCATCGCCGCCTTCAAGGCCGGAACGCTCCATGTCTTCGACACCTCCAAGTTCACCGTTAACGGCTCGACTCTCACCGAGTACAAGGCCGACGTCGACGGCGACTTCACCGGCGAGACCAATGTCATCCACGACGGATACTTCGACGAGTCCAACGCCTCGCAGTTCAGATCCGCTCCGTACTTCGACATCAACATCGACGGCGTAACATACATCAACGTCAACTACGGCGACTGATAATCGCGCATCCACTGTCCTCGGACAATAATCAACCGGGCGGGGCCCTTTCGGCCCCGCCTCTGTCGGTTTTTACCATCAGGAGGCCTCAATGCAGGAAACCGGGAAGACCGCGGGCGCACCGGCGCTCGAGCTCCGGAATATCACGAAGCGTTTCGGGAGCGTTATCGCAAACGACCGTGTGAGCATGGAGCTGAGGAGAGGAGAGATCCTCGCTATCCTCGGCGAGAACGGGAGCGGCAAGACCACTCTCATGAACATGATAGCCGGCATCTACCGTCAGGATGAGGGGGAGATCTTCATCGACGGGAAAGAGGCCGTCATCAATTCTCCGAAGGACTCTCACGAGTACGGGGTCGGTATGATTCATCAGCACTTCAAGCTGATCGACGTGTTCACCGCGGCGGAAAACATCATACTCGGCATCAAAGACGGAAAAAGATACAACATAAAGGCGGCGTCGGAAAAGGTCCGCGAGATATCCTCGAAATACGGTTTCGTCATCGATCCGGAGAAGAAGATATACGCGATGTCGGTCTCGGAGAAGCAGACCGTCGAGATAATCAAAGTCCTTTACCGCGGCGCCGATATACTCATACTCGACGAACCGACGGCCGTCCTGACTCCGCAGGAGACCGAACGTCTCTTCGACGTTCTCCGCAGGATGCGGGAGGACGGAAAGTCCATCATCATCATAACCCACAAGCTGCACGAGGTAATGGAGATATCCGACCGCGTCACCGTGCTGCGCAAGGGGGCGTACGTCGGGACCGTGAACACCTCAGAGACGAACGAGCAGGCGCTGACCGACATGATGGTGGGGCAGAAGGTCGAGCTGAACATCGAACGCACGCCTCCGGCGAAGGATTACGACAGGCTGATCGTAGAGCATCTGTGCATGTCGTCGCCCTCGCACGACGGTGTGAAGATACTCAACGACATCTCGTTCAGGGCCAGGGCGGGCGAGATACTCGGAATCGCCGGCATCTCCGGCAGCGGACAGCGCGAGCTCCTCGAGACCATCGCCGGGCTCCATGCGGCCGACAGCGGAAAGATCACGTATCTCCACCACAAGACGGGCGAGCTCGTGAATCTCCGGGCAAAGACGCCGCTTCAGATCCGCGATCTCGGGATCAGGCTCTCGTTCGTGCCCGAGGACAGGCTCGGCATGGGGCTCGTCGGCAACATGGACATCATCGACAACATGATGCTCCGCAGCTACAAGCGTGGACGCGGGCTCTTCGTCGACCGCCAGCCGCCGAAGGACCTGGCCGAGCGGATCATCGACTCGCTCCAGGTGTCCACCCCGGGCCCGAAGACGCAGGTCCGCAAGCTCTCGGGCGGCAATGTCCAGAAGGTCCTCGTCGGACGCGAGATCGCCGAGGCGCCGTCGGTGCTCATGGCGGCGTATCCCGTCCGGGGACTCGACATCAACTCGTCGTACATGATCTACCGCCTGCTCAACGAGCAGAAGGAAAAGGGTGTCGCCGTGATATTCGTCGGCGAGGACCTCGACGTGCTGCTCGCTCTCTGCGACCGGATCATGGTCATAAGCCAGGGCACCGTGACCGGTATGCTCGACGGCCGGACCGCAAAGAAGGAGGAGGTAGGACTCCTCATGACAAAAGGCGCGAACGGCGGAGCCGTAAACGCGCCGGAGAGAGAAACAGGATCAGAGACGGAGGTGAAGAGCAAAGATGAATGAACAGGCATCGGCGCCCAGGGTAAGGACCAGGCGCCAGTCGCTCATCTCCATAACGAAACGCCCGGCCGTACCGTTCGTCAGGGCGGTCGCCGTCAGGGCCGTCGCGATCCTCGCCGCGCTCGTCATCGCCGGCGTCGTGACTATCCTCTTAACGGGTGAGAATCCCATTTCGGTATACGTCACTATGTTCGAGGGCGCTTTCGGAAGCGGACCGATAATCTGGAAGACGTTCCAGGATATCGCGATACTCCTGTGCACCTCGCTGGCCGTCACGCCCGCGTTCAGAATGCGCTTCTGGAACATAGGGGCGGAAGGCCAGGTGCTTGCCGGATGCCTTGCCTGCGCGTACGCGATGTACAGATTCGGCGGAGTCATCCCCGAATGGCTGCTCATGATAATCATGGCGGTATTTTCTGTGCTCGCCGGAGCGATCTTCGGACTGATCCCGGCGGTATTCAAGGCCAACTGGAACACGAACGAGACGCTGTTCACGCTGATGATGAACTATATCGCGATACAGCTCGTCGAGTTCTTCCTCAAGATCGCCGACAAGTCGGGTTCGAACACCGTCGGCCCCAGCATACTGTCGCACGGCTGGTATCCCACCCTCTTCGGGCAGAAATACCTGCTCAACATAATCGTCGCGGCGGTCCTCACCGTGCTCATATTCTTCTACCTGAATTACACGAAGCACGGCTATGAGATCTCCGTCGTCGGCGAGAGCGAGAACACGGCAAGGTACATCGGCATAAACGTAAAGAAGGTCATCATCAGGACTATGATCCTCTCGGGCGCGATCTGCGGGCTCGTCGGCCTTCTGATAGTGGGCGGGACCTCGCACTCGATCGACTCGAACATCGTCGGCGGCCGCGGATTCACCGCCATCATGGTATCGTGGCTGGCGAAATTCAATCCTGTCATGATGACGCTGACGTCATTCCTGCTGGTCTTCCTTGAGCGCGGAGCGGGCGAGGTGAGCACCAAATTCGGCTTCAACGCGTCCTTCTCCGATATCATCTCGGGGATCATACTATTCTTCATAATCGGCTGCGAATTCTTTATCAACTATCAGGTCCATATCAACGCCGGAAGGAAAAGAGCCGGCGAGCCGGAGAAGGAGGTGAGCGGACAATGATCGACGGGAACGTCATAGTCTCCTTCATATCGCGCGCGGTGCTCCAGGGCACGCCGCTGCTGCTCGGCTCGACGGGTGAGATCATCACCGAAAAATCGGGCAACCTCAACCTCGGCATACCCGGCATTATGTATACCGGCGCCATCTCCGGCGTTATAGGCGGATTCTTCTACCAGAACAGCGTGTCGCGCGTCAATACCGCGCTCGCGATAATCATCCCGCTGCTCTGCTGCCTCGCCGGATCGCTGCTCGTATCGCTGATCTATTCCTTCCTGACCGTCACGCTCAGAGCAAATCAGAACGTGACCGGTCTTGCGATCACCACCTTCGGCGTGGGCATCGGCAACTTCTTCGGCGGATCGCTGATCAAGATCACCGGAAGCGCGGTGCCCTACCTGTCGCTCTCCTCGATCGCCAAGGCCTTCAAACACACGCTGCCCTTCGCGTCGAAGCTCGGCTGGTTCGGAGAGCTGTTCCTGAACTACGGGTTCATGGTGTATCTCGCGGTGATCATCGCGCTGGTGGCGTCATACATACTCAAGCACACTCATCTGGGACTGCAGCTCCGCGCGGTCGGCGAGAGCCCCGCGACGGCCGATGCCGCCGGAATAAACGTCACGGCGTACAAGTACTTCGCCACCTGCATAGGCGGCATGATCGCCGGTCTCGGCGGCCTCTACTACGTCATCGACTACTCCAACGGGATCTGGTCGAACGACGGCTTCGGAGACCGCGGCTGGCTGGCCATCGCGCTGGTCATCTTCGCTATCTGGAGGCCGGACATGAGCATCCTTGGCTCGTATCTGTTCGGCGCGCTGTACATCCTGCCGAACTACACCAGCGTCAGCCTGCAGAGCCTGCCTCTGTTCGAGATGCTGCCGTACGTCGTGACCGTCGTGGTGCTCATCACGGTGAGCCTGCGCAAAAAGCGCGAGCACCTGCCTCCCGCCTCCTTAGGACTGTCGTATTTCAGGGAAGAGCGGTAGTTCGTCGCGTCAGGCAGATGAAGATCATAAAGTACCGGATCATCGATTCGACATACGCGGAAGCCGGCCGTCTTTCGGACGGCCGGCTTCCCGCTGGCGAATATCTCCTCCTGGCCGACGGACAGACGGCCGGCCGGGGCAGGGGAGACCACACTTTCCATTCGCCTCCCGGAAACGGGATCTACGCGACGCTGCTCATAATTCCCTCCGCCCCCGTCGACGCCTCCCTCACAGAGAAGATCACCGAGGCGGCGGCGGTATGTCTTACCGAAGCCGTCGACGCCGCGACGGGCTACGGCGAGAGGCTGTCGGTCAAGCCGATAAACGATCTGATGTTCGACGGCCTGAAATACGGCGGGATACTGTGCGGTGCCAAGGTATCCGAGACCGACGGCAGAAAGCTTCTCGCTGTGAAGATCGGCTACGGGATAGATCTCGGGCAGGCGGAGCTGCCGCCAGGGGCGGTCTCGCTGAACTGGACCGGAGACGCCGGCGCGCTGGCGGCCGACGGAGCGGAGCGGATCGTCTCGCGCTTCCGCCGCGGCGTCATCGGAGAGACGGAGGACGGCTCGGGTACTGCTCCGGAAGGGATACTCGACCGGGAACTCGAAGAGAAATACAGGTCCCTAACCGAAAGATTTTTTAGAAAAAGAGTCTGATCAGGATGTTTCTCATAAGCATTTTTTAGTTTATCAGTCTCCTTGGAGAGGACGAACAGCCACACGTTCGTCCTCTCCATGTTATTTGATATTTTATTAATCATCAAAACAGCAATAGAAGAAATACAAATAACAGTTTTAAAAATTCATCTCCAAGAGAATTTGCTTGACATTTTTTTTTTTGTGATATACTGTTAATGGAACATGTGAATAGTTCCAAAAAATGCATGAAAATAGCGGCCGGGCGATTTTAGCCCTTGCCCATGCCCTGCCCCCCTGACAGCAAGATCCGCATTCAAACCAAATGTCGATAGATTATATTATGTAACGGAGCCAACTATAATTAAGTCAAGAGAAAAATGAAAAAAAGTCGAGATTTTCCTTGGCTTTTGTTCGGGCGGCTTGAAGGTATAACAATAAAGCCATCAAAAGGTGGCTGAAAAAACATTGTCGGGAAATAACGATCAGGCAGTGCGTGCGACGTAGTTCTGACCGCTCTTCATAACCGAGTAGATTACCCGGATTATCTTTTTCTGAATGTGTCCGAGAATCACGTAATAGTGCTTGCCCTCGGCAGCCTTCTTGTCAT
>JAFTCN010000038.1 GCA_017454675.1 Clostridia bacterium
CGCCGCGCGCCGCCGCCGCGGCTCCGGAAGCCTTTTCGCTGCTCGAGCGCTCACTTCCCGCCGCGGCGCGACTGTACGTCGCTCTGGGCGGCGCGCGGCGCCCTGCGGCCGCCGTGCCGGGCATGCCTCCCCTCACTGTGAAGGAGGGCCGCGACTTCATCAGGGAGCACTTCGCCGGAGCCGCGGCGAACACCGCGGAAAACGGGAGGGACAGCTCATCCTCCGCCCCCGCGGAGGAGCCCGCTCTTTCCCTGCGTAACCTGTGCTTCAGATTTTCCGAGGCCGGCGAAGACCTGATACACGGGCTCGACCTCGACGTCGGGCGCGGAGAGTTCTTCTGCATTCTCGGCGGCAACGGAAGCGGCAAGACCACCCTCATGAATCTCATTTCGGGCATTTTGCGGCCTCATTCGGGAAGCATACGCATATTCGGAAAAAACATCAGGTCATACAGTGGGCAGTCGCTCTACAGAGAGTGCCTGGCGCTCCTGCCTCAGGACGTGGGGAATCTTTTTCTCCGCGGGACCGTCCGAGAGGAGCTCGCGCCCGCCGGGATCAGCGGCGGCACGCTGCCCGGCGGGATAGAATTCTCCTCCGTCTCCGACACCCATCCCTACGACCTTTCGGGAGGAGAGGCTCAGTCGGTCGCCCTCGCGAAGATCCTCGCGTCGAAGCCGAAGCTGCTCCTGCTCGACGAGCCTACCAAGGGCCTTGACGCCGACGCGAAATACCGCATAGCCGAAAGCCTGAAGGAACTCACCGCCTCGGGCGTGACCGTCGTCGCCGTGACTCACGACTGTGAATTCGCGGCCGAGCACGCGACGCGCTGCGCCCTGCTTTTCGACGGCTGCGCTGCCGCCTGCGGCAGTCCGTCAGAAGTCTTCGGAGACGCCTCATTCTACACGACCGACATCTGCCGCATCTTCTCCGGCATCGCCGGCGGGTGCGTCAGCATGTCAGATGCTCTGGAGTTCTGCGAAAGAGCGGAAAAAAGGGGCGGTGAGCCGGAATGAGAAAAACAGCGACCGTCACCTTCGCCGAGGGAAGAAGGCGGAGGATGACGTCAAGGCTCGCAGCGTCGGTCGCGGTCATGACCGCCCTCTGCACCGCCTCCAGGCTCGTGCCGTATTTCAAGCCTGTCAGCGCCCTCATAATACTCACGGGCATGTGGCTCGGCCCCGCAGCGGGTCTCATGACCGGTGCGCTCACGGCACTGCTGTCCGATTTCTGGTTCGGAGTTGGCCCCTGGCTCCCCTTCCAGATGGCGGCATGGGGGACCGTCGGGCTCGCGGCAGGGCTTATGTCACCGGTACTGAAAAAACACCGCGCGGCTGCCCTCCTCTTCGGAATAGCTGCCGGCGCGGCGTTCTCACTCATTATGGACATATTCACGGTGATCTGGGCATACGGGCGGCTCACTCTCCCGCTCTACCGCGCCGCCCTGGTGAGCGCGATACCGCACACCCTGAATTACGCCGCCTCCAATTTCGTATACCTCGTGATCCTGGGAAAGCCGCTCGGCGAAAAGCTGAAGCGCCTGTCCGACCGGATCGGAAGTCCCGGGGAAACGGTCATTTCAGATCAAGCCACGCGGTGATGAATCTGTCGGGGCGTTCCCAGTCGGCCCCCGCGGAGGCATAGTCTGTCATGCGGAGCCTCTCTCCCCCTCCGAACGTGACGTCGCAGGACAGACGGCACGGGAAGTCGCGCCCGCCGGGCACGCACGACGAGATGACCGGAGTTACCTTTGTGTCGATATCCGCGTTGCGGCAGTCGGCAGCCAGCACGACGCATCCCTTCACGACGGCCGCCCTGCCTCCAAGCAGGATGACCCTCGCGGACACGTCGACATCGAGTTCGATGCCTCCGCACTTCTCAAGGACGCCGCGCGGTATGCCGGAATAACATCCGGCCGGGGCGGCAGCTTTCCCGGGCGTTTCGCCCGCCCCGCAATCCGTCCCGGCGCGCGACGGCAGATATCCTATCTCCGTCTTACCGTATGACGGTATGCGGAGGAGCAGCCCGTCGGGCAGTTCCCCGCCCTCGAACGTGATCGTTATCTTCCCGTCATAGGGATAATCCGTCCTCATCCTGAGGACGGTCTTTTTTCCGTCCGGCATATCCACGCGGAACAGGCCGTCAGTGTAATGATTGATCACGAGCTCGGACCGCCCGCGCGTGAGGACGGAAGTCAGCGGCAGCAGCGCGGTCCCGGCCGAGCCTATGCAGGCGCAGCATCCGTATGCCCTGCCGCCGTTTATATCCTGGTAGCCGCCCGTCTTGCGGTTCCTGCGGTTCTTGTAAAGCGGCGCGTAGCTGTCGAAGGTGAATCCGCCTATCTGCCGCACGAAGCCGGAGCTGCGCGAGTAGTCGTTCCCGGTCAGGTCTTCGCTGAGTTTCAGCTCCGGATTGCGTCCGAAATTCACGCTCCCGAGGATACTGTTGTAGTATGTCTTCTCCATCGCCTCGGCGTATTTCGGGTCTCCGGTCAGCAGCAGTGCCTGCGAGAGGAGCTTCGAGAAGGTCACAGAGACGCATGTCTCCTGCATAATCTCGACCCTCGCCTCGGTCTGAACGGCAGAAGAACTGTTGTCGAAGAGCTCGTGCGTGCATCCGCAGCAGCCGATGACCGTATAGTCGGTCTCCAGGACCGAGTCGGTGAAATTCAGCGCGGCGCGCAGGTACCTCTCCTCACCGGTCAGCCTGTAGTATTCGATGATGCCCTCGAAGAAGGACATGATCTCGTACGCCTTAACGACGGGATATCTGTAGGGCGGTATCTCGCCTTTTTCGGCGAGCTCAAGGAGATTGCCCTTCGAGCAGCCTCCTGTGGATATTATGTATTCGGCGAATTCCAGGAAATCGCGCTCTCCCGTCAGTTCGTACAGCCTTATGACAGGCTCGAGGATGCTGCAGGAATTGACACCGCCCCAGAAATTCGACGTCTGTGTGATATCCCTCTTTCCCTCTTCACCGCCGACCTCGCGCATTATGCATCGGAGATGGCGGCACGACGCGGCGATGATCCTGCCCCGCAGGTCTTCGTCGCCGCAGATGTCGAGGAAGTACTCGAGTCCGAGAAGGACGTACTTGCGGCACCACATGTCCCAGCCGCGGAATTCGTCGCCGCGTCGGTAGGATGAGATGCGGCCGTCGGGATCCGGCAGACTCAGCATCTTAAAGACTGACTCGCGGAGCGTGCGGTAGAGCGCCGGATCGCGGGTCAGCGAGTATGTGAGGCAGGCGCCTCTCATCATCTTGCCCCAGTACTCACCTCTCCAGCCTCCGTTTTCGCTGTCCTGCCGGGTGACGAACTGCCTCGCGAACAGCTCCCACAGGCGGCTGTTCATCAGCTGGTGGCCGGTGACGAACCTGGCTGCCGAGAAAGGCACTCCGGCGGAATCGGCGGTGAAATCCGCCTCGTGAAGGACGTCGTCCGCCTTCGCCGGGACCGCTCTCGGGCAGAGCGCCCGTGCGGTTGGCGCGGCCCCCGCAGCCGGATCGAAAACTCTGTTTGCGGCTATCATTGCGTAATATTTCCTTTCCTGCGCCTTTCAGTGTTACGGCGCATTCAGTATCTTCCTTCGAAGATGAACTGCGCGGCGTTCCTCCAGCAGACATCCGACACGATCTCACCCAGTGTTCCGGTATCGCAGGGATAAAGCCCTTCTTCGACGAGCGAACCGAGCTCGGAGCAGAGTATCCGCCTGTAGTACTCGTGCCGCACGAACGAAGTGAACGAGCGTGAATCGGTGAGCATCCCGACCGACGCCGAGAGAGCCCCCGTCTCCATCAGCTCGCGGATCTGGTCGCGCATCCCGCGCAGCGTGTCGTTGAACCACCACGCGGCTCCGAACTGGACTTTTGGCGCGAAATTCCCCGCCATGGTGGACATCATGCGGTTGTCGCACGGATTGAGGTTGTACAGCACCGTCTTCGGCAGTCTGTCCCTCTCCTCGAGCCCCGACAGAAATTCCGAGAGCGCGAACGGATCGGTGAGCCTGCCGACGCTGTCGCCGCCGGCGTCCCTGCCGTAAGCCGACATGAGTTTCGGAGAGTTGTTCCTTATCGGTCCGAGGTGCAGCTGCATCACCATCCCGCGCTCGGCGTATTCCGCTGCGAGAAAATCAAGAAGTCCGCGCAGATCCGGGTCCTCCCGGTATCCGAATACCGAAAAGCCGTGATCCGACACCCGGCAGCCGAGCGACCCGAATCTGTCCAGAGCCGCCGAAAGCGCCGATCTGATATCGCTCTTCCCGTATTCGCGGCAGAGCGAATCGCGCGCGGCCGCGACGGCTGCCGGGTCACCGGCGAGATACCTGTCGGGACGGAAGGACGGCAGCATCGCAAATCCCGGTGCGGCATCCGCGACGGCCCTGTGATACACGAGAGAATCGCCGGGGTCGTCGGTCGTGCATATGACCTTCACGTTCATCATGCGCAGCAGCGACGGCGCCGAGTACCTGTCCGGGTCGGAGCGCATCATCTCCGACGTCAGTTTCCAGATCTTATCCGCTGTCGCCGGGCAGAGCAGGTCGTCGATGCCGAAACAGCGCCGGAGCTCAAGGTGCGTCCAGTGATAGAGCGGGCTGCCCGGAAGCCTCGGCAGCACAGACGCCCAGCTGTCGAATTTCTCTCTCGGAGAGGCGTCTCCGGTGATATATCTTTCGCCGACCCCGCACGCCCTCATAGCCCTCCATTTGTAATGGTCGGTCTCGAGCCACAGCTCGGTGAGGTCGCGGAAGTTTCTCCCCGACGCGACGTCGGCCGGCGAGAGGTGGTTGTGATAGTCGTATATCGGGGCGCCGCATGCATATTTTTCATAGAGCGTGCGCGCGGCGGGAGTGTCCAGCAGAAAATCCCCGTCCATGAACTTTTTCATGTTATAGTCCGTCCTTCTCCGGTAATGACCGTATTATATCATGTTCTGTCCAACTCCTCCGGGGCGGGGTCCGCAGCCCGATGATCCGGCGGTCCGTCACGCGGTCGGCCTCCCGAACCTGTCCCCTGCTATCCAGAGTCCCAGCGCAGGATTCGGAATATAGAAGATCTCTCCTCCGCCGCGTATCCGGTTCGGCCCGGGAGAGAGGCTGCAAAGTCCGATCATTTCGGCCGCGGCAGCGTATTCGGCCGACTCGTATCCGGCGGCCTCGATCTCTTCCCTGCTTATCCGTTCGACGGCGTAGATCACCCTGAAGCGGCCCTCGCTCGAGCCGTGTATGAGGTGCGCTGCCGCGCTCAGGTTCTCGCGCAGATCGGAGTTTTCCGGAGACTTCAGCGCCTCAAGTATCCTGTCCCTGCCCGAATAGCCGTATTTTCTTATCAGCCTGTCGCACTCGGGATCCTCACCGAAGCGCTCGACGCCCGGCGCGAGTATCAGCAGCGTTCCGCCGTCGGCCATCGCCATGCGCGTACGGTATACCGCCTTGTTGCCGAGCCACGTGCTCCGGAATTCCGAAGGGTCGAGCATGACGGCGCAGAAGTCAAGGCTGCGCGGCACGAAATCGACGTTCTTTTCGACCGACAGCGCCGCCGCCTCCTCGAAGCACTTCCGTCCCTCTCCTATAAAGAGGCCGTGTATCCGTATCTTTCCGGCGGGTGCAGTCGTGACCGTAAGCGCGTATACCAGCGGCCCCCCGCGGAGGAAATGATCCGACGCGTAGTCGAAGATCTTCCGCACCGGGGTGTCGGCCCGCCCCATCATGCGCTCCATTCCGCAGACCGCTCCGATCATGTGCGAGCAGTTTATCATCGCGCTGCCGCCGGCTCCGACGAATATGTTCTTGGTGTGGTTCGACATCCCCACGACCTCGTGCGGGACCACCTGCCCTACCGAGAGTATGAGCCCGTATTCTCCCGACACGAGCCTCCTGTTGACCTCGACGGGCACTCCGTCGGTCCACAGGCCGCCGGTGACAGACGCGACGTAGTCTCCCGGCACGTCGCCGATCTTCACGACGTCGTGCCGCCAGTCGTGCACGATGAACCTCTCTTTCGGGATGTCGCCGTACATCGACGATATCTGCTCATCCGTCATCGGGACATGCGTCCCCAGCGCCGGCATTATGTCGGCATCGACGCCCCGCCGCGTCAGTTCGTGATAAAGGAAATTCGTGATGAAGCCGGCGCCGGAGTGGAGCCGCGTATAGTCGGGAGGCAGTATGAGCACCTTTCGGATCCCGGCTCCGGCGGCGTCGGCAGCGGCTGTCAGCGCCTCGCGAAGCCGCCCTTCGGAGAGTCCCTCATCTCCTTCGGCTCGAATAAAAATGTCTCTCATACCCCGGAATAGGCGCGGAACCCGCCGTCGACCGGGATCACGGTCCCCGTGATGAAGCCCGAAGCCGCGTCATCGGTGAGGAACAGCAGAGTCCCTATGAGTTCATCCGGTCTGCCGAACCTGCCCATCGGAGTGGCGGCAAGGATCTTGCCAGACCGGGGCGTGAGGCTGCCGTCGGGATTTGTGAGCAGCGTCCGGTTCTGTTCGGTAAGGAAGAAGCCGGGCGCGATGGCGTTGCAGCGGATGCCGGTCCCTGCGAAATAGACCGCGAGCCATTCGGTGAAATTCGACACACCTGCCTTAGCGGCGGAATACGCCGGGATCTTGGTAAGCGGCGTGAAGGCGTTCATCGACGAGATGTTGATGATGCAGCCGCCGCCGGGAGTCATGTCCTTTGCGAACTCCTGCGTCGCGAGTACGGTACCTGTGATGTTGAGCGAAAAGACCTTGCCGAACGCGGAGGGGTCGAGGTCGAAGAAAGTCTTCCCTTCAGTGACGGGAGAGAAGAACTCGTCGGACGTAGTGGCCGAGGGCGAGTTGCCGCCGGCGCCGTTGACGAGCACCGTGACGCTGCCGAACTTTTCTTTTATCTTCTTATGGGCGTCTGCCAGCTGTTCAGGCGACGTCACGTCGGCCGATACCGCCATAGCCTGACCTCCGGCTGCTCTTATCTCGGAAGCCAGCCGTTCCGCCTTTTCATAAGTCCGTCCGAGAACGGCGACCTTCGCGCCGCATTCGGCATATGCCCTGCAGAATTCGCTGCAGAGGACCCCGGCTCCGCCGGTCACGACCGCCGTCCTTCCCGACAGATCTGGCTTGTACGCAATTTTCATCTTATCGTCCCCTGTTCCTGTTCTTTATCCTTGATTTGATCCGTATCTGCGTTTGGATCCCGCCCTGCGGCGGTCATACTGTGTACTGCGTCGATGCCGCGGGCCCGCCCTGCCCCGTCCAGTCGGTGTGGAAGAAGACGCCGGCGGGGGCGTCGGTCCGCTCGTATGTGTGCGCGCCGAAATAGTCACGCTGCGCCTGGAGCAGATTCGACGGAAGGCTGCCGCAGGTGTACCCGTAGAAGTAGTTGAGCGCCGACGAGAATGCCGGCACGGGTATGCCGGACTCCGCTGCTGCCGCGACGACTCCGCGCCACGCGGGGAGCGAATCCTTTATGATACCGGCAAAGTAGCCGTCGACGAGCAGGTTCGGCAGGTCGGGACGCCGCCCGAACGCGTCGCTGATCTCACCGAGGAACGAGCTGCGGATTATGCAGCCGCCCCGCCAGATGAGCGCGATATCGCCGAAATTCAGATCCCATCCGTACTCTCCGGCCGCGGTCCTCATGAGCGAGAATCCCTGCGCGTATGACACTATCCTCGACGCGTAAAGCGCCTTATTCAGCATACCGACGAAGGTCTTCCTGTCCTCAGCGGGGCTCTTTATCTCTCTTTCGCCGCGGTAGACTTCTGCCGCGGCCAGTCTTTCTTCACGCTGCGACGACAGGCATCTCGCGAGCACCGCCTCGGTTATGAGAGTCAGCGGAACGCCCTCCTCGAGAGCGGAGATGCCGGTCCACTTGCCGGTGCCCTTCTGTCCCGCCCTGTCGAGTATATGCTCGAGCGTCCGTTCGCCGCTGCCGTCGCGGTAGGCCAGGATGTCGGCGGTGATACCGATAAGATAGCTTGAAAGAGGGCCTCTGTTCCATTCAGCGAACACTTCGCTCATTTCGTCGCATGTCATCCCGAGTCCGTCGCGCATCATGTGGTACGCCTCGCATATGAGCTGCATGTCGCCGAACTCGATCCCGTTGTGTACCATCTTGACGAAGTGTCCGGCGCCGCCGCCGCCGATCCAGCAGCAGCACGGCTGTCCTTCGTGGTCCGCCGCGATCTTCGTGAATATGTCCTTCACCTCCGGCCAGGCCGAGGGTGAGCCTCCGGGCATGAGGCAGGGCCCGTGAAGGGCTCCCTCTTCGCCTCCCGAGACTCCGGTGCCGATATAGCGAAGACCGTGTGACTCCGCTTCGGCGGCGCGCCTCGCGGTGTCTCCGAAGTAGGAATTGCCGCCGTCGATGATAATGTCTCCGGGCTCGAGCAGCGGAATGAGCGCGCCCATCATCTCATCGACCGGCGAGCCGGCTCTGATCATGAGGAAGACCTTTCTCGGCTTTTTCAAGGCGCCGACGAACTCCTCGAGCGTATAGAAGGCGGTGATGCCCGCCTTTCCCTTAGCCGGTCCCGACATGAAATCGCGCGTCCTATCGGGCCTGTGGTTGTAAACCGCGACGTCGAACCCCTTTCCGTTCATATTGAGCGCGAGGTTGCTTCCCATCACGGCAAGTCCTATCATCCCGATATCCGCCCCGCGGGCGGTAGAATCATTTTTCCCGGAGGTGCTTCCCATTTCAGTTCTTATCTCCTTTTTCTTTTTTCCGCAGGGTCACCTGATGACCCTGGCGTTGCCGCCGTATATGTCGAGGAGCTGTTTCTCATCGGCAGGCTCGGCGTAGTCGTTGAGCGACGAAGCCGCGAGCACACCGGCCGACCAGGCGTATTTCATCCAGTCTTCCGGCGCGTATCCGCGAAGCACAGCGTAGAGCAGGCCGCCCGCGAAGCCGTCGCCGCCGCCTATGCGGTCGGTGACCCTTATGCTCCTCGGTTCCTCGACGTACCATTTTCCGCCGGCCCTGACGAGAGCTCCCCACATATGCTCCTCGGCGCTTATCACGCTGCGGAGGGTCGTCGCGTATACCGACGCCCCGGGGTACTTTTCCGAGACGCGCGAGATCATATCCTCAAAGCCGGATATCTTGTCCCCGACCCCTGCTCCGCCTGTCTCGGGGCCGTCGAAGCCGAGGCAGAGCTGGAAGTCCTCCTCGTTGCCGATGAGGATGTCGGCGATCCCCGAAATCCGGTCGAAGGCCGTCCTCAGTTCGCTCTCCCTGCCCTTCCAGAAACTCGCCCTGTAGTTGAGGTCGAAGCTGATGAGCGTACCGCATTTCTTCGCGTACTCGGCGATCCCGACGCAGGCTGCGGTCGTTTTTTCGCTCAGCGCCGCGATGAGCCCCGACAGATGAAGTATCGACACGCCGTCTTCGGCGAAGATCTTCCGGAGGTCGTAGTCGGATGCCGAGATCTCCCTGCCGACTTCGCCGCTGCGGTCGTTCCAGACCCGCGGAGCGCGAAGTCCCGCCCCGGTGTCGGCTATGTTGAACTGATGCCTGTATCCCCAGGGACCGCCCTGTTCCTTATCGGGGCCGGTGAAGTCGATCCCGCGGGCGCGCAGGCGGCTCTTGATGAACGACGCGACAGGGCTCCCCGCCACGAAGGCGGTGAGCGCGAGGCAGGGTATGCCGAGCGACGACGAGACGTTCAGCACGTTCGTCTCGGCGCTTGTCGACTGCATCCTGAACCATTCGCTTCCCTGAACCTGCATGCTGCCGGCGGGGGTTATCCTCACGCCCATGCTCGTCACGCACGCAAGGCCGTATCTCGCGTCCCTCCTCGGGGACGGAAGCCTTCCCCCTCCCGTGATCTCAGCACCATTTCCGGCCGGGCGCGGCCGTTTTTCATCCGCGGAGACCGCCGCGGTCTTCCCGTTCTTTTCTTTTTCCGGTGTCATGTCTTTTCCTTTCGGACGGCGCCGCGTCCTCTGCGTCCGCTCCGCAAGCGCGGAGGCGCGGCGGAGTCCGCCGTTCTGGCTTTAACTGGCGTTTACTAAAGCAAAAGCGCCTGCAGTTTCTACAGGCGCAACTGAAATGGCTGGGGTGGCCGGATTCGGACCGACGCGTGAAGGAGTCAAAGTCCTTTGCCTTACCGCTTGGCTACACCCCAACGGGCCGGGCGGGGAGACCGCCCGGTCATGATATACCGCAAATACGTTCTCAGCCGAGCTTATAGTTGAGATTTATCGATGAAGTTCCCTTGAGCGCGGAATCGACGACCGCGATGAAGGTCTTTCCGCGGCTCACGGTGAATTTTCCGCCGTCGGAGGTGGTGAAGGCGAAGGGCGAGGTCAGTCCCTCTCCGCGGGTCCAGTTGATCGGGATGTATTTTCCTCCGGTCAGGAAGTAGCCGGTGCCGGAGCCGCTGACGGCCACCGAGATCCTGCCCTCGGTGTCGTCGGGGATCTTATGCTGCTCTGCGAAGAGGATGAAGACGTTCGCAAAGTTCAGCTGCTCTCCGGTCTCCGCGTCGAGGTGGGCCTTCGTGCCGTACTGATAGCGGTAGTACGCGTTGTTCTTCTTGCTGTATATGAGCTGTACCTGCTGATAGGCGGAGTAGGTGAGCACGGCGTGCGTGGCGTCGGAGCCGGCGATCGCCGGGGCGTCGGAGAAGGTGAACGGCACCGAGACCCCCGACGCGGCGAGAGTATAGTCGTTATGCGCGGCAAGAGCTTTTATGCCCTGCCCCGAGATCATGAGAGAATGCTCGTATCCCGCCGCGGAATAACGTTCGGGGTCTCTGAAGAAGCCGGACATCGCGTATCTGTCGTGTACGCCGTCGATATAGTTCATGCCGCTCTCAGAGATAACGGTATAGGCCGTCGGGCTGTATCCGGCACCGATGAGCAGCGTACCGAAGGCCTGTGACAGCGAGACGATATAGTCCCTGGCCGAGCGCACCGGACCGTAGGCCTCGTTCGACTCGTATTTGTTCGTGATCAGTATCAGTCGGGAGATCCCGCTCTCGACCATGCATTCGATAAGTATGTCGGCGCGCGAAAGCCCGCTCTGGGGAGCGGCTGCCGACAGGTTGTCGACGATGATCGCGACGGGACGCACTCCCGCGAGGTTCCTTGGGGTGCGCAGGCCGGTGAGCGGATCGTTGTAATATATGACGGGTCCCGGCTTAGTGTCTTCGGCTGTGACCGCCGTAGGCTGAGTAACTTCTTCGGTCGTGACGTCGGATACGGCTCCGGTGCCGGTATCGGGCGACGTCGTCACCTCGGGAGTTCTCGTCACTTCGGGAGCCGATGTGTCATCCGGCGCGGCAGTCGTGCCGCTTCCGAAGACGTAGTCGAAGACCGCGCATCCCGAAAGCAGCGGCAGCAGCATCAGCGCCGCCAGCGCAGCGGAAACAATTCTTGACTGTTTTTTCATTCGTATGCGGTTCATTCCCTGTTTTCGAGATCGAGCCAGACCATCCCCAGATTGAACGCGGTAGACAGTCCCTGCTTGGTCGACTGGTTCTTGCATTTCGAGGGATTTGCCGACTCGACGAGCTGTACCATGACACTGTCGGGGACCTGCTGTCCGTTGACTGTCTTGTAGTTGAGTATATCGAGGATCAGCATATATTTATCGTTCATGTCGCCGTAGCAGATGGTATTTCCCTCTCTGACGAGCGGCTTGCCCCTGTACATAAGGTATTTTCCCTCTACGGGCTTTCTCTTTTCTTCAGACATCTTTTACCTCTGATCTGTGTTTGGGTTTTCACGCGGAGAAAACACCCCGCCTTTTATTATCGTATTATTTTACCACATAACAGTTGATAAGTCAATCTTTTTTCCCGAATGACGCCCGCATGTCCGGTCTTCCCGGAGGCTCAGGGCCACGCCGTGCGCGAAGAGCAGCGCGGAGCTACATTTATCTTGCCAAAGCAGAGCTTTTGTGTTATAATCAGACCGTCTGCATCCCGGCTGACATATCGATTGAAAGACCGTATCGCGCGCGGGAGAGCCGCGCGCGCGGCAGGTCCGGCGGGAAGCCGGAAAAGGTATGGGACTTATGAAAAACGTAGGAATAATCTGTGAATTCGACCCCTTTACCGAGGGGCACGGATACCTGTTCCGGGAACTGCGCCGGCTCGGCGCGGAGAGGCTGATCTGCCTCATGTCGGGCTGCTTCGTCCAGCGCGGCGGACCGGCTCTGCTGCCGCCGCGGTACCGGGCGGAGGCGGCCGTCCGGTGCGGTGCCGACGCCGTCTTTGAGCTGCCCTTCCCGCTTTCGTCGCTCGGCGCCGGGTATTTCGCCGGAGCCGGCGTCTCAATGCTCGCGAGGCTCGGAGCGGACACGGTCGCGTTCGGTTCCGAGAGCGGGGACATCGGAGAACTGACTGCCCTGGCGGCCTCTCCAGCCCCGGAACGCGGCCCGGGCTCGCCTTCCGGCGGGACCGCCGAGATATGGCTCGGGGAGCGCGGCAGGGGGCCGAACGACATCCTGGCCGTCGAGTACCTGAGAGCTCTCCGGAAACTGCCGGAAGAGACCCGACCCGGGGCCGTCGCGGTAAAGCGGACAGGTTCGGGACACGGAGGATATGCCCTGCCGGGCGGGGAGACCGACACGCCGCCCGGCGCGTATCCTTCTGCCTCGGAGATAAGGAGAGAGCTCCTCGAGGGACGGGATCCGTCCGAACTGCGGATACCCGCGGATTCAGCCGCGGCCGTCAGAGCCGCGGCCGCAGCCGGCCGATGCCCGGTGCCGCCCGACGCCGCGGGAGGGTTCATGCTCTGTGCGTGGAGGATGACGCCGGCGGAGGATGCCGGCTCGTACGCCGAATGCGGCGGAGGCCTCGGAGAACGCCTGCGCAGGGCGGCGCTGGCGGCGCGGAGCTTCGCCGGTTTCCTGGAGCTCGCGGCGACGAAAAAGTATACGTCGTCCCGCATCAGAAGGGCGATGCTCCTCGGAGCGATGAGGATCCCGTCGTCAGCCGCCGGCATGACTCCGGCATACGCGAAGCTGCTCGCGGCGGGTCCCGAAGGCCGCCGGTTCATCGGCGAAGCGGCCGGCAGAGACATTGCCGTCGTGACGCGCGCATCGGACATCCCTGATTCGGAACAGGCGCGGCTCCAGAGGATCTGCGGCGAGCGCGCCGCCGCTCTCTATTCGCTGCTCATGCCGCGTCCGGCGCCGGCGCCGGATCTCCTGACGCCTTATCCTTACATATTTGAATAAAAACACTTGCATTTTGATTCGGTCTGTAGTATAATTTATTGGTTTGCATACATAATCAGGCGGCCGCCGGCCGCGGCAGCGGCGTCACTCCCCGGTGAGAGGGGCGACAGCCGGCATGATCGCGACCGGGAACATCTAACGGAGGACATGTTTTTATGAAGATTCTCGTTGTCAACGCGGGTTCGAGCTCACTCAAGTACCAGCTCTTCGATACGTCCGACTACAGCGTATCGGCAAAGGGCATTTGCGAACGCATCGGCGAGAGCGTCGGCGTTCTCGACCACCGGAACCTGCAGACGGGCAACCGCACCAAGACAGAGCTTGCCATTCCCACCCACACCGATGCCATCAGACTCGTCATCGCCAAGCTGACCGACAGCAAAGAGGGCGTCATCTCCGACATGAGCGAGATCGAGGCCGTCGGCCACCGCATAGTTCACGGCGGATACTACTTTTCCGAGTCGGTCATCATCACCGACGAGGTCATAGCCAAGCTCGAAAAATGCCACGACTTCGCTCCGCTCCACACCGGCGCTCACCTGCAGGCCATATACGGCTGCCGCGAGGTAATGCCCGGCGTCCCCGGAGTGCTCGTATTCGACACCGCCTTCCATCAGACGATGCCCCCCGAGGCGTATATGTACGCCCTCTCGTACGACATGTACGAGAAATACCACATCAGACGCTACGGCGCTCACGGAACGTCGCACCGCTACGTATCTGGCGAGATGATACGCATCATGGGCGGCAGGGCCGAGGGCACGAAGATAGTGACCTGCCACATCGGCAACGGTTCGTCGATCTCGGCCGTAAAGGACGGCAAAGTCATCGACACCTCGATGGGCTTCACGCCTCTCGCCGGCGTGCTGATGGGAACGAGATGCGGTGACATCGACCCCGCCATCGTCCCCTATATCATGAAGAAAAAGAACATGACCCCCGACGAAGTCGACAAATACATGAACAAGCAGTGCGGCTACCTCGGTCTCACCGAGGGCTTCTCTTCCGACTCCCGTGACCTTGAGGACGTCATAGCGAAAGGCCCCTCTGACCCGATGTACGAGAAGTGCAACCTGGCCGTCGACATGCTCAAGCATCAGATCAAGAAGTATATCGGCGGATACGCCGCGATCATGGACGGCCTCGACGCCGTCGTCTTCACCGCCGGCCTCGGAGAGAACAACCCGCGCCTGCGCGAGATCGTCTGCGCCGATATGGACTACTTCGGCATTAAGATCGACCCCGTCATGAACCTCAAGGCGTTCCGCCAGCCCGATATCATCAAGATCTCGGCCGAGGATTCGAAAGTGCTCGTTTACGTCATTCCGACCGACGAGGAAAAGGTGATCTGCCAGGATACCGAAAGGCTCACGGCGAAAAAACATTGACATTTTTCCCGCCCGGAGTTATAATTATTGTTGTTGCTTTTCGACCCTGCCGCGAGTGTGCGGAGGCGGAGGAGGTCTGAATGATCATCGATATCAACCCGCTGCTCAGAGGAGAGACCGCAGAGATCGGCATCGACGCCGTGACGGTCCCCGCCGCGGCACCCGATGACTACGAACTTCTTCCCGGAGCCCGCATAAAGGGCAGGATCGTAAACTCGGGGGGATACATAAGGCTCACGTCTTCGGTATCGGTCCCATACCGCGGATTCTGCGCGAGATGCCTCGATCCGGTCGAGCGGACTCTGGAGTTCGAATTCGACCGCACGGTCGTCGCCGACCGCTCGGTGTCCGACGAGGTCATCGAGGAGAACAGCGAGGAATACCTGAAGACCGAAGGCGGCATGCTCGATCTCGATGAAGCCGTCTCGGAAACGGTCTACACCGAATTCCCGATGATACTCCTCTGCTCCGACGACTGTCCCGGCCTCTGCAGGTTCTGCGGAAAGAAGCTCGGCCCCGACGGCAGATGCGACTGCGGAGGGAAACCGGAGACCGACCCGAGATGGGACGCCCTCAAGGCTCTCTTCCCCGACGAATGAAACCGCCTGCTCGGCAGGCAAACCGTTTGTTTATTAAAACTATCAGTGAATACAGGAGGTAACAGAACATGGCTGTACCGAAGAGAAAATCGTCCCAGGCACGCAGAGACAAGAGAAGATCCAGCACCTGGAAACTCAAAGCCCCGAGCCTTGTAAAGTGCCCGAACTGCGGCGCGCTCATCAAAGCCCACCGCGTATGCCCCGAATGCGGCATGTACGACGGCAAGGAAATAGTCAACGTCAAGGACGACGCCAAGAAGAACGACTGACTGACTGACTGACCGGTCAACTGCCGCGCGGAAGCCCCGCGCGGCCGTCCGGACAGAAATACCGCGTTACCGGCTTATGCCGTAACGCGGTATTTTCGACCCTCACAACAATTACTGACAAAAAATGAAAAACAGAATCATCGCCGCGGCCTCGGCGCTCGCGGTGTGCGCGCTGATGCTCGCCTCATGCTCCCCGTCGGAGATATTCGGAAAGTTCGGCATCACCTCCCCCCCGTCGACCTCTGCTCCGGCGCCGTCGACATCCGCCCCTGAGGCGACCTCCTCCCCGTCCCCTGACCTCTATCCGCCGATGGACCTCGAGAACGAGGACCTCGCGAAGTACATAAAGCTCGACTACAAGGGGCTCGAGCTCACGTCGACGTATGAGCGGCGCGAGATCACCGACGAGGTCACCGAGGAGGAACTCAAAGGCCTCATGGTCTACTACGGCCACTACACTCTCCGCACGACCGGCAGGGCCGAGGCGGGCGACTGGGCAGAGATCGGCTATACCGGCTATCTCGACGGCGAGCCCTTTCAGGGCGGCAGTTCAGACAAGGCGACTATCCTGCTCGACGACGAAAAGAGCGGATTCATCCCCGGATTCGCCTCGGGCATCGTCGGAGCCGAAGCGGGCGCCGAGACCGACGTCAGAGTGACCTTCCCCGCCGATTACAAAGCGACTGCTCTGGCAGGCAGGGAGGCCGTTTTCAAAATAAATGTCCACGGCATCTGCGTCTGCGAGCTGACCGACGCGCTGGCGGATACGCTGAGCGAGGGCAAATACACGACCGCAGCAGCCTACAGGACATATTTCAAGGAATATCTGGCGACTCAGGAGCAGTTCCTGGAGTTCGAGAACGTCTATTCCGGCATCTTCGAGGCCCTCGACGAAAAGGCCGAGGTGATCGAGCTGCCGAAGCAGCAGTTCGACCACTATTACGAGACGTCGAAGGCGTACTACGCCTCGATGGCCGAGTTTTACAACATGGATTACGAGGCTCTTCTCGTGGCCAACGGCCTCGACGACACCGCGATACGCGAACAGGCTGAGAAGAACGTAAAGTCAGACCTGATACTCTACAGCGTCGCCGCCGGCGAGGGGATAAAGATCACCGAAGAGACATACAGGGAGTATATCCAGTCGATCGTCGACTACTACAACCGCTCTGGCGCCAGCTATACCGTCGAGGAGATAGAATCCTATTTCACGAATCAGTACGGCAGCGGATACCTCAAGCGGCAGGCGCTGACCGAAAAGGTCGCCGACGCCGTATACAGGCTCGCCAGGGTCACCTACAGACCGGCGGAATGACGTGCGGGAACGTGCCCCGCGGCAATATAATAAAGGCCTTTGCGAACCGGACGGTCACATCGGCCTTTTTTTATCGGAAATCTGACGGTCAGACGCCCGCAGAACGTACAACCGAACAGTCACGCCCGGCGGCAGGCCGGCCGCCCCGGCGCTCCGGCGCACATCTTTTCGCATTCAGAACCATCTGTGCTTCACCCTCATGCGCAGCAGAGAGGAGATCCCGGCTTTCACCGCCGCGAGGAAGTCCGCGACATCCTCTTCGGTATTGTACGCCGACAGGCTCACCCTTACCGTGCATTCGGCCTCGTCGTCGGGAAGGCCGAAAGCCTTCAGCGCGCGGCTGATCTTCCGGTCCTTCGACGAGCAGGCGGATCCCGCCGAGATGTATATACCGCGGTCCGAAAGGAAGTTCAGCATAGTCTGGCTGCGGATCCCCGGGAGCGTCACGCTGAGAATGTGGTCGACGCGCCGCGGAGGGAGATTCGCCCTCGCGCCGGCGGCCGTCACTCCGCAGATCAGCTCCGAGTTCAGCTCCGACAGCCTTTTTCCGTCGGTCACGGCGTTCTCCGCGGCTTCCGCCGCGGCAGCGGCGAATCCCGCGATGCCCGGCACGTTCTCGGTGCCGGACCGCAGACCCGACTCCTGTCCTCCCCCGAAGATCACCGGGGAGAGGAGCTTTTTACTTATCACCGAAGGCGAGACGAAAAGGCACCCGACGCCCTTGGGTCCGTGGATCTTGTGCGCGCTCACCGATACGGCGTCGACGCACGACAGCGGCAGGGCCGTACGCGTGAATCCCTGGACGGCGTCGCAGTGGAGGAAGGCGGACGGAGCGAGCTTTCGCACCTCAGCCGCGATGTCCTCAATGTCGTATCTCGCCCCCGTCTCGTTGTTGACGAGCATGAGCGAGACGATTGCGGCGCCGCGCTTCAGTTCCGATCTGAGAGCATCTCTGTCGATCACGCCGCCGCGGGTGGGTATCTCAGCTGTCTCGAAGCCGAATCCGGCGAGTCTTGCCGCCGTGTTCGCGACCGACGGGTGCTCGGAATCGGTGATTATTATCCTGTTCGAATCGAAATGCCGCTTCTTCAGTCCCGCGCCGGCGATCGCGAGGTTGTTCGCCTCGCTGCCCGAGCCGGTGAATACGGCAATCTCGCCGGCGGGCGGGATATTCCCGCCCGCGGCGGCGCGGAGCAGCTTCGCCCTGGAGTCAGCGAGCAGTTTCGCCGCGGCGACCCCGGCGGCGTGCGTCGACGAAGGGTTGCCGTACACAGCGTACGCGTCGCGCACGGCTGCCGCCGCGGCGGGCGAGAGAGCAGTCGTCGCGCTGTTGTCGAGGTAGACTTCGCGCCTCTCCTTTTCGCTCGGGGCTCCGTTCATTTGAACGAGATGTATGTCAGTATCGACTCGATGTCCTCGAGATGCGAGTCGAAGTTCTCTTCGGTGGAAGTATATGTGAATATGAAGAAATCGTACCCCTTGGCCGTCACCGTCTGGCGGAATTTATAGACGGTGCCGTCGAGCTCGGCCGTGTAGTCGTATGTCTTCGCGGCCAGTCCGCCGAGTGAGGTGTCCGCGGGCTCGGTGAGCTTTGAATAGGCCGGAAGGGCGCCGGCGAGCGTCTTGTCGACGTTCTCCATATAGAGCTCGACGGTGTCGAGCCCGACATCCATGACCATAGCGGTCAGACTGACGTTCGACCTGTCGGCGGCCGAATAGTAGGCCGAAGCCGTACCGCCCGAGGTGTTGACCACCCATGACTTGGGCACGTAAAAGTAGAACGGCTCGCTCTCTGCGGCAGCCGAAGTCATGTTCCTCGGTATGCTGTCGTCCTTGCAGCCGGCAAAAACGGCGACAGAGGCGAGTGCAAGCAGCACAGCGGCGGCCGCGCGGATGGTTTTTAGGGATCTTTTCATTGATTTCATCTCCGGTCTTGTGTTATGGGTCGTGAGTCCACACCGCCCGCGCGGATCAGTTCCTTCCGCAGATGCCGACGCGTTTCGCGGCGGCGAGTATGCCGATGCGGCCGGCCTCAAAGGTAAGTCCTCCCTGAAGATACGCGGTATACGGTTCGCGCAGCGGGCCGTCGCACGACAGTTCCACCGACGCGCCCTGCACGAAGCAGCCGGCGGCCATGATGACGTCGTCGGAATACCCCGGCATCGGCGCGGGCAGCGGTTCCGCGAACGAATCGACCGGCGAGCCCGACTGTATGCCGGCGCAGAAGGCGCACAGCTTGTCCGGATCGCGCAGTATCACGGTCTGGATGATGTCCGAGCGCTCCTCATTCCACGACGGGAAAGTCTCGTATCCGAGCCTCTCGAAGACATACGCGGCGAAATGCGCCGTCTTGAGGGCCTGCGCGACGGTGTGCGGGGCATAGAAGAGCCCCATGAACATGTTCCTGTTCTGGCCGAGTGTCGCTCCGACCTCCCCGCCGGTTCCGACAGTGGTCAGCCTGTACGACGCCAGCTCGACGGCCTTTTCGCTCCCGGTGAGATAACCTCCCGTCAGCGCTATGCCTCCGCCGGGATTCTTGATGAGCGAGCCGGCGATGAGGTCGGCCTCGGGCTCGCGTTCGCAGGTGAATTCGCCGTAGCAGTTGTCAAGGAAGGTATAGACGTCGGGTCGCACCGCCTTGACGGCTCTGTGCACTTCGGTTATATCTTCGGGCGTCAGCGTCCTGCGGGTCATATACCCCTTGGACCGCTGCATGTATACGATCTTGACCGATCTGTCGGCCGCTAACCTCTCGATCACCGACGGTATGTCG
The DNA here is from genome assembly GCA_017454675.1 of Clostridia bacterium. GTDB lineage: Bacteria > Bacillota > Clostridia > Oscillospirales > CAG-272 > CAG-390. The sequence goes on from JAFTCN010000038.1 coordinate 19,511, forward strand.
GGCCGGCCGTCCTTCATATCGATCTGCGAATATGAGATGCCGAAGTCGCGGAGGCTCCCGGGTCCGCCGCCGGCGCCGCTCACGGCGCCGCCGATGCCGATGACGCCGTCGAGTGTGTCGTAAGGCCTTCCGGTGACCGACAGCATGGTGTCGCCCGGCCGGAGCAGGCCGAAGAGGCCGGTGGAGATGGCGTGCGTGCCGTTTACGAAGTTGTGGCGCACCAGCGAGGCTTCGGTACCGAATACGCGGCTCCAGACGCGGTCGAGGACCTCTCTGCCCCGGTCGTCGTAGCCGTAGCCCGTCGTGCCGGCAAAGCACGAGTCGCTCACCCTCTCCGCTCTGAACGCGTCGAGCACCCTTCCCGTGCCCGCCAGCGCGTTTTTGTCGATCTCCGAGAAGATCCCCGCGAGATCGCGGTCGGCGTCGCCGGCGATGCCGGCTATGTATTCATCAGTATTCATAAATGCTCCTTCCAGAATCTTTCCGCGGCGCCTCCGTCGTCGGGAATGAATTCGACCTTTCCCCGTCTGCCGTCACAGCGTCGGAGGAGTCCCTCCTCCGCAAGCCGCCGTCGCGTCTGCCTCGCCGTTCCGGAGGCTCCGTCGAAGAGCGGTATGCCCGGCGCGGCGGCGGATATCTCCGCCGAAGCGAACGGATAGTGGGTGCATCCGAGCACCAGACCGTCAAATTCGAGGCCCGAAAAAAGGCTGTCGAAATACTCTTTTCTTACTTCTCCCCGCTCGACCGCCTCGGAGAGGCCGGGGCACGGGAGGCCGAAGGCCAGCGCCGAAAACCGTGCGCTCAGTTCCTCCAGCAGCGACGAGAACCGGCTCTCTCCGACAGTGCGCGGCGTAGCCATGACGGCCACCCTGCGGCAGCCGGCCTCAAACGCCGGCTTCACCGCCGGCTCGATGCCTATCACCGGGCGGTCGGGATACTTCTCCCTTATCTGCTCGATCCCAGCCGCGGTGGCGGTGTTGCATGCGACGACCAGCGCCTTGGCGCCGAGTCCGAAGAGCATGCCGGCGTTCTTTTCCGCGATCTCTTTTATCTCCGCGTGGGTGCGTCCGCCGTAAGGGGCGTTCTTCCGGTCGCCGAAATAGATGAAATCCTCGCCCGGCAGCTCGGCGACGAGGCTCCGCAGCACCGACAGCCCCCCGACTCCCGAGTCGAAGACGGCCACCGGCATCTCTGTCTCCGGCCTCATGCTTTTTCTCCTTTCCCGGCAGCGCCGGTCCGGGGCGAAAAGCCGTTCACTATCTCCTTGAAATGACGTCCGCGCTCCTCGAAATTTGCGAAGCGGTCGAAGCTGGTGCACGCAGGCGAGAGCAGCACCGCGCTGCCCGGATGCGCCAGCTCTCTCGCGGTCTCGACGGCCCCGTCGAAATCGGGGACCTCCCGCACCGTAAGCGACAGTCCGCCGTCACGACGCTTTTCGCGCGCCGAGTCGATCGCGACCCTGATCTGGCCCGCCGCCTCGCCCGTCAGCACGACGGCCGAAGCCCGCTCGAACAGCGCCTCTGCCAGGCTGTCGAACGGCACGTGCTTGTCTCTGCCGCCGCAGATCACGACAGGCCTGCATCCGAGGTTCGACAGAGCCGCGACGGTCCTTGACGGGCTCGAGTCGATCGAACTGTTGTAGTATCTCACTCCGTCGAGCTCGCGCACGAGTTCGAACCTGTGCTCGACGCCCGGAAAATCGCGCGCGACCTCCCGCAGCACTTCGTCCGGAACATATCCGAGAGTCAGCGCCGCCGCGGTCATAAAGTTTTCCACATTGTGGAGTCCGGGAAGGCGTATGCCGCTCCTTTTTAAGATCTCGCGCTTTTCTGTCCCGTCGGAGAAGACTATCGAGTCGCCTTCGAGCCAGACCGCGGCCGACCCGGGTCTTCCCCGGGTGATGTCGCTGAAGTCCTCGCCCGGCAGAGGATGTGCGGTGAAGAATACAACCCTTCCGTCGAATCTCCCGGCTGCCGCGCGGGAGAGCGGGTTTTTCGCGTTGAGCACGAGGAGTTCGGTCCCGTCGCCGAAGACATTGTATTTCGCCCCGGTGTACTCGTCCATATCCCTGTGCCAGTTGAGATGGTTCGGGCTGATGTTGGTTATGGCGGCCCGCTTCGCCGGCCCCCTCATCGTCATGAGCTGGAAGCTCGAGAGCTCGAGCACTGCGGCGTCTCCCCGAGACATCGCATCCGCTCTGTCGAGCAGAGGCGTGCCTATGTTGCCTCCGACATAAGACGTCCTCCCCGCGCCCTTCAGCAGAAGATATGTGAGCGTCGTAGTGGTGGTCTTGCCGTCGCTGCCCGTTACGGCGAATATATCGGCGGGGGTCCGCTCGCAGAACCACTCCATCTCAGACGTGAGGAAAGCACCGCGGGAGACCGCCTCCGGGATCTCTCCGGCGTCGGGACGGATGCCGGGAGAGCGGAATATGACGGTGTCCGACATGTCGGGCGCGTCGCAGAGCGAGCTGGCCGGATCTTCTCCTCCGACGAGCACCGCCGCCTCCCCGGCTGCCCCGGCGAAGGCCGGGAGAGACCCGAGGCGCGCCGAGAGAACGTCGCGGGGCTTTATGTCCCTGACGGTCAGTCTGCCGCCGCAAAGGCCGTATTTTTCGCGCAGGAAGGCCGCCAGCGGGAGATTTGACACTCCCAGTCCCAGCAGCACCGCCCTGCCGCCTTTTTTCAGTATATAGTCTGTCCTTGAGTCGGTAATGGTGATCACCCCGTCCGCGTCGCGCGCCGATCGTTCTGCCTCTATATTATATATTTTTTTCTTCGTATTGGCAAGTATTATTTTGCCGCGCGGGGCGGCGGCCTGCCCGGAGAGTGCGCGGCGCGGGCCGATTTCTGTTGACAAAGACCGCGGAAAATGCTACAATATGTTATACAAAAAAACTGTTTGAGGACGGCGCATACCGCCGCTCAGACGAAAGACGGTGATACAGCATCATGAGCAAAAAAGAGAAAAAAGAGTTCGAAGGCTTCAGGTTCCAGGCACACCGCGGAGACAGCGCGTTCTTCCCCGAGAACACGCTCGTATCGTACGGTGCCGCGATCGACGAGGGATACCACGTCATCGAGATGGACAACAAGTTCACGAAGGACGGCGTCTGCATCTGTCTGCACGACGGCAGCTACAACCGCACCTGCCGGTATGCCGACGGTACCCCTCTCGCCGAAAAGACGCCCGCCGACGCCCTGACCCTCGCCGAGGCGAAGGAACTCGACGCCGGACTCTTCAAGGGTGAAGAGTTCCGCGGCACGAAGATCCCGACGCTCGCCGAAGCCCTCGGTTTCATAAAGGATCACGGGACTCTCACGGTCAAGCTCGACAATGTCTTCCAGAGCTTCAGCCAGAAGAACTTCGAGACCTTCCTGTCGGTCATAAGGGAGGCCGACATGGAAAAGCGAACAGGCTTCACCTGCAAGACATTTCCCTATCTGCGCCTGCTCGCAGAGCTTTTCCCGGAAGCCGAGATGCACTACGACGGCAGTCTCACACCGTCCGTCCTCGACTGGATCGAGGCCAACGTGAAAGAGCGGGCCACGATCTGGATCCCGTTCGAAAACAGACTCACCGCCTGGTGCAAGGAGAGAAAGGCCGACGCGGAATTCTGCGCCGATCTCCACCGCCGCGGCAAGGTCGGCATCTGGGTGATCTCGGAGACCGACGAACTGCGTACCGCCGTGCGCGAATACGGAGCCGACATCATCGAGACCAACGGAACGCTGAAGCCGGGAGCTCTCGAACTCATCTGACGGACACACAAAGGAATAAGGAACAGACATGAAAAAAGCAAAACTCATTGCCTCCTCCCTGCTCGCCGTGATGATCCTGCTCTCCGCCTTCGCGGGATGCGCCGGAGGTACGCCGGACGTTACCGGGGAGATGACAGGATCCGACGGTACGTCGGCCGCCCCGGAGAGCACCGTACCGCTCAGGGACCCGGAATACGTCATCATCCGAAGGGACGAGGCGAGCGACACCGTGAACGAAGCCGCGCTCTCGCTCAGGGACGCGCTCAACAAAAAGCTCGGGACCGCGCTCAAGGTCAAGGTTGACCTCATCGCCGAAAAGGCGGGTTACAGGGTCATCCCAACCGAGATAATCGTGGGCGACACCAACCGTGAAGAGACCGCCGCTGCGCTGGCGGGTCTGCGCAGGAACGACTATATAATCAGACTCGACGGAACGAAACTCGTGATCGTCGGAGGGTGCGACGAGGCCACCGCCGCGGCCGTCACCCGCTTCATAGACGGCGGCTTCATCCCCGAAGACGGGATACTCAGGGGAAACGTGATCTGCGAGTATTCGGCGGAATATCCCGTTTCGGGATTCACGCTCAACGGCACCGACATCTCGGAATACACGATCGTGTTCCAGAAAAAGGGCCGTTCAGTCTATCTTAAGGCCGCCGAGCTGCTCCGCGACCGCATAGGAGAGCTGTGCGGACCGGTGCTGAAGGTGGTGGATGCCGGCGAAGAGCCGTCAGCTCACGAGATACAGCTCGGAGACTGCGGAAGAGGACCGTCGGAAGGTCTGTCCGCATCAGGCATCGAATATGCCATGAGGGCCGGCGGAGGTTCGGTGGCGGTAGCCTGCGGGTCGTCGGGAATCGCGGAGACCGCCGTCAGCGAGCTGCTGGCGGAATGGCTGCCGGAAGGAGCGTCAGGCAGCATAGCCGTGACAATTGATGAGGGGGTGACCAAAACTATGAGCGCGGGATTCGATCAGCTGACCGCGGGAGCAAACCTGAGGGTGATGACGAGCAACATACTCGCCAGCGACACTCTGGCATCCAGATCGCCGATCCTCCGCAAGATATACACCCTGTACTATCCCGACGTCATCGGGCTCCAGGAATGCAATGCCAACGGACACACGAACGTAGTCAGCGGGATGAGCGAGCTCTACGCCTCAACGGCGACCAAGATCGACGGCACGTCGTCCGGCTGCTACACACCGATACTCTACCGCAGAGACCGGTTCAGACTTGTCGAGTCGGGCTCGAAGCTCTTTGACAAGCGCTGGCCCAAGACGAACACCAAGACGATGGCCTGGGCGGTGCTCGAGGAGATATCGACGGGCAAGAAGATCGCGGTGATCAACGGCCACTGGTCGCTCATCCTCTCGTCCTACGACACCGAATCGGTATTCGGAAAGAAACTGACCGACGCCGACGCGAAGCTGTGGCGCGAGGACAACACCCGCGAGGCGCTCGCCAAGCTCGAGGAGCTAAAGTCGAAATACGGAGAGGACTTAGCCGCCTTCATGATGGGCGACATGAACTCGAACGCCTCGGCAAAATCGGTATCCATGATATATCCGACTATGAAGAACTGCATCGATCTTGCCACCGTGAGCCGCACGACCGGGATAAACAGCTACCACAACGATCCGGGCAAATACCCCACCGGCACGTCAGCCATCGACCACATCTTCGTGACCGACAGGACGGTGAAGGTCCTCCGCCACGAGATAATCCTCACCGAGGACGGCGTCGCCTGCTCCGACCACTGCCCCGTCTTCGCCGACGTGGCGTTCTGATAAGCACGCGGAATCGGGGAGGAGGTCACCCATTAGTTGAGTGACCGACCTCCCAGTCGAGTAGCCAACAGGACTTTCACCCGAAGGCTCTCACGGAACCGTACGTGAACCTCTCGATTCATACGGCTCTTATCAATCACAATACCATCATCAACTGAGAGTCCAGTGTGCAAACATCGTGGGCTCTCTCTTTTTGACCTCATACAGCCACTCTTCCGCCCGTCTTCGATGGCCTCGGAAACGCTTGTACTTACACATCGTCCATTTTATAAGTCTTCGCTGTATGCCGAGCGCACAAAAAAGCCCCGGAATAAACCGAAAAGGTCCGTCCCGGGGCGTTCTTGTTTTTTAGATTTTAGTGAATCTCGATAATTGAAGAATATTATTACTCTTGACCTTCAAGTCTGTCTGCCTCAGCAATATGCTCCTGTGCATCATCGGTTTTTCCTCCCTTGATCTCAGCGGCAGCAAGATTGCGCAGGGATTTGATCAAATAATAACGTTCGTTGGCTTGTCAATTGATGATCAACAAAAGAATGACCTGCACCGTAAAAGCAGACGCCCCTCCGCGTTCCCGGGTCTTCCGTTTAGCAGTTCCATGTCAGGCTCCCTGTCCGCGGCCCGGCCGGGCGGAATGTCCGGGAGGGAGCGGAGTGTGCTTTTTTGTTTTAATGTTGTATTAACCGGAACAGTTGTCCACAGTCAGTTCAAAACAAAACCTTATATCCAGTCATCCGACGGGTCGTTCGCTGATGCCGGTATGGGCATGTCGGTTAAATCGTTTTTGGATACGGCCCATTTATTCTGAATCTTATAATCGAAATGGAATTCAACTTCGATACAATTATCGTCACCGGCGGTTGACAGGCTGTTTTTCAGCTGATCAAGCAAATAGCCGATGTCCTCATAGCAGACATCCCCGAAACGATAAGCGGCATAAACGGACCATCCCTTGTCAAAAGCGCCCCAGCCCGAAGCAGGCCTGATAGAGTAGATTATGTGTGCCATTTTGTCTTCATTTTCTTCCTGCGTTTTTTCCGGACACACATATGTACAAAAAAGTGAAAACCAGGCAGCCATTAGAATCCTTCGCCTTTTGGCGCTTCCCCTCTCTCAGAATATCCCCGGCACCGCATGCGCTATGCCCATGCCGGCGGCAAACGACGCGGCATTCGCGACCAGAGCGTAGATGACATAGACCCAGACCGGTCTTGTTTTATCGGAGATCCTCCTCAGGAAAACCGAGTATATCGCCGCTTTCCCTATCTCTTTACCCCAGCGGAGGCAGCTCGTGTATGTCGTAATTGTCGTAGTAGATCTCAAAAGCCGTCTCGACGTCGCCCGACAGCTCTATCAGCGCTCCAGCCTGGAACATCGCCGACAGCGTGCCGGACGGGGCCTGCCAGGCCGCGTTCGATACGACCTCGAGCTTTTCGTTGCCCGGGACGTTCGCTCTGATGATCGACTCCGCCCTGAAGAGCAGCTCGCCGGTCGCGATGTGATAATCGCTCGAGACGACGGCGAGCTTCTTTACCGACGGATAGAGCGAGGTCAGGATATCGTAGGTGAAGATCGCGTTCTGCGCGGTGGTGACCGAGTTGTCCTCGACGATGATCCGCTTTTTGTCGACGCCCTGTTCCGCCAGCCATTTCGCCATCTCGCCGGCCTCCGACGCCGATTCGTTTTCCGCCGCCGTGCCGCCTCCGGCGCAGACGATATACGCCTTCGGATATTTGTTCGCGCTCGCGAGAGCGACCTTCAGCCGCTCGATCAGCTCATCCTTCATCGTGCCGTCGGGATTGAGCTGGAATCCGAGGACGACTATGCAGAGCTCGTCGGAATCGGGGAGCCCGTCGGGGAGCACGCCGTAATTGAGGGGCTTGCCGAGATCGGCCGACGTCCAGATCTTCATTATCTCCGACCAGCGCGCGCCGGTGTTGGCATCGGCTGCCGACAGTTCCTTCAGAAGGGTGTTGATCCGGTCCTTCGCCTCGTCTCCGTAGGTCCCGTAATCGACGGCGATCTCTTCGACGAGCTTCTGAACGTCGGCCGTTTCCCCTCCGCTTTTGCATCCTGCAAACGAAACAAGAAGCGACAGCGCGAGCAGCGCCGCGAGAACTTTGATAATTATTGTCCGATTCTTCATTATTTTCATCTCCTGCCGATATGTTCCGCAAAAAATCAGTCGGACGGACCCGGGACAATCACCGGCGAGGTTGTGCTGTTATCCTTAATGAATTTGTCTCCGTCCATGACCGAAACATAAACAAACCTGTCGGACCCCTCTCCGATGAATACCAGAGCGCCGGCCGCCGCCGAGAACCGGTATGTACGTTTGTTATTCTTTTCGGTCAATGTCAGGATTCCGTCTTTTACAGTCCAGTTACCCAAACCAATATAACTGCTCCACATTCCTTCATAGAAGGAAAATGTGCCGTCTTTCACCAGTGTGATGACAAAGTTGCTTCCGAAGCCCTCCTTCTCCCAGACATAAGAATTTCCGCCGATCATGTTTTTAATTTCCCTGTCGCTTTCCGATTCATTGATGTCCGCGGTCTCTTCGATACTGATGCCGCTTTCGGTGCTTTCCGACGTCCCCGGCTCTCCGTTGATTTTACCGCTGTCAGCCCTTTCGATCTCCCAGAGCTCGTCGATGCTTCTGAAATTGTCCGGGAACCGGAAAACCGATGTCTTGTGATACGTCGATACTGCCGCTAACCTCCCGTCCTGTCCCGCTTCGGAGACAAGTCTGTTCCAGACGACGATCTTGTAGGTCAGCGCGGAGTATACTCTTGTTCCCCCGTCTTGACAGGTCCCTCTCGGGACCGGCAGAAACAGGACAAGGAGTATCGCGACCGCTGCCGCTATGGCAATAACCATCTTTTTCATTCCTTCATTCCCCCTGTCAGTACTCGTCGGCCCCGAGCGTTTCTTCGGATATCTTCTCTTTCTTTAGAGCCTGAAAACGCTCTTTCAGTTCTTCGAGCAATCTGTAGTCTCTCTTTGAATACAATCTGTACTCTTCCAGCGATCGGTCTTCGGTCTTCTCCCGACCGAAAAGGCTCCGGCTGTACTCGATGCTGTAGCTCCAGGGATGGTAATCGGTCGCGAAAAGCCGGCTCTTCGGACGTGCCGACAGCGCGGAGATCCGCCTTTTTCTCAGAAAATCCTCAAACTCACCGATCGCCTCCGGCGTGACCCGGTATGTTATCACCGAGGTCGGCGCGTTGTAATACTCTCGGTCTTTGCAGACGAGGATCCACTCCCCGTCTTTCGTCTGCTTCAGCGAGGCGCTGTGTCCGCCTCCGCGCATGTCGCTGTATCCGGGAGAATAATACATGCTTTTTAGTTTAAAAGATTTCATTCGGATTTCCCCTCTCCTTGCTCATCTTTTCCTCCCGCATCACACACCGTCTTTTGCTTTTTTCCATTGATTTTTACCAGTCCAAGCAAACCCCACAGTCCGCACCATACAAAGATGATAAGTGGATTGTACCAGTCATTTTCCGCATTGAGACTGAACAATATAAAAAAAGGCAGCGATACGAGAAATGAATTATATACTGTGAAGAAGATGCGGAATTTCTGATCGATCAACATCCGCCTGGAGTAAGCAAAGCATATCGCCGGCTGAATGACAACACCGCAAATAATAATACCCCACAAGGCGTAAACCGCTCCGGCATATCCGTCATTACTGCCGCATATTGCAAGAACGATGACATAAACCGATACAAGCAAAACTGCCGAAAGCACCAGCAGCGCGATCGGGGTCAGCCATTTTTTCATTGGGAAGTGCTCCTTTCCGATATTGTCAGCGTGACTATCTCGAGCTTGTTTTCATAATACTGTAAGTTTACAGACTCTTTCTCTTTTGAATCCTCAGCTATCTGCTCGTCTTCGAAGTTCTGATCAATATTCGGATAATAGTTTTCCAGATTCGATTCCATTTTTTTGTGGCTTCTCCTATTTGTTAACATCCATTATTATATCATTTTTTTCTGGCAATTGCACGTATATTTTTCAAAAAATCGGGTAGGAGGTCACCCATTAGTTGAGTGACCGACCTCCCAGTCGAGTAGCCAACAGGACTTTCACCCGAAGGCTATCACGGAACCGTACGTGAACCTCTCGATTCATACGGCTCTTACTGCCAAGTCTGTAGCGGACTTTCACCGCCAAGTAATCGCGCATGCCGAGCGCACGAAAAAGCTCCCGTTCCGGCATACCGCCGGACGGGAGCTTTTTCCGTCCTCTGTCCTCTGCTGCTTTATCTTTCGTACAGGAAATACTTTTTGTTCTTCCTCGCGAACTCCTCCGCCTGCGCGTCCCACCTGCGGCACAGCTCGTCGGCCGGAAGTCCGCCAGTGCGCAGTTCGCTGCTGCCGGCGGCGAGGTCGATGTGCCAGCGGTTCGCGGGATCCTTCGGCGCCTCGTACCTGAACTTCCCGGGATACAGCTTCTCGAGAGTGCGTATCAGCGTCACCCCGAGCCGCACAGGCCGCAGAGCCCGCTTGTCGGTGACATGGAGCGTAACACCGTACAGGCTCCTCCCCGTCAGCTTTGAGAAATACGCCTCGAAGAAGGCGGGCGAGAATCTCACTCCGGCGAGGCTCCCGTCAGCGTTCAGAGCGTCGGAGAACTCAAACGGATCGATGTATTCCGCTCCGATCATGGTGAACGGACAGGTCGTCCCCCGCCCCACCGAGACGTTCGTGCCCTCGAGCAGGCAGGTGCCGTTGTAGACGTAGACGCTCTCGAGCGTGGGTAGATTGGGCGACGGCCGCACGAAGGGCAGCTCCGTCTCCTCCCAGTACATGCCGGCGTTCCAGCCGCTCATCGGCACGACGGTCAGGTCGCACCCGAGGCCGTACTCACCGTTGTAGAAGCGGGCGAGCTCGCCTATCGTCATGCCGTGCCTCACGGGGACGCTGGTGAGCCCTATGAACGACGAATACGCGGGGTCGAGTATATTTCCCTCGACAGCCCCTCCGAGCGGATTCGGACGGTCTGTGACGGCCACGGGCAGTCCCAGCTCTCCGCATGTCTTCATGAGGAAGAAGAGCGACGACGCGTACGTGAAGTACCTTGAGCCGACATCCTGCATGTCGAAGAGCAGAATGTCGATGCCCGAGAGCGCGTCGCCGGCCGGAGAATACCCGCTGTCCTCCTTTTTGCCGCCGCGCGACGTCACTTCGCTGTAGAGACTGTATACCGGCAGCCCGGTCTGTCTGTCGACGCCTCCCTGCACCTTCTCGCCGGGTCCCAGGACTCCCCTCGGCCCGTGCTCGGGCGCGAAGATCGCCTTCACGTCGAACTTTTCGTTCAGAATGTCGATCGGGAAGCGGTAGTCCGACGATATGCCGGAGGCCGCCGATACGACACCGATCTTTTTTCCGTCGAGCAGACGCCGGACTTCCGGTTCGTCTATCCGGTCGATGCCGAGTTTGACCTTTCCCATGGCAGGTTTCCCCTCTTTCTTTTTCACGTTCCCGGTGCGCGCGCGGATGCGCCTCCGTATCCTCAGTATGACGAGATCGGGATCGACGGGTTGTCCTCGCCCTTCTCTATCGAGACGATCTCCACCAGGTACGACTGCCTTCCCGGCACCTCGACGGTCACCGTTTCACCGGCGGCGTGCCCCAGCAGCGCCCTGCCGAACGGGGACTCCTTCGAGATGTTGTTCGCGAAAACGTCGTTCCGCAGAGTCGTGACGATCCTCACCGTCTCGGTCTCGCCGCCGTCCTCGTCGTCGGGATAGCGGACGGTGACCCTGTCGAACAGGTTCACCAGTCCATCCACCGACTTCGCCTCGATGACCACGGCTGTCTTTATCATGTTCTCGAGATAGCGTATGCGGCTGCGGTTGGCGTTGAATGCCTGCTTCGCGCACTTGTATTCGGCGTTTTCTGAGAGGTCGCCGTACTCCCTCGTCCTCTGTACCTCCTCGCGAAGCTCGGCAGCCCTGATCCGCCGCTCGTCGAGTTCCTTTTTCATCTGGTCGATATCGACCTTTGTCAGTTCGTCGTACAAATCATTTCACTCCCGTTATCTGAAAATAATGCCTTCCGCGTCGGTCATGCAGACCCTCATGGCCGAATAGCCTGTATCGGGTCCCGGAACTCCGAGCCTTGACGTCAGCGCTCCGAGCAGATGAGCCGGGCTCAGCGTGCTGCCCTCGGTCGCCGACATGAAAAGATCTATCAGGGTCTCTTCGCCCTCGCAGGATATCTTAATATCCTTCATCATCCCCGATATGTCGGTGAGCCTGTCGCCAGACTTGCCGTGCTTTATCACCGTTAAGGGCTTCTCAGCCATAACAGCCGCGGCTTTTTCGGCAAATCCGCCGGGACTCATGAGCTCTCCAGGGGCGATCCTTATCTCGTAGCGCGCCCAGGCGATGTCGCGGAAGGGCCTCTCCGGGATGTAGCATTCGGTGAACCGGAGGCCTCCCGAACTGCCGCGGTGAAGTCCGTCGAGTATCCTGCCGCAGTCCATGTCGCGGTCGATACGGACATCGGCGAGCTCGCACACGCTCTCGCAGCCGATCGGCAGCGGCATCGCGAAGACGAGTTTGGGATGCGGATTGAATCCCCGGGTGTACCACAGCGGTATCCCTGCCCTCGTGAGGATGCGCGCGGCGCTGCGCTGCAGGTCGAGGTGCGAGATGAACTGCAGGCTTCCGGTCTTTTCAAATCGCAGCCTGACGGTGCGCGGCTCGGGCAGGGGCGTGTATCCGCCGGCGTTTTCATTTATCATTTCATTTTCGGGCAGCATGTATCCTTACCTCCGAGGCAGGCTGCGCCGCACCCCGAGCACTGCTCGCGGCAGGACGGCGTCGTTTTGCCGGAATAAGCCCTGTGCTTCTCACGCAGCAGGAATTCCCTCGTGACCCCGCAGTCGATGATCTCCCAGGGCAGCACCTCGTCCTCGCTTCGCACTCTGTTGGCGTAAAACGCGGTGTCGATGCCCGAATCAGCAAAGACCTCCATCCACCGATCGTACGAGAAGAACTCGTCCCAGGCGTCGAATCGGAAACCGCGCCGCCTCGCCAGTTCGAGAGCCCGCGACAGCTTCCTGTCGCCGAGCGCCAGTACGGCCTCGACATGCGACACGCAGGCGTCGTGATGCGTATATCTCACCTTGCGGTTCGTAATCTTTCCGGCAAGATATCTGTTCTTTTCGATAAGCCGCCCGACGGTGTCCTGCGCCTCCCACTGGAAAGGCGTGAAGGGCTTCGGTACGAAGCATGACACGCTCACCGTAACGAGCGGCGCGCGCTTTCCGTGTCCGGGCGTGCGGTAGAATTCGTCGACGACCCTGTTCGCGAGGTCGGCGATGCCGTCGAGATCGGCCTCTGTCTCGGTAGGCAGTCCGTTCATAAAGTAGAGCTTGATCTGCTCCTTGCCCGATCCGAAGGCGATGCCCGCGGAACGCATGAGGTCCTCCTCGGTGACGTTCTTGTTTATGACGTCGCGCAGCCGCTGAGTTCCCGCTTCGGGCGCAAAGGTGATCGACGATGACCTGACCGACGCCACCCTGTCCATCAGCTCCTTCGAGAAGGAGTCGATGCGGAGCGACGGCAGCGACAGGCTCACACGCCGGTCTTCGGTCCAGCCGATCAGGCCGTCGGTCAGCTCGCGGAGCCGCGTATAGTCGGAGATCGAGAGCGACGACAGCGATATCTCCTCGTAGCCGGTGTTCTGATAAAGCGTTTTCGCCTGCTTCATCAGCGTTTCGGGCGATTTTTCCCTGACCGGGCGGTAGATCATGCCGGCCTGGCAGAAGCGGCAGCCTCTGATGCAGCCGCGGAACACCTCGAGCATGATCCTGTCCTGGACGCATTCGATATACGGGACCACGACGCTCTCGGGAAAATACATCGTGTCGAGGTCGGCGACGATCCGCTTGCGCACGCGACGGGGGATGTCGTCAAAAACCGGCTCGTACGCCGCGACGGTCCCGTCGGGATTGTAGCTCACGTCGTAGAGCGACGGCACGTAAACGCCCTCGATCGTCCTCGCCGCTTCGTGCAGGAACTCCGCTTTCGTCGCGCCTTCCTTCTTCATCCTTATGTAGAGGCGTACGATCTCGGGAAGCATCTCCTCGCCCTCGCCGATGTTGAAGAGGTCGAAGAAGTCCGCCACCGGCTCGGGGTTGTACGAGCAGGGGCCTCCTCCGATGACGATAGGCCAGCTGTCGTCCCGCTCGGACGCGCGAAGCGGGATGCCCGAAAGCTCGAGGACGTTCAGCACGTTGGTGTAGCACATCTCGTACTGGAGCGTAAATCCGAGAAAATCAAAATCCTTCACGGGTCCGCCCGACTCGTGGGCGCAGAGGAGTATTCCCTTTTCCCGCATCCTGTCCTCCATATCGGTCCAGGGCGCGAAGACCCTCTCGCATCTGATGTTCTCCTCTCTGTTGAGGACGCCGTACAGTATCCTCACGCCGAGATTCGACATGCCTATCTCATACGAATCGGGGAAACAGAAAGCAAACGAGGCGTCGGCCGACGCCGGGTCCTTGACTGTCTGTCCGAACTCCCCGCCGGCATATCTTCCGGGCTTCGACACGGACCTGAGCAAAGCCGGATCAGTCATTTTCATCATTTTTCCCGCCTCTCTTTCTCTTTAGCTTCTTCTCGTGTCCCGGCTCTCCGGTCACAGTCTCTCTCTTCGCTTTCCCGCACTCCGCTTTCGTACTCGGCTTCCGCTCCAGCCTCGGCTTATCTCCTCTCTCGTCCTCTTTCCGTCAGGAGCGTGCACGGGAGAAGGCGGAGCGGAGCGGGAGGAGGCAGTCAAACAGGTCCCGGCCCTGATATCAGCCTGACGAGGCGGACCGTCCGGAAAGACCGGGCGCGCCTCCGGCCGGCCGCAGGGCCGGGACCGTATTATCATATGAGGGCATCCGCGCCGCTCAGGCGATATACATCTTCGCTATGAGCACCGACGGAACGGCTGCCAGCACCCGGAAGAGCAGGATGTAGAGGGCTGACATTCCGATCGACGCCCCGAAGATTCCGAGGAAGGTCGCGAGCAGGACGCCTAGCACGGCAAATCCCGCCAGTATGTAAAAGTTCAGCTTCGTCGCGGCCTTGTATGTCCTGCATACGCCGGCCGCCTCGATAACCGACATCCACTCGTCGCCGTCCGCGAGAAGGCCTTCGCTGACGCTCTCGCGCTCCCCGGCGTCACCGCCGGCAGCCACTCTGCTGCCTCCAGAGATCTCGTCTCTTACGACTATGACCTCGACCTTGCTGCCGCCGAGCATCGCGGAGACGAATTCCCCGTTGATATTCGGGTCGATGCAGTGCAGTTCGACTTTGATCTGACTGTCGGAGAAGCTGTCGATCAGTTCGGCGAAGGACTGGCCGGGCAGGTACTGCATGTAGAGCCGCACCGCCTCGACTCCGTCGGACGCGATGTGCAGGACGACGCCTCCGGGAGTGCTCGAGAGATAACTTCCGTCGTCGCAGCCGCGGCATGCGATGCCGTTGCCGCTGAGGAACTGCATGCTGCCGATGATATAGTGGTGTCCGCCAGCGTATGCGTCGATGCCGCCATCGGTGACTTTGTCTATAACTACGTTCTTTCCGGCGCTGTCGTCGCGGTCGGCCTCATCGGAGATCCTCCTGAAGGCGGTGGAGATCGTACCGCCGACTTCTGAGCAGATCGCCGATGTATCGGTCATAACCGAGTAGATATCGGCGTCGGGAGAGCACATGCGCACTCGTCCGATCTTCAGCGAACCTTCGCTGAACATATCGGTCTCGTCGAGCACTACCGACTTCACGGTGTCATACTCCGCCGGGTCGTTTCTGTTGAGGAACACGGTGCTGCGGTCGAGCCTGCGGAAGCACAGCGCGAGGAACGGAATGAGGTCCGCCGCGATCGCGAAGGTGGGCATCGAGAACTGGATCACCACCATGAACACGTTGAGCGCGCCGGAGAAACCGTGCTTCCTGCCGGCGAGAGTGATTATCATAAGGATCAGCGCGAGCGCCACGACGGGTGCTATCACGTAATTCAGCACGCGGTAGCGGGGATCCGATCTGTTGGTGTGTCTGAAGAAACCGGAGGCGATCCTGCTGCGCGTCAGCCTGTAAACGCCGGTGCCGGACGCGGCGGTGTCTCCCGCAGTCCGCGGGGCGTCGCCGCCCACATGTTCGAGCGTGCACACGCTGTCCCAGGATGAGATCCGCTTGAAGTTCTCGGCCTGACGGTAGAGTTCGGCCGCACCGGCGAGCACCGACGTGAAGAGGCAGAATGCCGCGGGCGAGTTGTAAAGTGTGAATCCGTCCTTCGGAGCCGCGACTGCAAGCAGGATGTCATAGAGCACGGTGAACACGAAGACGGTCGCGGTGAGCGACGTCGGAACGGGGTCCGCGCGGAGTATGCCCTTTATGCCGTCGACGATATCCCTGATCGAGAAGACGGCACAGATCAGCAGGAGCTGCAGTGAGATCATAATGTTGACCGCCGGGTAGTCCGCGGCGCTGATGGCTCCGCCGAATTTCGAGCCGAAGATATCGTATATGAGAAGCAGCACGGCGAAGACCAGGCTCCCGATGAGCCTGATGTTCATCAGCCGCTTTTCCCTGTCGTAGGAATAGAGGATGTCGCCCTTCTGCGATCTTGACTTGTACTCCCTGCCGTCATATGCGAAGGCGCCGTCGAGGTTCGAGGCATCCCTTCCCGACTCCGGACGTTTCTTCAGGAGAGAACCGTTTCTCTTTCCGCCGTCGGAAGGGACAGCCGCCGCGCCCGCCGCGGAATAACCGAACGCAGCGAGGAGCAGGTCGTCATCAGACTGGGCGGACGCTCCGCCCTCTGACTCTCCGGCTTTGCCGGAGGTCTCTTTTTCATCGGAGTCCGGGCCTTCTCCGGCATCCTCGCCGAGCATGTCCGCCGCCTGGGCGGCAAGTCCGGCGTAGGGGTCGGGACCGGCTTCGGTGTCGGGCGTATGCGCATCTTCAGCCGGAACTTCTCCGTTCTTCTGATCCACGGTGCTGTCGAGCATACCCTGGAGCAGCTCGGCGAAGAGATCGTCGTCTTTCTTTTCACTGCCGGCGGGACCGGTCTCTGCCGCCTGCGCGGCGGCGTCTGTGAAGGCATCAGCTGCTTCTCCGGCCGTTTCCGCGGCCGTCTCTGCCGCCTGCGCGCCAGCGTCTGTGAGTGCATCCGCAGTTTCTCCGGACGTTTCCGCGGCCGTCTCTGCCGCCTGCGCGGCGGCGGCTGTGAGTGCATCCGCAGCTTCTCCGGACGTTTCCGCGGCCGTCTCTGCCGCCTGCGCGGCGGCGGCTGTGAGTGCATCCGCAGCTTCTCCGGCAGTTTCCACAGCCGTATCTGCCGCCTGCGCGGCGGCGGCTGTGAGTGCATCCGCAGCTTCTCCGGCCGTTTCCGCAGCCGTATCTGCCGCCTGCTCGGCGGCGGCTTCCTGCATGGCCTTCTTTTTTCTGAGTTTTTCCATTATCGACTGCAGAGATTCGTTTTCCGTCGATGCCATTTCAAATTACCGTACCTTTCCCTTGCCGAACGGTCATTTTGCTTTTTCGCGCCTGTGCGCGGCCTCGCAGAGCACCACGGCTGCCGCCGCGGAGACATTCAGCGAGTTCAGCTGCCCGTGCAGCGGAATCGAGATTATATAGTCGCTTTTTTCTTTCACGAGTCTTGAGACTCCCCTGCCCTCGCTTCCGAAGACAAATGCCGCGGGGCGGTCGAGATCGGTCGAATACAGGCTTTCGCCTCCGGCCTCTGCGGAGTAGATCCATATGCCCTTTTCCTTCAGGCTGTCGATCAGCGACGGCAGATTCACCGCCTTCGCGACCGCCATGTGCTCGAGCGCTCCGGCGGACGACTTCGACACCACCGCCGACAGTCCGGCGGAATGTCTCTTCGGGATTATCACCCCGTGTGCTCCGGCGCATTCGGCGGAGCGTATGATCGCACCGAGGTTGTGAGGATCCTCGATCCCGTCGAGAATGACGATGAACGGCTTCTCTCCCCGTTCTTCCGCGATCTTCAGTATATCGTCGGGCTCGCAGTATTCCTTTTCAGCGGCATAAGCGGCTACCCCCTGGTGCGACGTCCCTCCGCATATCCGGTCGAGCTTGGCCCTGTCGACCGCCACCACCGGTACCGATCTCGCCGAAGCCTCGGCTATAATGAGCTTGAGCGAGCCCTCCGGTTCGCCGCTCCTTATCATTATCTTGTCCACGGCACGGCCCGACTTCAGAAGTTCGCGCACCGCGTTGCGCCCGTAAACAAGACCTTCTTCTTCAAACATGTTTTTTCTTCCGAAAAGATAGTTTCCGGGATCACGGCGTCCCCGTTTCAGCCGGAGACGATCCCTCTCCGCGTGAATATACAGTATATATTATATCATAACTTGACTTTTTTGTATAGTAATTTTTACCGCCGGCGCCTTTTCCACAAAAAGCGCCGCCTCTTTTTTTGCAAAACTTTGCGCCCGGCACCTGTGCGGTGCCGGGCGGGCAGCATTCAGGCAAGCCCCGGTCTGCAGGGCCGTCCGATCTTTCTTCTGTAGTCGTAATAAAGCTCTTCCGTGGCGAGCGCCATTTTCGTTACCGAAAAGCCGCAGCTGTGCGGATAGATGTACCAGGTGTCATCGAGCGTATTCAGATCGACGCAGTCTCCGTGTTTGAAGAGATACTCGTATTCGATATGGCATGAATAGAGCGACGGCACTTTCTTTTCCATCGTGCGAGTGACGCCGTCGGAGTCTGTGACGCTCACCGAAAAGCCGTTCATGTCGTGTCTCATCGTCCCGGAACCTATGGGAATGAATCCGCGCGCGCCCGGCAGGCTCTCGACGGTCACAGGCATGTCTCCGGTGGAGTATCTCCCCTCCGCGACCTCACGCCTCACGCATTCGCGCTCCCACTCGTACCAGTCGGGTATGTGAGGGTATTCGGTCTTCCCGTCCTCCGCGGACAGTCTGCCGTACTCGTCCATATACCACTTCCTGCCGCACCCGCGGCAGCCGAGCACCGCGCCTTCGGAATACATCCCGTACTCCTCCTCGCAGTGAGGACACTTGTACAGTATCTTCTCAAGGCCGACGGCCCTCTGCGGGTCTTTCACCTTTATCCGCTTTTCCTCCTGCCAGCTGAAATCGTCATAGCTGAACTCCGCGACGATCCGGTCGTTCACCTCATCTGCGCTCAGCGTCTTCAGCTCCTCCGCCGTGATGATCAGTTTCATCTCGGCTTCGGTCGGAGCGACGCCCCGTTCGCGCCTGGTGTTCCAGAAAGGATGGTTGATATGGTGTCCGTGGCAGATGAGAGTCACGACGGGAACGCCGAGCATCCTGGCCACTTTTCCCAGCGACTCCGGCAGCGGGGCGGGGGTGCCGCACAGCGAGTATCTGGCCTCCGGATAGATGACCGGGATCCCGCCGTTCCTCACGACGTGGACGAGCCGGCGGATGAGCCGGATGTCGCTCGTGAACTTGCGTTTGCAGATGCAGCCCAGGTTCCGCAGCAGTCCCTCCCTGCCGATGAATCCGTCGATCGCCACCACGTAGTTGCCGAATCTCGGGAAAGTGGCCATCGCCGACACCTTCATATCGAAGAAGGCGTTGTGATTGCACAGGAGCAGATAAGGCGGCCGCAGACCGTCCGTACCTGTTTTTGTTATCTTCGTGCGGTGCGCGAGCACTCCCGGCAGGGCGATCGCCCATGCCAGAGGCTTCAAGAACCATCTGCACTTTACCGGCTGCCGGTTCATGTCGAAACGCTCAAAACCGTCTGTCATCTCATCTCATTCCGTCCCGTCCGTATTTCTTCTGTCTGTTCGGTTTCGTATCTTTTTTTCTGTTTTCAGCGGTATGCCGTCATTTCCCTGAATACAGGCCGTCGGGCCGCGGCTCGTATGAGCCGCGGCC